>JBHGWS010000135.1:0-61868 GCA_041936745.1 Candidatus Darwinibacter acetoxidans
AGGCTGGGCAAGCGCATGCCCTTCATCTTAGGGGGTACCGCAGCCGCGGTGGTTTCCATGCTGCTGCTGCCTATTGCGGATAACTTGGTTAATCTGCCTTTGTTTGTCATCGCCTTGTTGGTTACTTTAGTCGCTATGAGTACATATCGCTCGCCTGCTGTTGCTTTAATGCCCGATGTAACACCAAAACCCCTGCGCTCGAAAGCGAACGGGATCATCAACCTGATGGGTGCTTTGGGCGCCGTGTTTTCCTTGGCTTTGATTGCAATTTTAGTACCTGCTGCGGGGAAACCGGATTACTTTTCTCTTTTTGCCATCGTGGCAGGCTTAATGGTTGCTGCTGTAGTCGTTTTGTATTTAACAATCGATGAAAGAAAAATTGCCGGTGAAATGGCCGCAGAAGAGGAGGCAGAGGAAAAACCGGCCGCAGGCGGAAAAATGGAACCTGCCCTCAGGCGCAGTTTTATTTTAATCCTGCTGTCGATCTTTTTCTGGTTCATGTCCTACAATGCGGTTACGACTGCCTTTTCTAAATATGCCCAAGACTTTCTGGGGATGGAAGGGGGCGGGTTTGCCACAACCTTGATGCTGGCCACAATTGCCGCAGTAATCGCTTTTGTCCCTGCCGGGTTTATTGCTTCTAAGATCGGCCGCAAAATAACTATTTTGGGCGGCATTGCCACAATGTTTGTCTCCTTTACCATCGCCTATTTCTTTACGTCTTACACGCCCTTTTTGAACATACTGTTGGTTTTAATCGGCTTTGGCTGGGCAGCTATTAACGTCAACTCCTACCCCATGGTGGTAGAAATGGCGAAAGGCGCGGACGTGGGTAAATTTACCGGTTACTACTACACTGCTTCCATGTCGGCTCAAATTGTGACACCGGTCCTTTCCGGCTTTTTTTTGGAATATGTCAATTACCGGACTTTGTTCCCCTACGCGGCAGTTTTCATGGCCATCGCTTTTTATACCATGGCGCAAGTGCAGCACGGTGACAGCAAGCCGCCGACGCCCGAGGATAAGCTGGAGATGATTAACGCCGGTGATTAGGAGATGGTTGGATGTTTTTTGTTGGAATCTTTGGCATCAGGCCCAAAACAAAAACAATTGCTGTCAGGCGGGGCGAAATTTGCCCTGCCTGTGGGGCTTTGGATCAGTTTACAGTATTAAAAAGCTATAAGTACTTTCATTTTTTCTTCATCCCCTTGTGGCGTTGGGACATCCGCTATTTCGGCCAAACCCGCTGCTGCGGGCAAATTGTGAATCTGCCTTCTGAAATGGGTAAGAGGATGGAAAGGGGGGAGAGAGTCGATTTAAGTGAATTACAAGTAGCGGATACTGTTCAACGCTGCCCAACCTGCTTTACTGCCGTTAAAGATGAATACAACTACTGCCCCCGCTGTGGGCAAAAACTTTCCTAAGGGGGTTTTTTTAATGCCTTTAGAAAAACTGCAGGAGCCGCAAATAGTGCACGGCTGTATGCGCCTGCACAGCCTGCCGCCAAAAGAGGCCGCCAGGCTTTTAGAAACCAGCACAGCTTTGGGCATTAATTTTTTCGATCATGCCGATATTTACGGCCGGGGAAAATCAGAAGAAGTATTTGGGAAAGCTCTAAAGAAGGCGAATCTTCTCAGAGAAGAGGTAGTGATTCAAACTAAATGCGGCATTCGGCCCGGGTTTTATGACTTTTCCAAAAAACATATCCTAAATTCGGTTGAAGGAAGTTTAAAAAGGCTGGGAACAGATTACATCGATATTTTACTTTTACACAGGCCCGATACACTAATGGAGCCCGATGAAGTGGCGGCGGCCTTTGATAAACTGCAGGGGGAAGGAAAAGTCCGCTATTTCGGAGTCAGCAACCATAATCCGCTGCAGATGGAACTGCTTGGCAGATCTGCCAAGCAGAAACTGGCCTTCAACCAGCTTCAGTTTGGCCCGGTGCATACGAGTATGGTTGATGCGGGCATCAATGTAAATTTAATTAATGCCGGCGCCGTTAATCGAGACGGCGGGGTCTTGGAATACTGCCGCTTGCGGGGAATTACAATTCAGGCTTGGTCCCCTTTCCAACACGGCTTTATTGAAGGTGTCTTTTTCGCCAACCCGCAGTTTGCCGCTCTTAACGAAAAATTAGAAGAAATCGCCTCGGCAAAAGAGGTCTCCAAAGAGGCCATCGTCACCGCTTGGATCATGCGCCACCCTGCGGGGATTCAGCCTATCGTGGGGACAACTAATCCTTTAAGGCTTAAAAAAATCAGTCAAGCCTACCTGGTTGAGCTTACGAGGCGGGAATGGTACGAGATTTATCTTGCCGCGGGTAATGAACTGCCTTAAGTTCAGTAAAAAGAAACAGTAAATGTAACAGCGGAGGCAGAAGTTTCAGAGGAGGGTTTTTAGTTGCGCATTTTGCTGGAGTTAGTCATCACATTTTTTAAGCTGGGCTTATTCACTTTTGGCGGCGGTTACGCCATGCTGCCACTTTTGCAGCGGGAAGTAGTCGATCAAAAAGGCTGGGCTACAGAAGAAGAGCTGCTGGACTACTACGCCATCGGCCAAAGCACCCCGGGGATTATCGCCGTTAATACGGCAACATTCATCGGTTTTTTCCAAGCAGGCATTCCGGGTGCTTTTTTGGCCACTTTTGGCCTGGTGCTGCCGTCACTGATCATTATCCTGCTGGTGGCCACCATTTTAAACCAATACATGGAGCTTGCTCTGCTGCAGCACGCTTTCGGCGGCATCAGGGTAGCCGTGGTTGCTTTGGTTTCTTTTTCCATTTCACGTTTGGCTAAAGTGGGCGTTGTCGATGCTTTCACCCTTATTTGGACACTGCTTACTTTTCTGGCCATCGCCTTTTTAAATATTTCGCCCCTCCTGGTCGTGCTCGTTTCTTTCATTTTAGGTAATATAGTGCAAAGAAGGGAGGCGGGGCGGCCGTGATACTGCTTGTTTTATTCAAAGAATTTTTCAAAACGGGCCTTTTTTCCGTCGGCGGCGGCCTTGCCACACTGCCTTTTTTAAGGGAAATGACTCAGCGTTACGACTGGTTTAGCATGAAAGATTTAATGGACATGATCGCCATTTCCGAAAGCACCCCCGGGCCCATCGGCGTCAACATGTCTACCTTTGCCGGCTACAATGCCGCGGGGGTCTTAGGTGGGATAACAGCGACGTTATCTTTGGTTTTCCCCTCGATTTTAGTGATTATTGCCATTGCTTATTTTATGCAGCGCTTTCAAAGCTCACTCGCTGTCCAAAGGGGTTTTTACGCTCTGCGGGCGGCCACGGCCGGGCTGATTGCAGGTGCAATGTTTGAAGTGGTGGTCTTATCCCTGTTCAATGTCGACCTCTTCCGGCAGACGGGCCGGCTTTTAAGCTTTTTCCGCCTGCCCGCCTTACTCTTATTTGGCCTTTTAATAATTTTGATCAAAAGGTTCCCTAAAGTTCATCCCATCGCCTTCATTTTAGGCAGTGCCGTTATCGGCATAATCTTTAAACTGTAAAAAACCCGGGCCTGCCCCGGGCTTTTTACTGCAGCCTGAAACGCCGCACCATCTCTTCCAGCCTGTCAGCCAGATTATTCAACTCCTGCGCCGAACCGCCGATATGCTGTAAAACGGCTGCTTGTTCTTCCGTCATCGCCGCTGTGGCTTGGCTGCCTTCGTTTAGGGCCGCAATACCCCTAATGATGTTTTGGATATTAGCCGCCAGCTCTGCGATAGCCGTTAAGGCTTGGCGTAAAGTAGTGCTGCTGGCCTCTACCACATCCGCCGTGGTTTGGGATTTAGCAGCGGTCTTGCTCATTTTCGCTAGGGCGGCTTCGGTCGCTTCTTTTATTTCAGCCAGGGATGCGGCAATACTCAACGTGGCTTCTTGCGACTGATCGGATAGGGCCCTGATTTCCTGTGCCACCACGGCAAAGCCTCTGCCTTCTTCACCGGCGCGGGCCGCTTCAATGGATGCATTCAGAGCCAGGAGATTTGTTTGGTCGGCAATTTCCGTAATTAAACCGATGATCCTTTCAATCTCCGCCGAACCGGCCGCCAGCCGGTTCAGCAGCGAAGCTAAATTTTCTAGATCGAGCCGCAGCTCCTGTGTGTGGGCAATGGTCGCCTCTAAGGCGCCTTCGCCGGCCCTAACCTGCTTGGAGATGCCGTCAGCGGCTCGAGACATTGCCTGCGCTTCGTTATTCATACTGTCCGCGGTGGCCGCAAATTCCACCGCGGTTTGGGCAACTTCGCCCAAAGAGGCATCCGACTCCTGGATGCTGGCGGAAAGTTCCTGGGAGTGGCTCTGTACTGCATTAACGGAGAGCTGGATCCCGCCAATGAGATCCCGCAGGGCTGTAATCATGGCGGCGAAAGCTCGGCCTAAAGCCCCGATCTCATCCCGCCGCTCAATTTCTATACTGCTCCTCAAATCACCGTCTGCCGCCGCTTCTGCCTGTTCTTTTAAGGCAGTAATCGGCTGGGCAAGGACGTTGGCCCAAAAAACCGCTAAAACTACGCCCACAATTAACGCCCCGATTAAAGTGGGTATAAAGCGGTTGCGAAGAGCCGTTAAATCAGCTAAAACCGCTTTTGTTTCTGCTATGGCGGCTACAGACCAGCCGGTGAGGCTTACGGGGGCATATGCCGCGGTCATTTCTCTGCCTGCCTGTAAAAAAGTTTCCGTTTCATTTTTGCCTGCACTCATATTAACGGCGATTTTTGCCAGCCCGGGGCTGCTTTTCACCAGCTGATCCGTGCCGACGTATTCATTATTGGGGTGGGCGACGGTGAGATGGTTTTTGTCGATGATCCAACCGTGGCCGTGCCCGTTGATCCGGGTGTTTTCTACTAAATCGTTGATATAAGCGAGCTTGAGGTTGGCGCCCAAAACGCCGACCGGGGATTTGCCGTCATAGCCCATAATCGGCCGGGCCAGTTGGATAATAAGTTTTTCGCTTGTGGGGCTGAATAGGGGGTCGGAAAAGGCACTTGCCCCAACTTCCAAGACGGTGTGAAAGTGGTTTGAATCACCAAGAAAGAAATTATTTCCCTCAACCGTGCGGGCATTTCCCATCAGGTCAGCGACAAAAATGGTTTCATAGTCAGGGTGGTCTGCCAGGATGCCTTCCAATATGGGTTTTTGTTCCTCCCAAACCATTCCCTTAATCCCAGTTGCCCCTGAGACGGCATCGAGCTCTCTGCCGGCCGCGGCAAGCCAGTTAGTTATAATTTCCGCATTCTGCCGGGCACTCAGCTTACCGGCATTTTCCAGGGCTGCCCGCATGATGTTTCTGGCAGCGAAATACGAGGTTATCATAGTAGCTGTAACGACAATAAAAATAATCGTGCTGACGCCCAAAATTAATTGAGTCCTTAATTTAAAGGTCCGTGAATGCCCTTTTTTCATAATCCACCTCGTCTTAATAGCAAAAGTTACCAACACAGAAAAGTATACCAGAAAAAGCCTTTCGCCTCAAGGGATTTTGCAGCGGCATGTCGAAGAATTATTACCAGGTTGATACGGAAAGGAATGAGGTAATGCTGGAAATAGGAGCGGTAGTTTATAAGCCGGAAAACAAGGGAGATTTAGTGATTTTTGTAACGGAAGAAAACATTTCGCAAATTGAGTGGCCCGCGGCTGAAGTGGGGGATCTTATCTCAGAAAGCGGGCTGGAGGGTAAATTCGGCGAGGCCGTTTCTTTTAGTTTTTTGCAGGCCGGCAGGCTGCGCCGCCTCATTGTGGCGGGGCTGGGTAAAACGGAAGATCTGGACTTGGAAAAGTTCCGCAAAGCCTGCGGCAGGGCCTTAAAAGAAGCGGAAAAGCTGAAGATTAAAGAACTGACGGCGGGGCCTTGGCAGGAAGAATTACCGGCGGCGGGGGATGTTGCCCGTGCGCTGGCGGAAGCGGCGGTTTTAGGCAGTTACCGCTTCGACCGCCATTTGTCAAAACCAAACGATGAATGTTTAAAGTCCTTTAAGATCGGGTATCTTTCGGAACGAAAAGATGAGGTTTTAGAAGGGGCCGGCCTCGGTGAAATTTTAGGCGGCGCTACCTGCTTGGCGAGGGATTTGGTCAACGAACCGGCTAATCTTATGACGCCTGCCCAATTGGCCAAAGAGGCGGAGCGGGCAGGAGAAAAGTACGGCTTTGCCGTGGAAGTGCTGGAGGAAGAAGCAATTGAAAATTTAAAAATGGAAGCATTTCTGCAGGTGGCAAGGGCAAGTACCAACCGGCCCCGCTTGATTATCATGCGTTACTTTGGCGACGGGGAAAACAGCGAAGATATTTTAGGCTTTGTGGGCAAAGGGATTACCTTTGACAGCGGCGGGCTTTCTCTTAAACCGGGGACAAGCTTGCCTACCATGAAATATGATATGGGTGGTTCTGCCGCGGTAATCGGCGCCATGAGTGCCATTGCCCAGCGTAAACTGCCCTTAAATGTAGTTGCCGTGGTGGCGGCCTGTGAAAACCTGATTTCCGGTGCGGGTTACCGGCCCGGTGATGTTATAGGCTCAATGGCGGGAAAAAGCATTTTGATTAATTCAACGGATGCGGAAGGCCGTTTGACTTTGGCCGACGCGGTGCACTACATTATTGCGGAAGAAAAAGTCACCGCGGTGGTAGATGTGGCCACCTTGACAGGTGCTGCCATAGTAGCTTTAGGCAACACTACCACGGGGGTTTTAACGAACGACGATGCTTTATACAAAAAGCTGCAGGCGGCCTCGGAAAAATCCGGAGAACGAGTCTGGCAGCTGCCCAGCTTCCCGGAATACAGAGAGTTGAACAAAACACCTCTCGCCGATCTGGCAAATACGGGCGGCAGGGCCGCAGGTACTATTACCGCCGGCCTTTTCATCGAAGAGTTCGTCCAGGAAACACCGTGGCTTCACTTAGATATCGCCGGCACTGCCTATACGAGCAAGAATTTGGATTACACGGTTGAAGGCGCTACGGGGGTAGGGGTCCGCCTTTTATACCATTTGGCAGAAGACTTTGTAAAATAGAGGGGCAGCGGGGGTTAGCAAAAAAAGCGGTTCCAAAGCCGGGGGGGCGGAACATTGAAAGGTACTTCTTTGGTTTTAAGCGTGCTTTTGATTTGCTTTTTAATCTCGGCCGGGGCTTCGAGTGCCCCGCGCAGGCGGGTGATAGCCGGCGACGGCTACCAATACCCCCCCTTTGCCTTTTATGGGGAAGACGGGCAGCCCGCAGGGTTTAATATCGAATTGGCGAGGGCGGTAGGGGATGCTTTAGGCTGGGAAATTGAAATCAGCCTGGCTCCCTGGCCGGAAACCATGGAGCGTTTTTCCCGCGGTGAAATTGATTTTATCAGCGGCATGTTTTATACGCCCAAGCGGGGGGAGGAATACGGTTTTACAACCCGTCACTCTGTGGCCAGCGGCGATATTTTCAGCCGCAAAGGCATGGCAGTTGGCAGTGTGGCGGATCTGGGTGGGCAGGCGGTTGCGGTGCAAAACGACGACATTGTTTACCACTACCTGCGGGAGCTGGATTTAAACATCGATTTTGTAATGGTGCCCGGTATCAGTGAGGCCCTCCATCTGCTGGCTTTGGGCGAGGCCGATTACGCCGCCGTGGTTACAATTCCGGCCCACTACGCCATAGAGCGGGAAAAGCTGGCAAACGTGCAGGCTAACGGCCTGCACCTGGCTCCTTTTGACTACAGTTTCATTGTACCACGGGAGGAGAAAGCCCTCTTAGCGGAATTGGAAAGGGGCTTACGCCAAGTTAAATCCTCAAACAGATACGACGAGCTGTACAATAAATGGTTAGGGCCTTACGAGAAACCGCCGAACGTTGGCGAAAGGCCCCGCCATTTGCTTTTAACAGCCGTTTTGGGCACGGCCGCCCTGGTCAGCCTGATTTGGGCTTTCGCCCTTAGGCGCATAGTCCGGCTGAAGACGGCTGATCTGAGCAGGGCCAATAATCGGCTGCTTAAAAGCCAGGAAAACTTGCATCACGCTAATGAAGAACTACAAGCGGCCGTAGAACAATTAACGGCTACGACAGATGAATTGGCGGAACAGTACAGAAAACTGCAGGATGTAGAAGGCCAGCTGTCGGAAGAAAAAGATCTGCTGCGGACAACACTGCTTTCGGTAGGCGTCGGTGTGATCGTCACAGATGCCTTTGCTCAAGTTGTGATGATTAACCCGGTGGCGGAAAAACTCACCGGTTGGCTGGAAGGTTCCGCCATCGGCCGCTACTATTACGAGATCTTTCCCGGCAAGCATGCTGACTTAGCCGAACAGGTAATGTATACGGAGAAAACTTTAGAGATAGGCCAACAGCGTTTGGCTTCCAAAACGGGCTCTTCCGCTGTCGTAACAACCACAGCCGCTGCCATTTTGGATCGGGGTGGCGCTGTGCGCGGTGCTGTAATTGTGTTTCGGGACGTCTCGGACGCGGTGCGGCACCGCAGTGAAATTGAGTACCTCAGCTACCATGATCACCTCACGGGGGTTTTTAACCGCCGGGCGTTTTCCAGAGAGATGGAACGCTTTGATCAGCAAAGCTACCTGCCTTTAAGCATTATCGTAGCTGACGTGAACGGCCTTAAACTGGCTAATGACGCCTTCGGCCACGCGGTGGGCGATCAGCTGTTAATCAGGATTGCCCAGATTCTCAAGTCGGCCATAGGCGAGCGGGGGATTATAGCGCGCTTGGGGGGCGACGAATTTGCCTGCCTGCTGCCTAACACGGCCTTAGCTGAAGCGTCGGGTTTAGTGGCGGAAATTGAAAAAATGGTGAAAGAAGAGATAGTACATTCAATTCAACTTTCGGTTTCTCTAGGCGTTGGTGTGAAAGAAAAGGCGTCTCAGAATATGACGGATGTCTTTAATGCCGCGGAAGAGCGCATGTACTCGCAAAAAATCTTAACCAGTCCCGAACAGGACATGGTCGATTTTATCATCAACACCTTGTTTGAAAAAAGCAAAGGGGAAAAAGAGCATTCTTACCGGGTGGCCAAGCTCAGCCAAGCCGTAGGTGAAGCTTTAGGTTTACCAGCGGAAAAGGCCGCTGATCTATACACTACCGGTTTAATGCACGATATCGGCAAGGTTGCCATCGACGAGCGCATTCTGCATAAAGAGGAACCCTTGAGTGAAAAAGAAAAGCGGGAAATTATGAGGCATCCCGAATTAGGCTACCGCATCCTGCGGGGGGCTAAAAACATGGATCAGACGGCCTGGCATGTCTTAGCCCATCATGAACACTTTGACGGCACCGGTTTCCCGAAAGGGCTTCGGGGCAAGGAAATACCGCTGCAGGCCAGGATTATCGCCGTAGTTGATGCTTATGACGATTTGACTACCGGCAAAGCGAAATTAAGCCCGGCTGAAGCCGCCCGTAAACTTGCGGCTTGGGCGGGCAAAAGGCTCGATCCTCAAATAGTAGCAGTATTTCTGAACAAGGTTTTACCGCAGTCGGCTGCGATTATAGAAAAGGTGGATGAAACGGTTGGTGAAAACGACGATTTGGCGTAATAAATATTTTGTTGCTTTCATGGCAGTTATTGCCTGTATTTTATGGGGAAGTGCTTTCCCGGTCTTAAAAGTGACCTACGAAGAACTGCAGTTGGCGGGGGAGGATCAAGCAAGCCGGCTTTTACTGGCGGGTATGCGCTTTTTCTCAGCCGCCGTTTTATTATTCATTTTTGCTAAATTCGCCCTGAAATTAAGCTGGCGGGTAAAAAAAGAAATGATCCTGCCTTTAATTTTATTGGGCCTGGGGCAGACGGGCCTGCAGTATTACTTTTTCTACAACGGCTTAGCTTACACAGGCGGGATCAAGGCGGCAATTATCAATTCCGCCGGTAATTTTTTAGTCGTTATCTTTGCCCATTTTTTATACGCCGACGACAAACTCTCTTTTGGCAAAGCAATTGGCCTTTTGACGGGGATTGCGGGGATCGTGTTCGTTAATTGGGAGTCGGGCCCGGGCGGCATCAGTTGGGATTTCAGTTTCAGGGGAGAAGGCTTTTTACTGCTTTCCGGTTTCGCCAGTGTTTTTGGCACCTTTCAGGCCAAGAGGCTGTCGCAGAAACTACAGCCAATTTTAATCAACGCTTACCAGCTCTTATTCGGCTCCCTGCTTTTACTTTTGACAGCCGCTCCCGGTTATCATTCGGGCCAGTTGGCAACCACTCCCCTTTTTTGGGGCCTCTTAATCTACTCGGCTTTTTTATCGGCGGTAGCCTTTTCAATCTGGTACACTCTCCTGCGTTACAACAAAGCGGGGGAGATAACTTTATACCGCTTTTTAATCCCCGTTTCCGGGGCAATCCTCTCGGCATTCTTTTTGCCCGCTGAACATTTTACACCGGCTGTTTTCCTCGCTCTGTTTTTAGTAGCCTTAGGCCTTGTGGTGGTAAATTACTTAAACAGCCGGACACAAAAAGAAAGGATGGAAAGCAGTGAAAGTTATTGAAATCCCAATTGAGGTGCGTTATGCGGAGACGGATCAGATGGGTGTTGTGTACCACGCCAATTATCTGATCTGGTTTGAGGTTGGCCGCACCGCTCTTTTAGACAGCATCGGCCTTGACTATTTCCGCTTGGAAGAAGAAGGGTTTGTTTCCCCGGTTTTAAAAGTGGCGGCCAGTTTTCACCGGCCCGCTCGTTACGGCAAAGAGGCACTGGTTCGAACCTGGGTTGAAGCCTACGATGGGCTGAGAATTACTTACGGTTACGAAATTCTAAGCGGCGGCCAGCTTTGCGTGACCGGTACTACCGTCCATGTGCTTGTGCGCAGGGAAGACTTTCGGCCCGTCTCCCTCAGGCGGCACTTCCCAAAGTGGGATGCTGTTTATAATAAACTAAAGCATAATTAAGACTGCTTTTATCAGCGGCGGCCCTGCGGGGCCGTTTTTTTGTATAATTAACAATCGGCGCTAAAGGGCTTAGGACTGGGCTTTTTATGGATGGTTAATAAGAAAAGGTAAAGGAAATCCCGGAAAATATGTTGACGATATAAAGCCCGGCCTATATAATGAAACACAGACAAACTAAATTTCACATAGATGAACAAAAGTTCAAGATGAGAAATGAGGTGATAAAAATGTATAACAGTGAACATGTCTTAATGACCAAGATCGCGATCCTTTATTACGAAGACGGCTATACTCAGGAAGAAATAGGGCAAATGTTAAACATGTCCAGGCTGCAGGTACATAGGCGATTGAAAGCTGCAGTGGATTCTCACATCGTGGAGATTCGGGTCGAATCGGAATATCGGAATCCGGCTCTGTTAGAGACAGCTTTAAAAGATATATTCAACCTAAAACATGTTGTCGTGGTAAGAAGCTCTACAGACTTCGATACAAATGTGAAAAACTTGGCGCAGGGCGGAGCGGAGCTTCTGCTGAAGGTTGCCCAACCGGGTGATCACCTGGCGGCTTCTTGGGGCAACACTGTTTCTAAAATTCCGCCGTTTTTAGAAGGGAACGAACTGGACATCACTGTTGGCAATATTGTGGGCGGCCTGTCGGTTTTTGGTGATAAGGGGGCGCAGGAGGTGGCAATGAGAATTGCCTTGGCCTTAAAGGCCACTCCCAGGTTGTTAAACCTGCCTTATAAGCTGGAAACGCGGCAGATGCGCGATTTGATTTTACAAGATGAAAGCGTTAAAAAAGACCTCAAAACACTGAAATCCTGCGATTTAGCTGTTGTGGGCATCGGCTACATCGGCCAAAATCCCGACGGTGGGGTTATCTCTCAGTATAAAGAATCAATGCAGGTGGAGATAAAGAAGCTAATTAAAGAAAAAAATGCCGCCGGGGAGATTTTCAGCAGGTACTTTGATTCGGCCGGCGAGCCCATCCACATTTCTGCTCTGGAAGACACCGTGATCGGCCTGAGCCTGGAAGATCTAAGACACATTCCTTTGACCATCGGTGTTGCGGGCGGCATCGAGAAAACCCGGGCAATTGTCGGCGCTCTGCGGGGTAGATTCATCAACTGCCTGGTCACTGACGAAATAACGGCACAAGCGGTAATCGATGCAGAAAAAAATGCTGCCGGTGAGACTGAGAAAACAGGGTAGAAGAAAGGAGGCGAGGCGTAAGTTTCGGCACTAACTGAATAAAAACTAAAATCTATCAGCTATCAGATCCGAAGAGGAGGTCATTACAAAATGACAAGAAAGAAATGTCTCAGTTCAGTTTTAGCAGTCTGCGCTGTAGTATTGACTGCAGCTTTATTCGCAAGTGGCCCTGCTTTTGCCGCCGATCAGAAATTCAAAGCGGCTATGGTTACAGATGCCGCGGGCTTGGGAGATCAGAGTTTCAACGACACCGCTTGGGCGGGCCTTAAAAGATTGGAAGAAGAATTCGGTACGCAAATTTCGGTTGTGGAATCAACGGAAATGACACAGTACGTCACAAATTTACTCCGTTTGGCAGATTTAGATTACGACATGATTGTAGCTGTCGGGTCGTTGTTGGAAGATGCCATCGAGGACGTTGCGGACCGCAGGCCAAACACCAACTTTCTTATGATCGACAGTGTTGCCCAAGGCGACAGCGTTTTATCCGTGCTTTACCGCGAGCAGGAAGGGTCATTTTTAGCCGGGGTTGCCGCAGGCTTGATGACTAAGGGCAATCGAGTGGGCTTTATCGGCGGCATGGATGTCCCGCCGGTGGAAAGATGGCGTGTTGGCTTTGAGGCAGGCGTTAAAACGGTAAATCCCGACTGCACAGTTGTTGTGACCTTCATTGAAGACTTCAACGATCCCAATAAAGGCAAGCAGTTGGCCCTCACCCAATACAATTTCGGTATCGATATTATCTTTGCCGTGGGCGGCCAATCGGGCTTAGGGGTTATCCATGCAGCGGAAGAAAAAGGCGAAGGTTTCTATGTCATCGGCAGCGACTCCGATCAAAACCACCTGGCACCGAAAAATGTTTTGGCTTCCGTTGTCAAAGCAGTTGATATGAGTATCTATGAAGCTTTTGCAATTTTAAGGGAAAACGGTAGGTTTTCCGGCGAAGTTCTCTCTCACGGCCTGCCGGAAGGCGGTATGGCCCTGGCTACGACAGGCGATTTACTGCCTGAAGAGGTGCTGGCAGAAGTTGAATACTGGCAGGAAAGAGTACTGAACGGCGAAGTTGTGGTGCCGAGCAATCTCAACGAGCTAAAAAGCTTTGCTGCCCCTTCTAAATAGACAAATCTAATTCTACTCACCAAAGACTGGGAGGGACTATACTTTGAGTTTAGCGGTAGACATGCGAGGCATCACTAAGCGATTCTCTAAAGTATTAGCTAACGACAAGGTCGACCTGCAGGTAGAAACCGGGGAAATCCATGCCATTTTGGGCGAAAACGGAGCCGGGAAATCTACTCTGATGAACATTCTGTACGGTCTTTATCAGCCTGACGCAGGAGAAGTTCGTATTAACGGTGAATTGAAATCGTTTCGCAATTCCAGGGAAGCCGTCCAAGCCGGGATAGGCATGGTTCACCAGCATTTTATGCTCATACCTACATTGACGGTGGCTCAAAACATTATCTTGGGGCAGGAAATTGAAAAAAACGGGCTGTTGGCCGCAAAACTTGCCGACCAAGTGATTAAAGATTTATCCAAGCAACACGGCCTAAGGGTCGACCCCCAAGCCTATGTGCGGGATATATCCGTTGGTATTCAGCAGAGGGTGGAGATCTTAAAAATACTGTACAGGAAAGCAAAGATCATTGTTCTCGACGAACCGACGGCTGTTTTGACGCCGCAGGAAGTAGGGGAGCTGTACGAAATTCTCAACAACCTGAAAAACTCCGGCCACACCATAATCTTCATAACCCACAAAATCAAAGAAATCAAAGATATCAGCGATAGAGTAACCGTTTTAAGAGACGGCCGATTTATAAAAACAGTCAAGACAAAAGAAGTCGACCACCAAGAGCTGGCTCGGTTGATGGTTGGCAGGCCTGTAGAATTAGTATGCCACAAGGACCCTCCCCGCATCGGGGGAGTGGTTCTTGCGGTGAACAACCTGCAGGCGGAAAATGAGCGGGGCACACCTGCACTGAAGGGAATTGATTTGGTAGTCAGGCGGGGAGAAATTGTCGGTATTGCCGGAGTTGACGGTAACGGCCAGACTGAATTGATCGAGTGCCTGGCCGGGCTGAGGCAGCCGACTTGTGGGACAATTAAGCTCTGCGGACAGGATATTACGGGCTGTGATCCGGAAACAGCTTACAAAACGGGCCTGGGGCACATCCCGGAAGACAGGCATAAACACGGGTTGATCTTGGATTTTTCACTCACGCAAAATCTATTAATGGGGAATTTGGGCGACAAGCAATTCTTTAAAGGACCGGTGATCGATTACCAAAAAGCCCGCAAGCGGATTACTGAATTAATTGAACGCTATTCCATCAGGGCACCTCACGCGGAGGCCAGAGCGGGTGGGCTGTCCGGCGGCAATCAGCAAAAAGTGATTATCGCCCGGGAGATCGATAAGGACCCCGATCTCTTGATTGCGGCCCAGCCGACCAGGGGTGTGGATGTGGGGGCCATCGAATTTATCCACCGGCAGTTGATTGAACAGCGGGACAAGGGCAAGGGTATTTTGCTTGTATCCATGGAATTGGATGAAATTATGCAGCTTTGTGACAGGATTTATGTTATGTATGACGGCTGCTTTGTTGGTGAAATGGACGCAGCAGATGCAACAACCGACAATTTAGGCCTTCTTATGGCGGGGGTGAGGGAATGAACTGTTCCAAAGCAGCAGCTGAAAAAAAGAACACTTTTAGGCACTTCTTGACCCGTGAAAAAACGGAACCGCTTTTGACAATGCTGTCGTCTTTAATTATTTCATTCTGTATCATCGCAGCACTGCTCCTTTTGACAGGCTACAATCCGGTGTTTGTGTTTTCCACGCTGTTTACCGGTGCCTTCGTGGGCGAAGTGAATATTTCGGAAACTCTTTTAAGCGCAACACCTTTAATGCTTTTGGGCTTGGCGGTAGCTTTTTCTTTCAAAGCGAGCCTTTTAAACATTGGCGTGGAAGGGCAGATGATAGTGGGTGCGCTGGCCGCGGGTGCAGTAGGCATCTACTTGAAAAATATGCCGGCGTTTTTACACGTCACATTATCTCTCTCGGCGGGAATGGCTGCCGGTGCACTGTGGGCTTTTTTGCCCGGCTACCTGAAGGCCAAAAGGGGTTCCCATGAAGTTATCATTACGGTCATGATGAACTACATTTCGTTTCGGGTCTCCGCTTATTTATTGAATGGGCCGCTGAAGGCTCCCGGGGCGAATATTGCCGCTTCGCCGCGCATTTTGCCGACGGCAAGGCTGCCCATTTTAATCACCGGCACCAGGTTAAGCATAGGGATTCTTTTTGCACTGCTGACCGCTGCCATCCTGTGGTATATGTTTCGCTACACAAAATACGGATACGGCGTGGAGGCTGTTGGTTTAAATGCCCATGCCGCAGAGTACTCAGGCATTAAAATTGACCGGACAATAATCACGAGCATGCTGATCAGCGGTGCTATCGCGGGTTTGGCGGGGGGAGTTGAAATCTTGGGGCTTCATTACCGGGTTTATGACCAGTTTTCACCGGGCTACGGCTTCGAATCGATAGCAGTTGCTTTAGTAGGCGGCGGCAGCCCCCTGGGAGTTGTCTTATCCGGGCTCCTCTTTGGTGCTTTAAAAGCGGGCTCCGTCAACATGCAGACCGTTGCGGGGACCAGTAAAGATTTAGTCAAAATCATTCAAGCCATCATCATTTTCTTCGCAGTTGCGGGATTTTCGTTTAAAAACCTGCTTGCGGGCCTTAGAAGGAAATTTAAAGCGCAAGAGGCTGTACTGCCCGGAGGTGAGTAAAATAATTTACCAGATTTGCATTACATTAATCAACACGACGCTGCGCATGGCAACTCCGCTCATCTTCGCGGCTTTAGGCGGCACTTTCTCCGAAAGATCGGGGATAATTAACTTGGCCTTGGAAGGCATCATGCTGGCAGGGGCGTTTGGCGGCGTCTTCGGTTCCTATTACACCAGTAACATACTGTTGTCAGTTATTGCGGCAATGCTCACAGGTGGCTTAATGGCCTTGATTTTAGCTTACGTCAGCATCAATCACAAGGCAAACCAAGTGGTTGTCGGTACGGCAATCAATATGCTTTCTGTGGGGCTTTTAGGCTATTTGCTCCTGGAGCTTTGGAACCAAGCGGGCCGCTCACCCATGGTGGCCAAGGTTAAGCCGTTAAATTTTCCCTTTCTTAAGTCAGTGCCCTTTTTAGGCGATGTCCTCAACGGCTTGGATATTTTCGTTTACCTGGCCCTTCTTTTGGTCCCCCTGGCGCACATTGTACTTTTTAAAACGAAGTTCGGCCTCCGGGTGCGGGCTGTTGGTGAACATCCCATGGCGGCGGAAACAGCGGGCATCAATGTGAATGCGGTACGCTACGTCTGCGTAGTGTTAAGCGGCGTTTTAGCGGGGATTGGCGGTGCTTATCTCTCCATCGGCGAGCTTGGCATGTTTACAAATCAGATGACTGCCGGCCGGGGCTTTATCGCCATGGCGGCTATGATTTTCGGGAAATGGTCCCCGGGCAAAGCTTTCGCCGCCTGCCTGATGTTTGGTGCTGCGGAAGCTTTGCAGATGGCGGGCCAAGTGTTGGGCTGGCCCATCCCCAAAGATGTCTTAATCGCCTTTCCCTATATCTTAACAATTGTAGTATTAGCCGGCTTTGTCGGGCGGGCCGTAGCACCTGCCGCACTCGGCAAACCTTATCCTGAATAAAATTCTGCTGAAATGAACAAGTGACAACCAGAATGGAGGGAAACCATGGAAATGAAAACGGCGCGATTTTTAGGTAATAAAAAGGTGGCGCTTGAAAGAAAAGAAAAACCGAAGGCCGGCCCGGGCCAGGTCGTTATAGAAGTTAAAGCCTGCGGGCTCTGCGGGTCCGAGCGGCCCCAATACCTAGCGGGCTTCCACCACCACCAAGGCCATGAGGCCGCCGGTGTGGTCAGCGAGATCGGCGACGGGGTAACAAACGTTAAATTGGGGGAGAGGGTCGTCGGCTATTTAACGGGCTTTTGCGGTGAATGCGAGGCCTGCAAAGCGGGCTTAACGACAGCCTGCCAAGCCTACCCGGAAAAGGAGAATATGGGCTGGGCCTATCCCGGCGGCTTTGCGGAATATCTGCTGGTTGATGCACAAAATGCACTGCCCTTAGATGACAGCTTATCTTTTGCTGAGGGAGTCTTACTTTTAGATACTTTAGGGACTCCTTATCACGGCCTGCGTCTCGCCGGCGCCAAAAAGGCAAAAACAGCCGCTGTCATCGGCTGCGGCACCGTAGGCTTAGGAACAGTAATCATCTTGAAATCCCTCGGCGTGGAAAAAATCTTCGCCAGCGATGTTTCCGCCTACCGGTTGGAAAAAGCTGCCGAGTTCGGCGCAGTCGCCATCGATGCGGCCAAACACGATGTTGTTGAATTTATCAGGGAAAACACTGCGAATTCAGGCGTGGATCTTGTCGTAGAAGCAGTGGGACGGCCGGCAACTTTAGAGCAGGCAGTAAAAGCGGCCCGCTTTGGCGGTACCGTTTTAGGCCTGGGCGAACAACCTGATGAATTTAAGCTGCAGATCGATTTGGAGATGAGGTTGAAAGACTTAACTTTCGTCCGCTCTTGGTACTTTCCCGTCAAGGAATACTACGAAAACATGGAGCTGATGAAAGACGGTTTCTTTCAAGACATCAATAAGCTGGTTACACACACATTCCCCTTGGAAAAAATGCAAAAAGCGTGCGATCTTTTCTACGGGGGCGAGACCTTAAAGGCAATTATAAAATTCAGTTAAGAGGTGACAGGCATGAAAGCACTAATTACAGCACCTTTTTCGCAAAGCTCTTACGACCGCCTGGCTGAACACATGGAGGTGGAGTTGGCCGGCTGGGGTGTAGACGGTGAACCAATGAGCAGAGATGTACTTTTAGAAAAAATCAAGAATGTAGATATTTTCATCAGCGAAATGGAGTTTGCCGACAAAGAAGTCATTGATGCGGGCAAAAACCTTAAAGTCATCGGCTCCGTGCGGGGAACGCCCTTTAACATCGATGCGGAGTACGCCAAAGAAAAAGGAATCATCCCTTTATACACACCGGGCCGTAACGCGATAGGGGTTGCCGAATTGACGTTTTTTCTAATGGGCGAGCTGGCCCGCCACATTACAAAAGCCCACAACTATATGAAGGCAGGCAAGTGGAGCGCAGACGATGAGATGAGTTATATCAAATTCCGCGGTTTTGAACTTTACGGCAAACGCCTGGGCTTAGTTGGCCTGGGGGCAATCGGCCTCAAGGTAGCTAAGCTGGCACAGGCTTTTAACATGGAAGTGGCCTGCTACGATCCTTATATTGACAAAGACTGCGCCGCCGGGCACAACATTGCCCTGGTCGGCCTTAAGGAACTGTTTGCCACAGCTGATTTTGTTTCGGTGCACTGTAAGGTAACGCCGGAAACAGAAGGGATGATCGATTACGAGCTGTTGAGCTCAATGAAGGAAAGTGCCTATTTTATCAACACCGCCCGCTCCAAGATTACTAAGGAAGCTGACATTGTCAGAGTCTTGGAAGAGGGGCGGATTGCAGGAGCAGCTCTCGATGTTTTCGATGAAGAGCCCCTTAATCCCGATCATCCCTTCCTCAAACTCGATAATGCCTTTGTGGTACCCCATATCGGCGGGGCCACAGATGAAGTAATAGACCACCATTCAGCCATAATAACTGCTGATTTGATTAGATTTGTCAAAGGCGAAAAACCGAAGTTCATTGTTTGAACTAAAAATAGGGCGAAAGGAGGGATTTTGTGCGGGATAAGTATTTGCTTGTATTTGATGCGGGAACAGGCGCGGGCCGCTGCAGCATTTTCGATCTTAAGGGATCTTTGGCAGCCGTCGATTATTGTGAATGGAATTACGTGACACCTTATGAAAACAAGGAAATCCGGGAGTTTATCCCTGCGGACTTTTGGGAAATTCTATCTCGAGTGGCCCGGGGTGCGCTGGCCAAGGCCGGCATAGATCCGAATCAGGTCATTGGCGTCACCTCGACCAGCCAGCGGGAAGGCGTAGTTATTATTGATAAGGGGGGCCAAGAGATTTATGCCGGCCCAAATATAGACTTCCGCGGCGAAGTGCAAGGGAAGTGGCTGCATGAAAACTTCGGCCCGGAAATGTATGAAATTTCCGGCCACTGGCCGTCTGCCATGACCGCTCCGGCCAGGCTTTTGTGGTTTAAAGAGCATAAACCTCATCTCTACAAGCGAATGCATGCGCTGATGATGATCAATGATTGGATTTTGTACCGCTTGACGGGTGAAGTAGCCAGTGAACCTTCCAATGCCTGTGAGACACTGTTTTTTAACATTCACACTATGGCTTGGGACTACGATCTCATAGACAAGCTGGGCGTGAATCCCATGCTCTTTCCCAAAATACTGCGCTCCGGCGATCAACTTGGTTTGGTCAGTGAAAAAGCAGCCGCGGCAACGGGCTTAAAGGCAGGGACACCTGTGTTTATGGGCGGTGCCGATACCCAATGCGCTCTCTTGGCCACCGGTGGCCTTAAAGAAGGGCACACTGCCATCGTCTCAGGAACATCAACACCTGTCCAGGCAGTGGTAAAAGAACCCCTTTTAGATGGTAAAGCACGGGTAAGGACAGGCTGTTACCTGCCCGCAGGCAGTTGGGTCATTGACAGTAATGCCAGGCCGACGGGTGTAGTATACCGCTGGCTGCGCGATACTTTCTATGCGAACGACTGCGCCGGCGCCGCAGATCTTTATGAAGTAATGAACAAAGAAGCGGCTGCCGTACCGCCGGGCTCTGAGGGCTTAGTGGCCTTTGGCGGGCCCAGCATTTTGAATGTCAGTGATCAGAGGGATTTTCCCAATATGTTTTTCGGGATCAAACCAGGCTATGAAAAGGAACTCTGCCGGCGCGGGCTTTTTGCCCGCAGCATCTTGGAAAACATCGCTTTTGCCGTCAGGGGTAATATTGAACAAATCTATGATCTGCTCAATTACAAGCCCCCTTATGTCTACATGACCGGAGGCGCGGCTAAATCGGCCCTTCAGTTGGAAATTATGGCGAATGTGCTGGGCCTGCCCATCCACGTGGCTCAAGGCGAAGAGTCGACGTCACTGGGGGCCGCAATCTGTGGCGCAGTGGGTGCAGGAGTGTTCGCCGATTTTGACCGGGCCGTGGCGGCCATGGTCCGGCCCGCGGCAGTAGTTGAGCCCCGGCCTTTGTTAACAGGCGAATACGAGAAACATTATCGACGCTGGAAAAAACTTTACGATTATATGACTGAAAATATCAATGCACTAACAAACAATTTAAACTAAATTAGAGGAGTGTTATTAATGAAAAAAATCAACACGGAATTGGCTCAACAGGTTGTCGATTACGGTAAGAAAATGTTCCGGGCCGGCCTTGTAACCGGAACGGGCGGCAATATCAGTGTCAGGGTACCGGGGGAAAATGCCTATTTGATTTCACCCTCCGGCATGCCCTACGAAGAAGTCACCGTAGATGACATTGTCATGATCGACTTTGAGGGAAACCAGATTGGCGGCAAAAGGCGCCCTTCCGTGGAAAAAAACATGCACAGGCTGATTTTAAAGAACAGGCCTGAATTCAATGCGGTGATCCACACCCATTCCACCTATGCTTCCGCTTATGCTTCGCTGCGCAGGCCCCTGCCCGTCTTTTTAGATGTTATGTCCTGCGTTTTCGGCGGCCCGGTGCCTGTTGCGGAGTATGCCCGCATCGGTTCTGAAGAGCTGGCTGTTAATGTGGAAAAGGCAATGCGGGGAACCAACGTTGTCTTGATCGCCAACCACGGCAGTATCGGTGCGGCTGACAGCTTAGAGTTCGCGTACGGTAACGTGGAACTTTTGGAAGTCTGCTGCAAGAGCTACTTTGCTGCCTGCGCAGCCGGTGTCCCCATTTCTGTAAGTGACGAAGATGTAAGGCTGACAGTTGAAGAGCAGGCTAAGAAATACGGCCAAAAAGGCAAAGACTGAGTGCCCAATTACTTGATTCGAAGATTCTTTAAGGAGGATTCAATTGGTAAAAAAATCACTGCACGAACTAGCGTTAAAAAGCAAAAAAGCATTGTTGATCGGCATTGGCGGCGGCGGGGACATCATCCAAGGTATTCCCATCCGCAACTATTTCAAAGATTTAGGTGTAGAAGAGGTCGCTTTGGCGGGGATTGCCGGCGAGTGGTGGCCCTTTGATACAACATCGCCCAGCGAATACATTTGGGCACCTACGGTCTATCGCGTGGAAGATTTGGAAAATGCCAAGCTTATCTGCCCCGGCGCGGCCGAAGTAACAAAGGATACGAAATATGAGGGCAGGGCAATTGCAGAAGCCAAGGTAAGCGGCGTAATCGGTGAAAACACCTTCGTTTTTTCTGCCAAAGACGGGGTCCAAGGCTTGCTCAAGACACTTAATGAGTTTGTGGCAGTAATGGGCTTCGATCTGGTTGTGGGCATGGATGTGGGAACCGATTCGCTCTACAGCGGTGATGATGAAATCCACCAGCCCAAAACACCTTTGGTGGACTTTATCGCCCTTTCGGCTTTGGCTAATCTCAATGTAACATCAGTCTACGGTTTGGCGGGCTTTGGTGCCGACGGCGAGATGGAGATCGTCGATGCTGAGCGCAACTTGGGTAAAATCATGCAGGCGGGCGGCTTTATCGGTGCTTACGGCCTCGGCCAGCAGGACATTATCGACATGGAAGCGGCTTGTGATGAGTTCGCCGACCCTGTGGAGAGGTTTCCCTGTCTGGCGGCTAAAGGGGACTTTTCTTATAAACTGATGAAACTCTCCGATATTTGGGGGACAACCGTCAAACTCATGCCGATTACGGCCGTGACCATGTTCTTCGATCCCAAGGTAGTCGTGGAATCCTGTGCGAAGCTGGCGATTGAAATCTTCGAAACAAACAGCTTGGAAGAAGCGGAAGACATCTTCCTGGCCAATGATGTGGTGCCTGAAACCAGGCTGCCCCGCGCCGTTGATTTCCTGCCGCCCAGACAATAGGAGGTAAGACAATGCAGCCGAAAACGGTTGATCTGCTGATCAAAGATGTAATGGTTTTAAAAATGGATCCTAAAAGGACTTTTCTTGAAAAAGCTTCTCTAGCCGTTGACGGCGGCTACATTGTAGACATCGGCAGTGAGCTTGCGTATGAGCCGGAAAAGGTGATCACCCTTAAACAGGGTGTCGCCCTTCCCGGGCTCATTAACTGCCACATGCACGGCACCTTAACCAGGGGTATCTGTGAAGATATGAAGCTGATGGACTGGCTGAACGAAATTTGTTATCCCCTGGATGCACAGTATAACCCGGAGATTATCTCCGTTTCCGAACAGCTGAACCAGCTGGAGATGATCATGTCCGGCACCACCACGTTTGTAGATATCTATCGGTATATGGATTCAGCGGCCCGGGTTCTGCTTAAATCGGGTTTGCGGGGCTTTTTAACACCCCAAGTAGTTGACATTCCGCAGGGTGTGGGAGAGACGTTTGCGGACAACGTTGAGCTTTTCCACAATTGGCATGGGAAAGGCAACGGCAGAATCAATGTTTGGATGGGTGTTCATGCCCCCTATACTTCAGTTGAGGAGACTTACGTCAGGGCAAAAGAGTTTGCCGATGCTCACAATATAGGGATCCACACCCACGTGGCGGAAACCTTGGACGAGGTGGCTATGTTCCAAGAGAAACACGGTAAAACCCCCTTTGAATTCCTGGACTCTCTAGGGGTGCTGGGCGGCCCGTTTTTGGCAGCCCACTGCATCCATGTTACTGAAAGTGATATGGATATTATGGCCGCCAACGATGTCACAGCCGTTTACAACCCGATCAGCAACATGAAGCTGGCTTCCGGTATTGCCCCCGTTGCCCGGATGAGGGAAAAAGGGATCCGGGTCGTGTTGGGTACAGACTCTAACTTAAGCAACAACAGCATTGATTTGGTGAAAGAGCTCCAAATTGCGGGCCCCCTGCAGAAATTAGGCAGAATGGATGCAGCCGTCTTAAAAAGTTATGAAGTATTGGAAATGGCCACAATCCGGGCGGCGGAGGCCTTGGGTATTGAAGAAAGCGTCGGGTCTTTGGAGGTCGGCAAAAAAGCGGATATTATCCTCTTCGATTTCGACAGGCCCCATCTTTGGCCTTATCTGACCGGTGAGCGAAACAACATTGTGGAGCAGATAGTCTATTCCGCAAACGGGGCGGATGTCCACACAACGATAGTGGATGGGAAAGTGCTGATGGAAAACAGAGAGGTCAAGACACTGTGCCGCCAAGAGATTTTTGCAAAATCACAAAAAATGCTGAAGCGCCTCTGTGTGGGGGCCGGGCTTATTAGCGGTAACGATTAGGGGAGGCCGATATGGGCATTGTTATTTTAGGCAAAGAAATTACGTTGAAAAAATTAGTTGTATTCCTGGGCGGCCTGGCGCTTTTGGCACTCGGCATGACCCTGTTTATGAAAACATCCCTGGGCGCTGAGCCGTGGGCATTGTTATATGCCGGTGTGAGCGGTTTCACGGGACTTGACGTAGGTTTAACCATCCAGCTGATTGGAATTGCCATGGTTTTGTTAGTCTGCGTAAGTGAAAGAAGCCTGCCCAAACCGGGTACTCTAGCCTCTTTTATAGTAATCGGCCTTTTTGCCAATTTTTTTGCGGGGCTTGGTTTTAACTTTTCCGAGTTAGGTTTTTTAGCTAACCTGGCGGCCTTCATCACCGCGGTCATCACAGCCTCGTTAGGCTTAGGTTTGTATGTGGCTGCTGATTTAGGCGAAGGGAATATAGAACTTCTGCAATTTTTTCTCGCGGGCAGGCTGAAGAAAAATATAACTGCGGTGCGGGTAGTAATGGACTGTTCGGCTGCACTTTTGGGCTTTCTGCTCGGCGGCCCGCTCGGTGTCGGGACAGTTATTTCCGCTTTTGCCATTGGGCCTCTCCTGACTTTCTTTTTAAACCTCTCCCGGCGCTATCTTTTCCCGGAACACAACGAGCAAATTTAAGGAGGAAAAATATGTTTTATGAAATTTTAATTCCACAAAGGACAGTACGTAAAGCAGGCGCACTCGGCGAAATCGGCCGGTTGGTGGAGCGCCGCGGCGATAAAGCTTTTCTTGTAACCAGCAGTTTTCTGGTAGATTACGCAAAAACAGCGGCGGCAAGCCTAAAAGAAGCCGGCTTTGACACTAAAATCGGCGACTTTGTTGATGCAGAGCCTGATATTGCTGTGGTTGACAAACTTACCGAAGATGCCAAAGAGTACGGGGCAGATATGGTTGTCTCCATCGGCGGCGGCAGTGTTTTAGATACGGGTAAAGCAGTTGCCCTAATGATCAACAATCCCGGTTCTGTCAGGGAGTACCTCCACGGTGTCCCCTTCGGCATGTTCGAAAACCGGGGAGTTTATTCCGCCTGTGTGGCAACAACGGCGGGAACCGGCTCGGAAGCGAGCCCCTGTTCCGTAGTAATTGATCACGAAAAACAAGTCAAGCCGAATATGCTGCACCAATTTTTAATTCCGGATCTGGCCGTACTCGATCCTGAACTGCTCCTTTCTCTGCCGAAACCGATAGTGGCAGCCACCGGTTTTGATGCCCTAACTCACGCCATCGAAGCGTATGTTTCCCTTTGGTCTAACGCAGCAACGAAAATGTACAGCCTGGAAGCGATTCGCTGCGTTGCGGCAAACTTGGAAAAATTCGTGAACAGCGATGATTTAGAGGCCGCAGCGGAACTTTTAAGGGGCAGCAACCTGGCAGGTACGGCGATGAATGCAGCGACAGGCATTGCTCACGGCATCGGCCAACCAATCGGTGCAGTTTACGGCATCTCCCATGGTGATGCCATGAGCATTCTTCTACCCATATCCATGGAAGCCAACTTGGACTGGGCAGTAGACGCTTACGGGCAAGTCGCTGTGGCTTTAGGTGTTGATCCCTTAGGCAAGTCGCCGAGGGAAACCGCTTTAGCCGGCACGGCCAAAGTGAGAGAAATCGCGGCGGCTATCGGTGTTAAAACTAAAATCAGTGAATGCGGCGATTTTTCTAAAGATAAGTTCGCCGAAATCGTGCAGAGCGTTAACGATACAATTGATGCAGATAACTACTGCAACCCGCGGCCGCTCACAGATGAACTTGTCCTGGAGATCTTAGAAAAAGCCTTTTAAGGGAGGGGACGATGTTGAAATTAGCAGTTGGGGCTGATTACTACGCGGGCCTGGATCTAAAAGATATTCTTGTGGCAGCCTTAAAGGCTCAAGGCTACGAAATAACGGACTGCGGCGCCAAACGAGGCGAAGCCGTTGATTACCCTTTCGTTGCCCAAAAAGTGGCGAAAGCCGTTTTAAGCGGTGAATGCGAGAAGGGGATTTTAATCTGCGGGACCGGTATCGGTATCAGTATCGCGGCGAATAAGATTAAAGGCATTATCGCCGCCCACTGTACAGACACCTACTCCGCCAGGATGGCCGCGGAACACAATAACGCCAATATCATTACGCTGGGCGAAAGAATCACCGGTGTAGAAGTGGCCAAGGAGATTGTCACTACCTGGCTGAACAGTAAATTCCAAGCAGGCCCCCATAAAGCCTGCGTTGCCCAAATTTTACAGTTGGAAGCAGAAGGGTCCATCTAAAAAAAGAAGCCCTGCCACCAAGGTGGGAGGGTTTCTCTCTTTAATCCAAAGCCGGGCCGCCGTAAGCAGCGATGCCTAGCATGCCTGCACCGCCGTGTACCGCCAAAGATGCGCTCATTTCCGCCGTGAAAATTTGGATATGCTTGAGGCGTTTTTCCACGGCTTTTTTTAATTCCTCCGCTTGGGCGGGGGCGTTGGTGTGTAAAATAGCGATGTTCAGTTCAGTGGCGGGGAAGCGCTCTTCTATCAAAGTGATCAGCCGCTGTAAGGCCCGGGGGTAGGAGCGGACCCGTGCCACAACGTCAACTAAACCATCTTTAACGCCCAAAATGGGTTTGATGGCCAAAGCACTTGCTATCAGGCTTTTCATTGAGCCGACGCGGCCGCTTTTCGTTAAATATTTTAAAGTGGGTACTGCGACAAAAATCGCCGTGCGCTGTTTTACGTTTTCAATAATTTCCATAATCTCTTCCCTGGTTTTACCAGCCTGCGCGGCCTTGGCCGCAGCCAGGGCCATAAAACCCTGGGCCATACTGGCAGTTTTGGAATCTACAACACTGATCGGTACAGACAGCTGTTTTTTAATTAAATTAGCAACATTGACTGTCCCGCTGCCCAGGCCGGTGACGTGGATAGAAATGATTTCCTTTGCCCTTTTTGCAGCCCGTTTATAGACTGCCAAAAAATCTCCCGGCGAGGGCTGCGAAGTAGTAACGCTTTTGGCTTTCTCCAATTGGCTGTAAAAATGCTCCGCCGAAAGATCAACGCCCTCTTTATAGACCTCATCATCTATCTGCACACTGATGGGGACCACATCTAAGCCCAACAGGCGGGCAAGCCTTTCGGGGATGCCCGCGGAACTGTCTGTAACAATAACTATGTTTTTCATTTAATCCACCTTCCCAACTCCACTACCTTGTTTATACCACGAGGCGGCTGAATTACCTGCCGGGCAAAGCGAATCTAAATATTTTCCACTGTTCGAAAAAGGCTCTGCTGCAGTTTTTCATTTAAGCGTAGGGCCGTCTGGGGGTACTTCTGCCAGGGAACAGGCGGGCTGAAATAGAAGCCTTGGGCGCCGGCGCAGCCCATGTCTAAAAGCAGGCGCAGCTGTTCTTTTCTTTCAACGCCTTCCGCCACTACCTGCATTGAAAGGTTTTCGCCCATGGCAACAACGGAGCGGACTAGGCCCGCCGTCCGGGTATTTTTGTCCAGCGGTTCTATAAAAGCTCGGTCAATTTTAAGAATTTCCATGGGGTACCTGACTATATATTCTAAACTTGAATAAGCTGTGCCAAAATCATCTATGGCCAGGCTGACGCCCATGCGGCGCAGTTCTTTTAAATTGTCTAAAACTGCATTGGTCGGTGCCAGCATGGCATCTTCCGTAATTTCTATATGCAGTGTAAAATCGCTGCCCGCGCACTTGGCAAAGATAGATTGAATCAGGGCGGGGAAGTTGGGTGAGCGGAATTGATTTGCCGAAATATTGACGGCTACCCAACCGAGGTTGTCGTGTTCTGCGCGCCAGGCGTTGTGGTGCAGGCAGGCTTTCCACATGACATATTCGCCGATGTCTTCAATTAAACCGCCCTGTTCAGCAGCTGGCAGGAAATCCGCGGGCAAAAGCAGGCCCCTTTTAGGATGGTGCCAGCGGATTAAAGCCTCCTTGCCCACAACCTGCCTTTTTCTTAAATCGATGATCGGCTGGTAAAAAAGCGTCAGCTCGTCTTTTTCCAAAGCGCTGCGGATTTCTGTTTGAAAGCGAACCCTGTTCCTAATGGCGGCTTGGGTTGTGGGATTAAAGAGTTTAATCTGCTGCTCTTTGGCAAGCTCCGCTTCGTAGAGGGCCGCTTGAGCTTGTTGATAAAAAGCCTCCGAGTCGAGATCGCTCTGCTCTGAAATGGCCGCTCCGCCGTAAAGGCGCACCTGCCAATTACAGCTTTCAACGTGGAAGGGCCTGCTTAAAAAGTGCTCCAGTTCGTCAATGAGCTTGAGCACGCCCCTGGCGTTGAAGGGAATGATTAAGCCGAACTCGCCATCCCCAATGCGGGCGATGAAAGCATCTTCATTTTGGAAAGACTGTAAAGACTCAGCAACGGCAAGCAGAGCCTGATCGGTTATTTCCGGCCCCGACAAAGTTTTCAGCTCGGAAAAATCACGGATGGCAAGCAGGGCCAATAAGGTTATGCCTTCGCCCGTTAACGTATTCTTTAAATGAGCCAGAAAACTCTGCCTGTTGGGGAGCCCCGTTAAGGGATCGTAATAAGTCATGGTGCCTATTGTTTCCATCATCCGGTTAAAAGCAGCACCCGTTTCGCCGATCTCGTCATAGGATTGAACCTGGGCCCGGACCGTTAAATCACCCTCAGAGCCCCGTTTTAAAACACCGCTTAACTCAACTATGGGATCTGTGATGGTGGCGGAAAACCAAGAGCCGATCCAAACGGTGATAATAATAAAGCCTGCGGCCAGCAGAGCTAAGTAAATTACCAAGCGGCGGACAGGTTCGTTAATGTACTCCGTGGGAATTTGAACCACTAAACGCCAGCTGTCGGAGCCGGGGATCTCTGCAAAGTAACCGCGGTACCGCCCTTTTTCTCCTTGATAGGTGATGGAGCCTTCTTTTGCAAGAAGCGCCGCCTCCCAAGGAGGATGCTGCTCAGCGATATTCGCCTGCATAATCACATTGGTGTCGGGGTGAGTGACGAAATAACCGTTTTTGTCCACAATGAAAGCTTGGGAATTAGGAAACTCCATTTTTAAGGCCCCCAGCTCTCTGTGGATTTCCGCAAGGGAGATAGAAAGGCCTAAAACGCCGATTGTTTCCGTTTCCTCTTTGTTTGTGACAGGAGTGGCGATAACGATGGACTTCTCGCCTGTCGAGCGGGAGATCAAGGGTTCGGAAATTGTAGTCCGTCCGTTAAGAGCCGCCGGGAAATAGCTGCGATCGCTGAGATTGCCCGCTGATCTTTTAAGGGAAGTGTGGTAATTTCCGTTGGGCTCCGCCAGAAAAAAGATGAGGTAGTAGTCGGCCAGATCGCGAATCTGCCGCTGCAAAAACGGTTCTATCTGATCCCAATCCATGGTCTTTAAAAGAGGGGTGTTAGCCAACTGCTGGATTTCCTGCATTCTTTCCTGCCGCCAAGATGTGATATTTTGCACATGTGTCCTGACAGCGCAAAAAGCATTCTGTTGGACCAGGGAATTAACCTGCAGGCGCGTCAAATATCCTGTAATGGCAATGCTTAAGAAGGTTATGGCGATAGTAACAGCTAAGAATAATACCAGGACGCGTTGGCGGATACTGGTAAAGGAGAACTTCTGCAAGATTGCACCTCCAAGCCTTGGCACACTCTATTCGCTAAAATGGCATAATTCCCCTGCAAGAGTCTATAATAAAGGGGCAAACAATCTTAAAATCGACCATTTCAGCCGTCTGTAAGCAGGCAGCCTGCCGTATACGTCCAATGTCATTTCCACACAAAACTCCAAGGTCTGCAAAAAGTCTTCTTTAATCTCCAAAACGCTGGCCGTTTTATACAGCCAGACGCCGTTTTCAAAGTGTAAATAGAGGCTGCGGTAGTCTAAATTAATCGTGCCCACTACGGCAACCTCATCATCTGCCACGAACGTCTTCGAGTGCATAAAGCCCGGTGTGTATTCGTAAATACGCACTCCGCTTTTTAAAAGCACCCGGTAATAAGAACGGGTGACCGAATGGACGATGGCTTTATCGGCTATGTGAGGCGTAACAATGCGTACATCAACGCCTGATTTCGCGGCGGAGCAGAGCGCAGTCAAGATTTCACTGTCTAAAATCAAATACGGTGTATTGATATAAAGATAGCGTTTGGCCCGGGCGATCAAGTTTAAATAGACGGTTTCTCCCACCGCTTCATCATCTAAGGGGCTGTCGCTGAAGGGTTGGATGTACCCTTCCGGTTCTTCCGAAAACTCAAGTGCCTCTTTGGGTAGAAAACTGGCGAAATCTTCCGTGGTGCCCCGCAGATATTCCCACATCGTTAAAAACATGACCGTAAAAGACCAAGCCGCCTCCCCTTTGATTAAAATCCCCGAATCTTTCCAATGGCCGTGTTTAGCAAAAGCATTGATGTATTCGTCCGCTAAATTAATACCGCCGGTGAAGGCGGTATGGCCATCGATCACGGTGATCTTGCGGTGGTCGCGGTTATTTAAATGGGCGGAAATAATCGGCACGATCGGGTGGAAGCGGCAGGTTTTAATGCCCATTGCTTCCAGCTTGCGGTCGTAGCGGTAGGGAAGGGTAAAGATACAGCCCGCATCATCGTAAATTAAGCGTACATCAACGCCTTCCGCCACTTTTTCCACCAAAATGTCCAAAATACTGTCCCACATGACCCCTTCTGTAATAATAAAGTATTCCATGAAGATATAGTGTTTGGCTTTGCGCAGCTCTTCTTTCATGCGCTCAAATTTTAATTCCCCCAAGGGGTAAAATTCGGAAAAATCGTGGCGGTAAACGGGGTAAAAAGCGTGGTTTTGAATATAGCGGGCTTGGTTTGCCGCATGTTCATCTACCGCGGCCACCTCTTTAATGATCGCTTCCCCGAAGTTTAAGGCTTCTTGGGTGTGCTTTTGCACGCTGTCTAACTTTTTTCGCAGGCGCCTGCTTGAGCGGTGTGTACCGAAAAGCAGGTAAAAAAGGCCGCCAAAAATCGGGAAAAGGATAATTGGGATGATCCAGGCAATCTTGTAAGCAGATTTGCTGGTGCCGCTGGCAATTGCTAAAACTGCCACCGCACTGATTAGTGTTGTGGCAGCATAAAATTTGGGAAAATAACTACCGAAGCGCCCGATCATTAAAATTAAAGCTACAATTTGCACAATTAGGGCGGCACCGATAAAAAAGACGCGGTGGAAGAGAAGAGAGAAGATCCTTTTCACCAAATTACCTCCCCAAAAACCATCTTATACCTCAATCTTGCAGTAACAGCCCGGTTTTGTCAAGTTTGGTGAATGTGAGCGCAAACAAAATGTTGCCAGCGGGCCTTCCCAGCCGTTATACTAACTTAAAAGGGGGGTTTCGGTTTATGAAAAAACAACGGTTGAACCTCTGCCTGTTCCTGCTGATCGGCGTCTTGCTTTTAGCAGCAGGCACTGTGGCCGCGCAAGAGAAGGTTTTGGTGCCCAACTTCACCGTGACTGACAGCAGCGGTGAATCAGTCAGTTTGTCAGACTACAGAGGTAAAGTTGTGGTTTTAAATTTCTGGGCCAGCTGGTGCCCGCCCTGCCGAGCGGAAATGGGCGAACTTCAAAAACTCCACGATGAGCTGGTAGAATCGGGAGATGCCGTTTTATTGATGCTCAATCAAATTGACGGGCAGCGGGAAACAACGGCAAGCGGCACGGAATACCTGAAAAAGAACAACTACACCATGCGCAATCTCTTTGATTACGGCCAAGTTTCTTTTGCCATCTTTGGCGTGCCCGGGCTGCCCACAACTGTCGTAATCGATGAGGAAGGGTACCTGGCCAGCTATGTAGTTGGGCCGACCACTTTAAAAACAGTTTCCAGGATGATTGAGGAGGCGAGGTAATGCTCAGCCAGATGGCTCCCGAAGTAACCTTATCCCTTTTCGGGCTGACTTTTGTAGAAGGGTTCTTTGCATTTTTATCGCCCTGTATCTTACCGATGATTCCCATCTATTTGATGTATTTAGGGGGCACTAAGGCAGAAGTGGGCGGTTCCCGAAATCTTTTGTTTACCAACACTCTTGGCTTTATCGCCGGCTTTAGTTTGGTTTTTATCCTTTTGGGTGCAACGGCTTCCGCTTTAGGCAGCCTGCTTGCGAGTCACAGGCTGCTGCTGCAGAGGGTGAGCGGGCTGGTTGTCATCCTGTTTGGCTTGAACTACCTGGGTGTTTTCCGGCTTAACATCCTCAACCGCACGAAGTCTTTCGGTGTGCGCCTGCAGAATCTGCGGTTTTGGTCCAGCCTGCTTTTCGGTGCCGTTTTTTCCATCGGCTGGACGCCTTGTTTAAGTGCGTTTTTGGGCAGTGCCCTGCTTTTGGCATCCAACGTGAGTACGCTGTATCAAGGGATGGGGCTGCTCTTGGCGTTTTCCTTAGGTTTAGGCATCCCTTTTTTATTTACCGCTGTTTTGTGGAACCACCTGCAGTCCACTTTCGATTTCATCAAAAGAAACCTGCGGCGCATCCAAATTGTTTCCGGTGCGCTTCTGCTTCTAGTTGGGTTTTTGCTGGTTTTTGACCTTTTTGGCCGGTATGCCAACATCTTTTTATAAAAAGAAACCCTCCCGGTCGAGAAAGGGAGGGTTTTCAGCTTTCCGCTTTAGAGCGGTTCGAAGCGTGCTGTAAAGAAGCGCAAAACGGGCGGTTCATAGACAAAACGCAGCCCTCTCACACTGTCCCGCTTTTGATAAAGATCAATAACCGACTCCGCCACTACATCCAAGTGGGCGTAGGTGTAAACACGGCGGGGGATAGTCAGCCGTACTAATTCCAATTTGGGGTAATAGTGGTTGCCGTCTTTATCCCTGCCGGCAGAAACAATGCCCCTTTCCATGCTGCGCACGCCTGACTGCAGATAGAGCTGGGCTGCCAGCATTTGGGCGGGGAATTCATCCTGCGGGATGTGGGGATAAAATTGGCGGGCATCTAAAAACACCGCGTGGCCGCCGATCGGTTGGACAATCGGGATTCCCGCATCTGCTAATTTTTCCCCTAAATACCTGACTTGTGCCAGGCGGTGGGCTATGAAATTGTAATCCATGGATTCATACATACCGCGGGCTAATGCTTCCATATCACGGCCTGTCATGCCGCCGTAAGAAGGCATTCCTTCGTAGACGACTACCAGGCTGGTAGCTTTCTGATACAGATCATCGTCGTTTAGGGCCAAAAAGCCGCCGATATTGACAATGCCGTCTTTTTTACCGGACATGGTGCAGCCGTCAGCGTAGCTGAAAGTTTCCAAAACGATTTCGTGGATGGTTTTGTCCTCGTAGCCCGGCTCTCTGTGTTTAATAAAGCAGGCATTTTCCACACAGCGCGTAGCATCCATCATTACCTTAATGCCGTGTTTTTGGGCCAATTCATAGACTTCCCGCATGTTGGCCATGGAAACCGGTTGGCCGCCCGCTAAATTAACAGTTACCGCAACGCAGATATAAGGGATGCGGTCAGCGCCCACTTCGTCGATCAAGCTCTGCAGCTTAGCTAAATCCACGTTGCCTTTGAAGGGGTGATCAGCCGTAGGATCATGCGCCTCATCGATGATGATGTCCCTAAAAGTCGCTCCGTTCAATTCTTGGTGGGCCCTGGTCGTGGTAAAATACATATTCCCCGGTACGTAATCTCCCGGTTCAATCATAATCTGGGAAAGGATATTCTCCGCGCCCCGGCCTTGGTGGGTGGGCACCACGTGTTTAAAGCCATAAAGCTCCCTGACGGCTTTTTGCAGGTTCTTGAAGTTTTTGCTGCCCGCATAGGCCTCATCCCCCAGCATTAAACCGGCCCATTGATTGTCGCTCATCGCGTTGGTGCCGCTGTCGGTGAGCAGATCAATGTAAACATCATCTGTTTCCAATAAAAAAGTATTATAACCGGCTCTTTCTAAAGCTTTCTCCCTCTGTTCCCTGGTTGTAACGGCGATCGGTTCAACCATTTTAATCTTGTAAGGTTCCGCCATATACTTTTTTTCCACTGGTTCCACTCCAATCTTTGAAAATAATTACATTCTAAGTATAACGCAACGTTAATTAAAAGTAAAACAATTAAACTTCCTGCGGCAGGTTAGGGATATCGGCCCGGGAGTTGACAAAAAAAGCGGCCACCCCGCCGAGGCCGATGTGGCAGCTTAAAACACTGCCCACTGCGTTAATAAGAAAGTTGGAATAGCCTAAAGTAGTCTTGATCATTTCCTGCAGTTTTTCGGCTGCCGCTAAATCATCCGCGTGGCTGATTGCGATGATCTGCTCTAAATTCCCCAACGATCTTTCCTTTAGTAAGGACACTATCCGTTTCAGGGCCGCATTTTTCCCCCGTACCTTTTGAATAGGGATCATTAAGCCGTCTTTGACATGCAGGATTGGTTTTATATTGAGGATCCCTCCTAAAAAAGCGTTGGCATAGCCAACCCGGCCGCCCCTGTAGAGATAATTGAGATCGTCCACGGAAAAGATATGCTCCACATTATTTTTCGCCCGCAGATTGACCCTGGCAACAATTTCTTGGCTGCTGGCCCCGGCCAAGGCCAGCTGGGCGGCTTCCAGAACAATGAGGCCTTGGCCCAGCGAACCGCTTAAAGTATCGCAGACCGTAATTTTGAAATCGGGATAGTTCCGCTTCAATTCCGCGGCTACGGCGCGAGCAGTGTTGCATGTGCCGGAAAGTTTAGAAGAAAAAGCGATGTAAATGCATTCTTGCCCCGCGGCAGCATACTCTTTAAAGGCCTCAACGATAATCTTTGTCGGCACTTGAGCGGTTTTAGGCACTTGCCCTTCCCGAATGGCTTGGTAGACTTGGGCTTCCTTAATCGTTTCCCCGGCCACGAATTCCTCTCCCTCTATGAAAACGAGGAAGGGGAGTACATGAATGCCGTATTCGTCTAGCAGGTTTTGCGGCAGATCACAAGCACTGTCTGTAATTATTTTTATGGTCAATTCCGGATACCTCCAACAATGAACTAGAGAAATATTCTCTTTACTGCCTGCCAAATCCTTTCGTTTTTCGTAAACAGCGGCAGCAGCCTTGTATTTTACACATCAATCAGGTACAATTTAAAGCAGCATTATTTAGAAGCGGGGTTTGGTTATGCGTAACGAAGCTTTGGCCGATGAGATTCAAGATCGTATTCTTGAGCTTAAGTCGGAACAGGTCCTTTTAAAACCTTTTATTGCCTCAGACCAGTCGCGGTGGGAGGCTTTGGCAAAAGCGATCGATGAATTAAACTGGGTTTTAAAACGGGTGGAATCAGCGGAGGAAAGCTGATTTACTGGCTTGCTTGGCAGTTTTTCGAAGCCAGCGGCAAAATCAAAAGCCCTGTTCGCTGTGAACAGGGCTTTCAAACCTAATCGATTACAACCGTACTACATTGGCGGCTTGGGGGCCTCTGTCGCCTTCAACGATATCAAAGGTTACTTCTTCGCCTTCGTTGAGGGACTTAAACCCGGTGCCTTGGATTGCAGAATAGTGCACGAATACATCTTCGCCGTCTTCGCGCTCGATAAATCCAAAACCTTTTTCTGCGTTAAACCATTTTACTCTGCCAGTCATTCAATGGCCTCCTAAAAATTTTTTACTAGTCAAAGCCTAAATTACGCAAACAGCTAAAACCCTTGCTCATTGTAAATCAGAACTCGAGGCCACATTGTTCGCTTCATTTTAAGTCTCAACTGTTATTAGTTTAACATAGAGTGCCAGCTCTGTCAACATAATATTAGGCGACGAAAAATCAAATTTTTCGAAAAAAACGGTGATTGCAAATAAGGGGGAATTAGGAATCGTTCTCTAAAGTATACCCCGGATCTGCCGATATCAAGGGTAGAAAGACTCTTGAATGGAGTGAAAACAATGAGGATAGCCGGATTAGCTTCTGGTATGGATACAGAAAACATGATCAAGGATTTAATGAGAGCGGAACGCATTCCTGTCGATCGAGTCTACCAAAAAAAGGTACAGGCAGAATGGACGAGGGACGCTTACAGAGATGTGAACAGCCGGCTTTTACGGCTGCGCAACATGGCTTTCGATCTGAGGCTCCAGGGGGCTTATCAAACACGGGCCGCTTCTTCCAGCCACGAAAGTATAATCAGTGCTGCTGCAACGGGCAGCTCTCAGGACGGCACCTTTTATTTAAAGGTCAACGCCCTGGCAGAAACCGCCAGCTTTCAAAGCTCGGTGGAAGGCGGGGTAGAGGCTGCCTATGCAGCTTTTTTAAATGAGCTGCCCGCAGATGAAACCGCGTCATTTCAAATACGGGGTTCAGACGGGGAAATGAACGAAATTACAATTTCCAAGCAGACAAGCCTGGCAGGTGTGCTGGCGGAGATAAATCAAAATAAAAACCTGGGCATAAACGCCTATTACGACAGCTACACTGACCAGGTTGCCTTTTCCAGCAAAGCCACAGGTGAAAATGCCGTTATTGAAATGGGTGCAGCCAACGATTCAGGCATTGGCTTTTTAAACGACGTTTTCGGGCTGCAGATCGATGCGGGCGCACAATCTCGAGTCGCTGCCCGAGGCGCAAATGCCAAGCTTGAGATCAACGGTTTAAAGACAGAGCGGGAAGCTAATACTTTTGAACTGAACGGTACGGCCATTACATTAAACGAAGTCTCGCAAACGGAAGTCCGGATCGACGTTAAGCATGATGTTGATGCAGTGGTGGAAAAGATCAGCGGCTTTGTCGAATTGTATAATGAAATTGTGGAGGAATTAAATGCAGCCATGCGAGAGGAGGTCCACAGGGATTTTCCCCCTTTAACGCCTGAGCAGCGAAATGAAATGTCGGACAAAGAAATAGAGCTGTGGGAAGAGCGGGCGAAAAGTGGCCTTTTGCGCTCAGACAGCTTAGTTTCCGGCACTTTAAGCGAAATGAGGCTGGCCTTAGGCGGTATGGTAGAAGGGGCAGGCGGTTTTAAACACCTCAGCCAAGTAGGCATTACAACAGGTGCCTGGTTTGAGCACGGAAAACTGCACTTGGATGAAAATAAATTAAAGGAAGCCCTGGCAGAAGATGCGGCCGGAGTAATAGAGCTTTTTACCAGGCCGGGGGATACCCGAGCCGAACAGGGCATAGCCAGGCGCCTGGGCGAAGTCTTGGATGAGCGCATGAACAGAATAGCATCGACGGCGGGCAAAGCTTCTGTCCCGTACGACCAGAGCTATTTGGGCAGGCAGATTAGGGAATACGAATCGCGCTTGACTGACATGGAAGAAAGGCTGGTCCGGGTAGAACAGAGCTATTGGGATAAATTTACGGCCATGGAGCGGGTTTTAAGCCAGCTCTACAGCCAAAGCGATTGGCTGTATCAGCAAATAATGGCGATGCAGGGGTGAGAAATCCATGCACGTAGAACTCTATAAGCAGAAGCTGGCCCTCTTTCGAAAACTTGCGGAAATCAGCGAGAAACTGGCGGATTTTTCAGCCGATGATTTAATGGCGGAAAATGGGGCATTAGCGGATTTAGAGGCATTTTTAGAAAAAAGGGATGGTTTGATTGAAAAAATCGATGCCTTGGATAAACAGCTGGTAGGGCTGGCAGGGGAGCCTTCCCGGGCAGTCAAACCACTTAAGGGATCTTTGGTCAAAATAGCCGAAGATATCAGAAAAAACGATGCCAAAGCAGAGCTGAGCGTAAAAGACGGCTTAAAGCAACTGAGGCGGCAGAGAAGAAAAATTCAGGAAGGAAAACAGTCAAGCCGGGCCTACGGCCCCCGAGGTGACGTGCACGAAGGGGTCTTTGTAGACAAAAGGCGTTAGGTTAAAAAATATGAGTAAATACTTTGGTTTTGCCCAAGAACTTCTGGACAAGGGCCTGGCAAGGCCCACGGGGGTTTACGAACAAGTCGAACTTTATGATCTTTTAGTTCAAACAACGGACGATCGAGACTTTTATTTGTCTTTGGCAGAAAAGAAGGGCGGCAGTGTTTTAGATCTGGCCTGCGGTTCGGGCCGCCTTTTAAAACCCTTGGCCGAGCTGGGCTTGGAAGTAGTTGGCCTCGATTTGTCGCGGGCAATGCTGGATCTTGCCCGGCAGAACTTGGGGGAAAATAAAAATGTGCACTTAATCCAGGGCGATATGCGCTCCTTTTCTCTTGGCGTCAAATTTAATACCATTATCATCCCCTATTTTTCCTTAATCTACATGTTGACGGACGCGGAGCGAAAAAGTGTCTTTCAGCAGTGCTGGAAACACCTGCATGAAGGAGGCCTTTTAGCCTTTGACTTTTTAACGGGTGAAATAGAGGAGGGAGAACATTGGCCCGCCCTTGCCCTGCAGGGGATTCACCCCATCAGCGGCGAAGTTTTAATCAGCGTGGTGCAGATCAAGGGCTTAGCCGGTAATTTAAGGCAGCTTAATCAAATAAATTACTGCCTGAAGCCGGCTGCGCAAACTTATGAAATTACGGTGCAGGCAAGCAAAGAGGCCTTAGTTTCCGCTGACCGGATGGAGAAGCTGGTAAGCGACTGCAATTTTTCCATAGAAGGGGTCTACGGCGGTTATTTAAGGGAAAAATATACCGGTGGCGAGGAATGTGTAATTGTGGCCAGAAAATGCTGAAAGCGGAGAGGAGCCTATGCATGAAACTTGGTTTTTCAAGCTACAGTGTGCACAATAACAGGGAGGAATTGGCAAAACTTGCAATTCACAGAGTGCTGTCCGAGGAAAAGGAGGCTTGTTCCTGCCCCCTTTGTACCAACGATATGCTGGCCCTGGTTTTAAACTCTCTGAAAGCAGATTACATCCCTACAAGTGAGGCGGAAGCCAAAAAGGAAACTCCGAGGTTAGAAACACTGCCCAGGGATCTTTTCAACAAACTGATGGTCGAAGCATACCGGGCTATGGCTGTGGTAAAAGAAAATCCTCGGCACGAAGGTGAGCGCTCGCCTTTAAGAAACGGCGTGGCGGAAATACTGCTGCTGGCTTTAGAAGAAATTCTGCCCAGGCACGATCCTGCCTGGCGGGAATTTGATAATTTGAGCCAAATTATGGCTCTGGCTTTAAACGAACTGCCGCCTCAGTATTCCACAACCTACAAAGGCCGCGTTTACTCCCGTTTAGCGGAAATAGATGCGGGTTATCTCGCCCGGGTTTATGCTGTGGTCTACAACGCGATTAATAAACTGAAAGAAAAGACAGGCTAGCCCGAAAACTCGACAGGCGCTCTCATTTTTTGAGAGCGTTTTTTTATTTGGCTAAATAATCCTGTACTGCCTGGATATACTATTGGCAGAGTAAGGCAGGGGTGGTGGAGATGTGTTTTTTTGGGGAAAGCGCCGGCGTAAGGAACAATCGGGCTGGCCAAAAGCAAAGCTTGGCGCTTCTTTACAGGCGAATGTGGCGTATTTCAAACAAACCCTATTAAAAGATGACGATCACATCATGTATCGGGAATTTAAAACGGCGGAGCCAGCCGCCAGAGACTGCGTTCTCATTTACGCCGATAATATGACGGACAGGACTTATTTTACGGATTTTGTCCTGCGCCCTTTAATGGCGGCCTCTTTAGGCAGGCTTAAGGGCCGGAAACTCATCGATCACCTCATCCAAAATGTGCTGCCGGTTGACGATGCCGGTGCGCAAAACGAGATGGCAAAACTCGCTGACAGCATCATCGGGGGCAGCGTCGTTTTACTTGTGGAAGGCTGTGATCTGGCGGTAGTGGCGGAAGCCATGGGCTGGGAAAAAAGAGGCGTCACTGAGCCTTTTTCGGAAGCAGTGGTGCGGGGCCCCCGCGTTGGTTTTACCGAGGATTTGCACGTGGGCGTGGCCTTGCTGCGCAGAAGGGTTAACAGCCCCAATTTTAAGGTGAAAGTGATGAAGGTCGGCACCCAAACGCGGACGGAAGTTGCCGTTGTTTATCTTGACGGGATTGTTCGGCCCAATCTTGTGGAGCAAGTTATAAAAAGAATCGAAGACATTGAAATTGACGCTATTTTGGAATCGGGCTATATCGAAGAGCTGATCCGCGATTCTCCCAATTCTCCCTTTCCCACCATCGGCCGCACCGAGCGGCCTGATGTGGTTGCGGGCAAGATTTTGGAAGGGCGGGTGGCAGTTTTAGTTGACGGCACTCCTTTTGCTTTAACTATGCCCTATCTTTTCTTGGAATCTTTTCAGGCCAACGAAGATTATTATAAAAGTTGGCTGGGCGCTTCGTTCGTCCGCTTTTTGCGCTACCTGGGCTTTTTCTTAACTACCAGTATCCCCGCAATCTACTTGGCTTTAATAACCTATCATCCCCATTTGATTCCCACGGAATTAGTTTTAAGTATTTCGGCCAGCCGCAAAGCCGTGCCTTTTCCCGCGGTTGTGGAAGTTTTGGCCATGGGCCTTGTTTTTGAAATCCTGAGAGAAGGGGGGCTGCGCCTGCCGCAGCCTATCGGCGAATCGGTGAGTATCGTCGGTGCAATCGTCCTCGGTGAAGCCGCGGTCACTGCCCGCTTGATCAGCGCTCCCATGATTATAATCGTTGCTTTAACGGGGATTGCGGGATTTCTAAACCCCAAGCTGCACGACCCCGCGGTTCAATTACGATTTATTTTTGTTCTTTTAGCGTCTGTACTGGGAGTTTACGGCTACCTCTTCGGTTTGATCGGGGTAACGATCCATTTGGCTGCCGTGACTTCATTTGGCGTGCCTTATCTCAGCAGTTTAACATCTTTCAAGGCACAGGATCTGAAAGACACGATGTTTCGCGCGCCCTGGCGCGCCATGTTTTTAAGGCCCCGTTTTTTGGCCCCTAAGGATCGAAAAAGGCTGCGGAGGAAGGGAAGATGAAGCGGAGATCGAAGATTATAATTCTCACTGTGTTGGCCTTGTTGTCTGCAGGCTGCTGGGATTACCTCGAATTGGAATTCGTTGATTTTGTCTTTGGTTTCGGCGTTGATGAAATAGAGCCGAAGTTTGCTGTCGTCGCAGAAGTTATTAAAGTAGGGGATGAACCCGAGACCCAATTCCAATCGGTGGTACTCACAAATAAAGGGGATAGCTTCTTTGCTGCCGCGCGGCCCCTTTCTAAAATGGCCGGCATGAGACTTTTTTGGGCTCATTCCCAGGTTTTTATTATCTCTGAGGAAGTAGCTAAACAGGGTGTTTTGCCCGCCATTGAGTCAGCACTGCGTGATCCCAGTGTGCGCACGTCTGTTTTGATGTATGTGGCCAGGGGCTGCACCGCGGAGGAGATTTTCAAAAGCAAAGTCCCGTTTACCGACTCTGTGACGGGCCACTTGGTGAATATCGCCGATTTTCACCACCGTGTACCGACTTGTTTTAATCAAGAGCTTTGGGAATTCCGCCAATGCCTGCAGATGAGCGGTATTTCCGCTGTTATGCCCACAATTCAACTCGTGCAGGAAGGGACGGAAGAAATCCCGCAGCTGGAAGGCACAGCCCTTTTTAAAAATGACCGGTTCGTCGGCTGGATTAACGGCCAAGAGACTCGTTTTTTTTCAATGATGCGGGGTTTGATTGATCGAGGCCCTTTAGTGGTAGATGTTGCTTTCAACGGGGAAAAAGGGAAAATAACAGTGGAGATCCGCGGCAATCAAGTGAAGATTAAGCCCGTGGTAAACGAACAGGCTGTCCACATGAAAGTTGATGTCCAGCTGCAGGTAAGCCTGTTGGAAATGGGTGCTCTGCATCTTAGATATGAACGGCCGGAAATAAAAGCGGAATTGGAAAGGCAGATCAGTTTCGCAGTGACAAATTCAATACGAAATCTAATCACGAAAGTGCAAAAGGAAACAGGCAGTGACGTTTTTGGTTTTGGCAGGATCTTAAAAAGAGCAAAACCTAAGGTTTGGCAGGCACTGGAGAGCGATTGGGATCGAATTTTTCCCAATTTAGATGTGGCGATTGGAGTTAAAACAAGAATTTCGGCCGCAGGTGTGCTTTCAACACCTGTACAAATGAGGGAGTAGATTGGCAGTCTTAGTCTTGTTCGGGTTTGTGGTGGTGGGGATCGTGGAAATGAGGCTTTGGCCAAAACGGCCCTTAAAAAAGGTCCTTGTCTATTGGATTTTTCTTGCGGCAGCAGCTTTGTTATCCGCCTTAATGGTCGTCAATATTGATCTGCCGGTGCCGTCTCCACTGGACTTTTTAAATCGGCTTGCGAAAGAAATCTGGCAGGGGTGGTTAGTTGATTAAAGAAATGGTTCCCACGAGGCAGGGCGCGGCTTTAGTAACTTTATTCGTCTTAGGCAACACATCTATTTTTGGTTTGGGGGCCCGGGCAGGCACCGATCTTTGGCTCGCCTTTTTGACCGCGATTGTGCTTTCCCTGCCTTTTATCTTGCTCTATTCCCGCCTCCGCACCCTTTTGCCCGGTGCGGATCTTTGGGAAGGCCTAGAACAGCTTCTGGGATTGTGGCCAAGCCGCCTTGTCGCTCTGTTTTATGCTTTTTATGCCTGGCGGCTGGCCTGTTTTGTGGGCCAAGATGTGGCAAGTTTTCTGACGGGCATACCTTTGGAAAACACTCCTAACGTTGTTTTGCTGCTGTTCGCCGCCGTACTGAGCTTGTGGGCGGTTAAAGCGGGGTTGGAGGTTTTAGCCAGGTGGAGCGGTATCTTTTTTAAAATCGTCCTGTTTATAATTTCTATAACCTTTTTTTTGGTTTTAACCCAGGTCGATTTAGAAAATCTGCGGCCCGTCCTTTATCACGGTTTCGAGCCGGTAATTTTAGGAGCACTGGAACTGGTGGATTTCCCCTTCTTGGAAACGGTTCTTTTGTTTTGGGTTTTTGATACCTTCGGCGAAAAAGGTTCAGTTTACAAAATTATGGTGCCGGGCTTTTTGCTTGCCGCTTTTATCTTAATGATTACGAGTACAACAGCCCTGACAGTGGAAGGCGTGGACAAATATGTCGGTTCCTTTTTTCCCGGTTACGTTGCGGTCTCGCGCATTGATATCGCCCGTTTTTTGACCAGGTTGGAAATTTTAGCCGGGGTGTACTTCGTCATCGGCGGGTTTTTAAAGCTGAGCATCTGCCTTTTGACGGCCAGCAAAGGTTTTGCCAGGGGCTTGGGCTTTCGGGACTACCGTTTTTTAGTAACCCCCTTGGCTTTGGGCTTAATTGCGGGTTCCCAGTGGTTTGCCAAATCTCTTCTGGAAACCCACGTGGCGGCAATTAAGATTTGGCACCCTTACGATGCTTCCATCCAAATGGTAATCCCTTTTCTTCTTTGGCTGCTGGCCGAGATTAAATTCAGGCCCAAGGCAAGTGGGCATCAATAGCTTGGCAGATCGCCTGATAAAATTTAGGCCGCAGCGCAATTATTGCCTGGTTTTGGCGGCTGGGGTGAACCCTGTTAGTTAATAAAATGCCGTAAAAGCGGCGCCTAAAATCAAGCCAGATGGAAGTACCCGTAAAGCCTGTATGGCCCACTGAACGCGGTGAGATGAGTTCACCGGCGGAACAAGCCTTAGGGCTTGGCAGCAGCCAGCCTAAGGTTCTCGGTTGGTTTTTAGCGGGGCTGTAGTTATTAAAAAGCAGATTGATTGTGCTTTCTTGCAAGATTTTTTTGTCCTTAAATGAGCCTTTCTGCAGCAGCATTTCACAAAACCGCCCCAAATCTAAAGCAGTACCAAAAAGCCCCGCATTGCCGCTGATACCTCCCAGGGCGCGGGCGTTTTCATCGTGAACCGTGCCCTGGAGGAATTCTTTTTCCGCCCAGTCCCACTCCGTGTAAGCTATATTGGCCCGGGCTTCCTGCGGCGGGTTGTAGCAGGTATCTTTTAAAGCAAGGGGCTCGGCGACAAATTTTTCAAAAAGCGCCGCCAAAGAGGATGATGCCAGCTGCTCCATGATTAAGCCCAGGATAATAAAGCCGACGCAGGAGTATTCAACCGCCGTGCCCGTTTTATAGCTGAGGGGGATTTCAAAAAGGGCGGCCCAAGCCGTTTCTTTTTCCTTAAAACGCGGGTCTTTGTATAAAGGGAAAACAGCGGGCAGACCAGAAGTATGAGTAAGAAGCTGCCTGATTGTAATTTCCCCTTTATCATTGGGTACGCCGGCCGTTAGGGTGCCAATTTTGTCATCTAAACTAAAGATGCCCTCTTCCCAGAGCTTGAGGGCAATGGTAGTTGTGGCAACCACCTTGGTCAGTGATGCCAAATCAAAAACGGTATTCGTGCGGGCGGGTTTTGGGTTGGGGAAAAAGCTGAGGCTGCCGAAAGCGTGCGGGCCGTATAATTTGCCCTGAAAGCCAACGAGCGCCACCGCCGCGGAGGTATTTTTTGCTGAAACAAAATGTTCTACTGTTTGAAACGCTTTTGTAAACATAAAGGTCACACCTTCCCACAGGTATTTGATCTTATTCCGTTAATAAGCCTGTTTTCCTTGTAGGTAAATTTTCCGGGTTGGCAGGTAACAGAAAGGAAGAAAAACAATGACGGAAGCTAAACAGCGCCTGCAGGCATGGCTTGCTGATCCGCTGATCGATGAAGCCACAAAAGAGGAACTTCGTAATTTAAAGGACGGCCCGGACCTGGAAGATCGGTTTTTCCGCTGGCTGGAATTCGGCACCGGCGGTTTAAGGGGTAAAATGGGGGCAGGCTCCAACCGCATGAACATCTACACAGTGCGGCTTGTAACCCAGGCTTTGGCGGATACCATTAAGCTGAAAGGCTCGGCCAAAAAAGGGGTAGCCATTGCTTACGATTCCCGCCACCGCTCTTTTGAGTTTGCCAAAGCCAGCGCCGCTGTTTTAGTGGCTAACGAGATCCCCGTTTATGTCTTTCGGGAATTAGCCCCAACACCCCTACTTTCCTTTGCTGTCAGGTACTTTAAAGCGGCGGGGGGCATTGTAATAACAGCAAGCCACAATCCCTCCGAGTATAACGGGTACAAAGCTTATAACGAACACGGCAACCAGCTTCTGCCAAAGGATGCTTTAACGGTCAGCTCACGGCAGGCTGAGCTCAGCTTTAAAGATGTAAGGGTTTCGGATCAGCCGAAAAAAAGCCCCCTTTGGCATTGGGTGGGAGAAGAGGTTATCCAAGCTTACCTGGCAAGCCTGCTTGAGATTGCGCCAAACAGGGGCCCGGTGGAAACCTTAGGCGTTCTTTATACCCCGCTGCACGGCACAGGTGCCCGATTTGTGCCGGAGATCTTAAAGAAAGCGGGCTTTAAAAACGTGGGCACAGTTTTGGAACAGATGGCGCCTGACGGGGATTTTCCCACAGTAAAGATGCCTAACCCGGAAGATGAAGCCGCTTTTCGGCTTGCCTTTGCCCGGGCAAAAAAAGAGCATTTTGATCTAATCATCGCCACGGACCCCGATGCGGACCGCATGGGGATTGCCGTCAATCATCAAAAGCGCTGGGTGTTTTTAAACGGCCACCAGATTGGGCTTTTGCTTTTAGATTTCATCTTACAGCATCAATCGGCGGAAGAGTTGGAAAAAGCAGTCGCCATAAAAACCATAGTTACTTCCGAAATGGTTATGCCCATTGCGGAAAAATATGGGATTGAAGTTGAAAACACCTTAACCGGGTTTAAATACATCGGGGCTTTAATAGACCGCTTGGCGGCTGAGGGCAGGCGTTTCATTTTTGGTTTCGAAGAAAGCTACGGTTATCTGGCAGGCTCTGCCATTCGAGATAAAGATGCTGTTTTAGCGGCGCTTTTAACAGCCCAGGCGGCGGCGTTTTACAAAAATAAAGGGCACACGCTTGTCGCTCGTTGGGAAAACCTAATGCAGGAGCACGGCTATTACAAGCAGGGCTTAGCCTATTATTCTTTTGCCACCAGTCAAGAGGCGGAGCGCTCGCAAAGGCTCTTAAGCCGGCTGCGCCAGGCCCCCTTAGAGGAAATTGGCGGTGAAAGAGTTGTCAAGGTCTTGGATTACAGTAAAAATGAGTGCTATAATTTATTGACAAAAGAAAGAACGGCCATTGGGCTGCCCCGGGAAAACGTCCTCCAGTGGCTGACAGAGGAGAAAAGCAAAATAACACTGCGCCCTTCCGGCACGGAACCGAAGATGAAGCTTTATGTGGAAGCGGTGGCCTGTGACAGCGATAAAGCGGAACGCCGTTTACAGCGGCTGAAAAAAGCGTTTAACCGGCTGGTTGAAGCAGGCTTGGCGGAAAAAACGGCCTCTCTTTAAGATGAGGCCGCCGCGGCATTGCCCGCAATTTCCCCTAAGTGATCTAAAGCTAATTGAGTCAGTTCCCCATCTAGATGCCCCAGCCGGACATTTTCCAATAAGATTTCCGTAATTTTCTCCTGCGAGAAGCTGGGCCTGTAAGGGCGTGCTTCCAAAAGAGACTGCGTAATATCGGCAACGGCAATTAACCTTGCCTCCGGCTCCAATTCGGGGCCACCAAGGGCGAAAGGATAACCGGTGCCGTTTAACCTTTCGTGGTGGTAAGCTGCCCAACGCTGTAGGGGGGCCGCGCCCGGGCCGATGGCACCGATTAAGTAATAGGTGTGGTAGGTGTGCTGCTTCATAATGTCCCTCTGCCGTTTGTCAAGCCGGCCCGGATGCATTAAAACTTCATCGGGCACTGCTAGTTTACCCACATCGTGCAAAAGAGCGGCGATTTTTATCAACCTCACCTTTTCCGGCCCCATCCCCAACTTCGCCGCCAAAAAAGCGGCCACCCTAGCCACCCCCAAAGAATGATCCCCTGTGAAAGGGGATTTGCTGTCGACAATGACTGCCATCAGGTGGGCTATTTCTTCCAGTTCATCTAAATTTAAAAGATGGTAGGCAGACAACTCCGCCTGAAAAACGGCGCGGTAGTTGCCGTGCTGCAGATCGAGCCAAAAGCCCGCTATCTCCCCTAACTCAGCTAACGCCTCGCAGGCCGCGGGGTGGAAGATCTTTTTCTTTCTGGCCTGAAAATAGGCCAGGATATCGTCAATCTGCCAGAGGTAGTATTTGTCGCGTTTCAGGATGTGATCGAGCCTGTCCGCCAAATGGATAATGGCAGGCATTAAACTCATGTTAGGCGTGTAATAATCGTGGTGTTCCAAAACCGTCCGGGCATAACGGCCAAACAGCTTAGTAGGCTTTAAAAGCTCATAACCCCGCTCACAGTGGATGGCGGTTAAACCGGGCTCCGGTTCTAAATCAGCCAATTTAAGTTTTTCATCAGTGGTCATAATGCCAAAATCGTGCAACAGGGCGCTTAAAACCAAGTCGTAAAGCTGCTCCTTGGAAAACTGCATTTTCCTGCCGATGCGCCAAGAGGTATAGGCTACCCTTTCCGCATGATAGAGGAATTCCAGGTTGTTTAGATCTCCCGCCCGGGAGAAGCCGCTGATGGTGGAAATTAAATCCGCTTCAATTTTATGCATAAAATCACCTGCGCCTCTTATATGTAATAGATAGCATGAAGGAGTTTGGGCCTCTAACTAGAATGCTAACACGTAAACAAGCTGGGAGTGGTTGACCGATGCGCCGCTGCAAAACGTGGTGGAATTTATTTCAAGCCTTTTTCCGAATCGGCATTTTTGCCTTTGGCGGCGGCTTTGCCATGCTGCCTCTTATAGAAAGAGAAATCATCGACCGGCACGGCTGGGCGACCAAAGATGAAATCATTAACATTTACGCCTTGGCCCAGGCGGTGCCCGGCGCCATTGGTGTAAACACGGCTATTTTTATCGGCGGCCGGCTCTATGGCGTGCCCGGTGCAGTAATTGCTCTTTTAGGTGTTGTAACCCCTTCGGTTTTAATTATTTTAATAATAGCACATTTTTTCGCGCAGTTCCAATCCAACGTTTATTTTGCCAGGGCGTTTAACGGCGTGCGCGGAGCAGTCGTCGGTTTGATTGCCGCAGCCGCCCTACGGATTAGCAGGAGTGCCGTGAAAGACAAGTTTGGGCTTTTTTTAGCCGCAGCTGCCTTAGTGCTCAGCGTTTTCGATCTCATACATGTTATTTGGATTATGCTTTTAGGGGGCCTGGCCGGCTCTTTCTATTATTATTTTAAGGGGCAGGGTTCGTGATCTTAAAACTATTTTTTGCCTTTTTCAAAATCGGCTTATTCACCATCGGCGGCGGCTATGCCATGCTGCCTTTAATCAGGCAGGAAATCCTCCGCTATGGCTGGCTGACTCCTGAGGAGTTTGTTGATATAGTGGGCATTGCGGAAATGACGCCGGGGCCTATTGCCGTTAATGCGGCAACTTTCGTCGGCTACCGCTGTGTTGGCTTTTGGGGTGCTTTAACTGCCACCTTGGCGGTTGTTTTGCCCTCTTTTATCAGTGTGCTTGCGGTAAGTAAATTTTGGATGCGTTATCAGGATAACCACAAGGTGCAGGGTTTTTTCGCCGGGGTTAGGCCGACTGTGGCGGGCCTGGTGGGTGCCGCTGCTTTATTATTAGGCCTGACTACTTTTCAGGCAATCAACCCCGGCACTGTTGACACTGCTACTGCCTTAATTGCTGCCGGTGTGTTTGTGGGCATTTATTTTTTCAAACTTGACCCCATAAAAATTCTGGTGGCCAGTGCCGTCTTGGGATTAATTGTCTTTAAATAAATAACTTTTTGTAAAATACCATGTTTACCCTTTTAGTTGCGGCTTAAGCGTGGTATACTTTTTACAGAGAATATGACTGGGTGGTCATAAGGGGGTGCTTCATGCCGAAAGAGACTTTTTTAAATCTTCCGCCTGAAAAAAGGGAGCTGATTGAGAAAAGGGCAATGGAGGAGTTCGCCCGCCTCCCATATGAGCAGGCATCGTTAAGCCGCATTGTCGACACCTGCGGTATTGCCAAAGGGAGCATGTACCAGTACTTTTCGGATAAACTGGCCCTCTATTTATACATCGTGGAACTGGCTTATGAGAAAAAACGCACCTATGTCAATAAAGCGTTTGCCGCCGAAGGGGGCATGTTCAAGATTTTAGAGGAGTATTACCACCAGTCTTATTTGTTTTCTAGGGATTACCCCCTCATGCATAAGGTGGTGAACAATTTTTGGGAAAGCCGGGCGCAAAGGCTCCATTCTCAACTGTCTCGGGGGAAAATAGCCAGGGAACAGGATTTCCTTAAATTTCTCACCAAAGCGGTTGAGGAAGGGGAAGCGAATCCCAGTTTAAACCCGGCAGCGGTTTTCTTTGTTTACCATGCCGTGGGCAAAGACTTAATCGACCACTTCGGCGAGGAGATGAACGGCGAATTCGTTTCCCAAGTGTTGGATGTACTTAAGTTAGGCCTGCAAAGGCGAGAGGAGAAGCGGTAATGAGAAAAAATTACGCTCTGATTGTTTTGCTTGTGTTAGCAGCACTGTGGCCTGCCAAAAGCGGGTTGGCGCAGGTGATTAATATAGCGGTGCCGGCGGATCCGGACAGTTTCGATCCGACTAAAACCGTGGCTGCGGCCACCGGTGAAATAGCTTTTAATATTTACGAAGGCTTAGTCAAAGCAACTCCCACAGGTGGGGTAGCGGGCGCCCTTGCCACGCATTGGGAGATAGATGAGGCCCAGACCCTTTATACTTTCTACTTACGGCAAGCACGCTTTCACGACGGAACTTTGCTTACTGAAAACGATGTGGTCAATGCATTGAATCGTGCCCGCGATCCAAATATCGCAGCCCGGGCCGGCGAGCTTGCGGTAATCGAGTCTGTCACTGCCGGGGAAGGTTTTGTGAATATAAAATTGAAAGAGCCGCACGGCGCCTTTTTATACACCCTGACAGAGGTATTTGGTGCAGTTTATCCGGCCGGGGCGGAGAATTTGGCCAGGCAGCCTGTGGGCACGGGCCCTTATTACTTGGAGGAATGGCGGCCCAATCAGCATCTCAAACTGCGCCGTTTTGAGCAGCATTGGTCGGGAGTAAAACCTTACTTTGAGACGGCGGTCTTTCAAATTATCCCCAACGAAAACAGCATGGTCTTGAACTTAAAGGCGGGCCGGATAGATCTTATACCCCGCTTGGAAATCTCTGTTTTACACCAAGTTGAAAACGATCCTCTCCTGCGGGTGTTGTCCTCACCTATGAACCTGGTGCAGGTTTTAGCCGTGAACAACAAAAGGGAGCCTTTTGATGACCCTCGGGTGCGCAGGGCTTTAACTCTCGCTGTGGACCGCCAAGAGGTAATCGATGCCACGACCTGGGGCAGGGGCCAAATTTTACACAGCGGTATCAGCCCCGCCATGGCTGAGTTTTATAACACCGAATTAGCGGCAGTTAACCCCTACGATCCGAAAGAAGCGCAGGCCCTCTTAAAAGAGGCGGGCCGGGAGAATCTCCATTTTACTTTGGTGCTGCCGGCAAACTATCCTCTGCATGTGCAGACGGGCGAGTTAGTCGCCGAGCACTGGAAAGCGATAGGCATTAAGGTTGATCTGCAGATCGTGGAATGGGGCACTTGGCTGGAGCGGGTGTACAGCCAGCGGGACTATGATGTCTCAATCATCGGCCTGGCGGGCAGGCTCGATCCGCATGCGATTTTAGTGCGTTACCAAAGCCAAAACAGCCGCAACTTTTTCAATTTCGCCAACAGCGAATACGATCAGCTGATAGAAGCGGGCCTGCAGGCGGAAGGGGAGGAGCGCACCGGGATTTACAAAGAGGCGCAGCGGATCTTAGCAGAAGAGGCCGCGGGCATCTTCATCATGGACCCGCCGCAGCTGGCGGTGATGGACCAACGAATTAACGGTTGGCAGTATTATCCCACCTATGTAGTCGATCTGGCGGGGTTATATAGATAAGGGAGTTAGAAGCTAATGGGGCTTTATTTCTGGCAGAAAAGTTTAAGCTTAGTTCTCACAGCAGTTTTAGTCAGCTTAGTTACCTTCATTATCCTGCAGGTACTGCCAGGGGATCCGGCTCTTTTGGTTTTGGGCACGGAGGCAAGCCCGCAGGCTTTGGCAAATTTACGGGCCGAGCTCAAATTGGATGAGCCGGCGCCGGCCCGCTACCTGCAGTGGCTGGCCTCGTTTTTTACGGGCAGCTGGGGCAATTCCCTCCGCTACAGTTTACCCGTTAGGGAACTTTTGGGGCAGGCTTTCCCGTTGTCTTTAGCTTTAGCTTTTTTGGCGGTGGCTGCGGCTTTGGCCGCGGCCATTCCCGGCGGTATTTATATTTCGAGCGGGGCAAATCGCAGTTTACGGCGGTTTTTCTCTTTAACGGCGCAGTTAGGCATGGCTGTGCCCCAGTTTTGGCTGGGCGTGCTTTTGATCCGCATCTTTGCCGTGCGCCTGCGCATCCTGCCGCCGGGCGGCGCTGATGGTTGGCTTAGTTTGGTTTTACCGGTGCTGACTTTAAGCCTGCCGCGGGCCGCTGTTTTAACGCGGCAGGTGCAGATCGGCGTTAGGGAGGCTTTAAAATCAGATTACATCAGGACTGCCAGGGCGAAAGGTTTACCCGAATCGGTTGTTTTTTATAAACATGCTTTAGTTAACGGCGCCATCAGCGTTTTTACCATCGCCGGGGTACAGCTGGCGCAGCTTTTGGCGGGCACCGTCGTGGTGGAGCAGGTCTTTGGGCTGCCCGGTGTGGGCCAACTCCTTTTAACAGGGGTTATGCAGCGCGATCTGCCTTTAGTGCAGGCTTTGGTGATGATTATCGCTATTTTGATAATCCTGCTTAATTTTATCGCCGATTTACTGCTCGGCTTTTTGGATCCCAGAATACGCTATGAGTAGGGAGATGCTTCATGAACAAAAGACAGTGGGGAGTTTTGATTGTAGGGGCCGTTTTAGCCGTGATTGCCGCGGGGTTTGTTTATACACCCTACGATCCTTCGCGCATCAGTATTGCCGACCGCCTGCAGGCACCGTCTCGGCAGCATCTGTTAGGCACTGATCTTTTCGGCAGGGATATTCTCAGCCGTATTTTAATAGGCGGCCGCATTTCATTGATGGTGGGCAGCGCGGCTGTTTTTTTGGGTGCGGTTGGCGGAATTTCCCTGGGCCTTTGGGCAGGCTTTAGAGGCGGTTTGTGGGATGAGCTATCCACCCGTACCGCCGACGGCTTATACGCCCTACCGGCAATACTGCTGGCCCTGCTTTTAGCGACCGTCTGGGGGCCGGGCATCCCTGTTGTCCTGTGGGCCGTTGCTTTGGGCAACGTGCCTATTTTTTTGCGCCTGACGCGCAATCACACCTTGAAGCTCAAACAGGAGCCCTATATCGATGCGGCAAGGGCGGTGGGCGCATCCGATGCGCGCTTGATGCTGTGCCACATCCTGCCCAACCTGCAGGCCCCTTTATTGGTCCAGTTTTCCTTAAGTTTGGCAGGTGCCATCTTGGCGGAGGCCTCCTTAAGCTATTTAGGTGTGGGCATCCAACCGCCTTACCCCAGCTGGGGCCGCATGCTGAAAGATGCTCAATCGTATGTTTATTTGGCCCCTTGGGCCGTGTATGCCCCGGGGATTTTAATAGCCTTGGCGGTCGTGGGCTTTAATTTTTTGGGAGATCCCGAATAATAAGAGGTAAACGGAGGCGGAAAAGAGAAGTTTATACGAGCTGATTTTGCAAAGGGGGCAGATTATGCTTCAACTGGCAGGTGTCTCTAAAAAATACAAAGGTGCTTCAAATTATGCGGTCCGTAATTTGGATCTCAATGTCAAAAGAGGTGAGATCTTCGGCTTTTTAGGGCCCAACGGTGCCGGCAAAACTACCACCATCAAGATGATTGTCGGCCTTCTGGCGGCCGACTGCGGTGAAATTACCGTCAACGGCTTTAATGTAAAGGCCGATCCCATTGCTGCCAAACGGGCCTGCGGCTTTGTGCCGGATAACCCCAATCTCTATGCCCGGCTTTCGGGGATTGAATATTTGAATTTTATCGGCGATGTCTTTGAAATTGAGCCCTCCGTGCGGCAGGAGCGGATTCAACATTATTTAAATATGTTTCAACTGCAGGAAGCGGTGGGGGATCTGATCCAAAGTTTCTCCCAAGGGATGCAGCAAAAGTTAGCTCTCACCGGTGCTCTGCTTCATTCACCCCCCCTGTTTATCTTGGATGAGCCCATGACCGGTTTGGACCCCCGCTCGGCGCATTTATTTAAAGAGGTGATGCACCGCCACGTTGCGGCAGGCAATACCGTGTTTTTCTCCACCCATATTTTGGAAGTGGCGGAAAGGCTCTGCGACAGGGTCGGGATTATCCACAAAGGCCGCCTGATCGCCTGTGGGACCATGGCGGAACTGAGGAGCCAAAGTTCGCAGGGCGAAGACGGCAGCCTGGAAAGGCTGTTCCTGGAACTGACCGAGGAGGGTGGGGTTTATGGGGGGTAAATTTTTCGCTTTGTACCGGTCTTTGCTTAACGTCCACTATGGTTGGTCGGCCAATAAATATTATTATTTTAAAAAAAGGCGCCGGATCTGGGAGCCGCTTTTACTGGCTTTCTTTTTAATACCGTTTTTGCTCACCGTGATGATTGCCGCCTGGCGGCTGGCGGAAGATCTGTATCTGGGCGGTTTGGCTTTCGGCCAGCCCCATTTGGCGTTAGTTTACACCAGCCTCTTAGTTTCGCTTTTAGGCCTGTTTTACGGCTTTTTCTATGTAATCTCCGCCTTTTATTTTTCAACCGATCTGCCTGTTTTACTGCCCCTGCCACTCACAGCCGGCGAAATTCTCGGAGCCAAGCTGGGGGTTGTTTTAACCGGGCAGTATGTGGCAAACGCGCTAGTGCTTATCCCCGTTTGGCTGAAATACGGGCTTTTGGCTAAAACCGGCATAAGCTTTCTTTTAAGCGCGGCCTTAGTCTTTTTCAGCCTGCCCATCATACCTTTAGTGATTGCCAGCCTGTTGAGTGTGCTTTTAATGCGGTTTGTCAACTTAAGCAGGCATAAGGATAAGCTCAGCTTAATCGGGGGCTTTTTGTTGTTTGTGGTCGTCATAGGTTTCCAAGTCTGGCTCAGGACCCATCCGGAAGGCGATCCGGAAGCTTTATTAACTATAATGCTTGGGCAAGGCGACGGTTTGGTGCGCCTGATCGGGCGCTATTTCCCGCCCGCTTTGTGGGCGTCCCGGGCGATGGGTTACTCCCATTTAGGCCGAGGCTGGCTGAATATGGCTTATCTCCTTGGGGCAAGTGCCGCGGCTTTAGGTGTTTTGTACCTAACGGCAAAAAGGGTTTTTATCCAAAGCCTGCTTGCGGGCCAGGAAGTCGATCGGGGCAAAAGGAAGCGCGTTTCTCTGGCGGCACGGGCGGTAAGGCCTGCTGTGTGGGCCTTAGCTTTAAACGAGATCAAACTGTTTATCCGCAACCCCGGTTACGCTTTAAACGGCCTTATAGGCTATCTGCTTTTTCCTTTTTTAGCCGTTTTGCCGCTCTTTACAAAAAACATGCCGCAAAATCCTTTGGACTTTTTGGCCGGGCAGCAGTTCCCGCCCCAAATAATAGTGGCGATTACAGCTTTGTTTTTCTTTCTGATGACCGCCTTTTCCAGCATCCCGGCAACTACTTTTTCCCGGGAGGGAAGAAAACTGTGGGTTGTTAAGAGCTTGCCCCTTTCTATTCACCGGCTGATGGCAGGGAAGGTGTTGGGGGCCCAGATGATCAACTTTCTCGGCTGCTTTATAGGTTTACTGCCGCTTGCTTTCGTTTTTCGCTGGCCGCCCGCCGCCGTTTTAGGCGGTATAGCTTGTGGAATCCCTTTAGCGGCAGCCTCTTCTTACCTGCTGGCTCTTTTAGACTTATGGCGGCCCATGTTGGATTGGGTTAACCCCATTAAAGCGGTCAAATCCAACCTAAATGTCCTGATCGGCACATTTGCCGCTGTGTTTTTAGTCATCGGTTTGGGCATACGCTTCTATTTTAATTTCGTAGGCGGCCGCTTATGGCTGATTCCTCTGGAGCTTTTACTGCTAACAGCGGTTTTAATGACTGCTGCAGGTTTTCTGGCGAAGGCGTTTGCCGCGGAACTTTGGCGGCAAATAGAGGGGGGAAGTTAAAAAATGAGTAAATACAGACGCACGGAGTACCCACAGTGGTCCTGGTCTTTTTCCCGGCAGCAGATGTTTGAAGCCTGCCGGCGCCGCTACTATTACAACTATTACGCCTCCCATAACGGTTGGGAATTCGGCGCAGCCGAAGAGGCCGCCGCGGCCTACCGTTTAAAAAAGCTGACAAATATCTATATGGTTTTAGGTGAGGCCGTACACCAGAGCGCTGAGCGCCTGATAGAAAAAGCGGCTGCGGGGGAGGAACTGCCCAATGCGGCAGAAGTTGAGGCTTCTTTGCGTAGGGAGCTGCGGCGGGTGTGGCTTGCTTCCCGCAATCAACGGCAGCTTTTTTTACAAAGGCCCGGCCGCCAGCCGATGCTGCACGAATTTTATTACGGCGGCGGCCCCACAGAAGAGGCGGTGGCGCGCATTAACGAAAGGCTGCCCCTGGTCTCTGAAGCTTTAGTAAGCTCACCGCTTTGGCGGGAATTAAAAACGCCCGCAAGCAGGGTGATCTCAGTTGAAAAATTTGATACATTTGATCTTGCGGGTACACCAGTTTACGCAGTGCCTGATTTAATCTATCAAGACGGCGCCGGCTTATGGGTAATTGCAGATTGGAAAAGCGGCGAGCAGGTAGAGGACAACCGGGCGCAGGTGGCTTTATACGCACTTTATGCTCATAAAAAGCACGGCGTGCCCGTGGAGCAAATTTTGGCCCGCTTGGAGTATTTAAGCTTGGGCGAATCTGTGGAGATGACTTTTTCCCAAACAGATTTAGAAGAAGTTAAAAAAGAAGCTCTGGCGGGCATGGCCCAAATGCAGAGCCTGCTGGGCGATAGGGAATTAAATGCGGCCCTGCCCAGAGAAAACTTTCCTTTAACCACTGCCCGTTGGCAGTGTGCCGGCTGCAATTTTTATGAACTCTGCGAAGAAGAATTGCAAGAAACGCCCCTAGAGCCCGAGGTCTCTTAGGGGCCGGCGGTGGAAACTTCGGATATAGGCCTCGATTTCCAGCCAGTCTTTAACCCTGGGCAGGCTGGTAGGCCTGTCGCGATTGTGAGAGGCATGGAACAGCAGGGTGAAAATCCCGCGGCCTGCAGCACTTTCCGCGTTTTCAAGATTGTCATCCACGAATAAATCTACGCCCAATTTCAAACACTTGGTCCCTTTGCAGTAAGATTTATCAGGCGGGCTCATCCATAAAGTGTCGTATGGTATCTCATGTTTTTTCAGCCATCTTTTTGTCAAAGCGCGGTGGCGCTCGTCTCGGGCCGTGATCAGGTGGATTTTTGCACCAAAGCCCTGCAGTTTTTGGAGGACTCTGGCGCAGTGGGGGCGGGGGGCAACTGTTTTATAGACGGTTTCCAGCATTTCGCAAAAGAACCTTTCAGCTTCTTCGCCGGTTACATCGAAGGCTTCTTCGATGTAAAAAGAAGGTTTAACGATTGGCCTTTGAAAAAATTCCTCTGCCCGTAAAAGCCAAATATTGCTGCTGCCGTCATCGTCTGCGGTTAATACTCCGTCGATATCAAATCCGAAAGTTAAATTAGAAATAGTTTTCACTCCTTTAAGCATTCACCTTGGGCGGGAGCTGGGCGCCTTCCAGTTCTAAAAGCAGGCGTTTGCGGTTTAAACCGCCGCCGTAGCCCCCAAACCAGTTGGTCCCCAACACTCGGTGGCAGGGGACGATGATGCTGATGGGGTTGGCCCCCACGGCTTGGCCCACCGCCTGAAACGCTTTTGTGTTTAAGGCTTCGCCGATGTGCTTATAAGTAGTAAATTGGCCCTGGGGTATTTTTTGAATTTCCCTCCAAACTGCTTGTTGAAAAGGTGTGCCAATTAACTTGATTGGCCAAGCCCAAGCAATTTTGCGGCCTTGAAAATAGTGGTTTAGATCTTCAGTGTAAGCGGGGGTAAGCTCAGTTTCCCTTGCTTTGGCTTGGGGAAAATGCCGCCGCAGCCATTTTGTGCCCGACTCTTTAGAAAAAGAGGCATAAATGAGGCTGCCCTGTAAAAACCAAAAGTTGAGGGTGCCTAAAGGCGATTGATATTGCGATAGTTTCACAAAACAGCTCTCCTTCAGTGTATAATAATAGAATAGTTCGCAGTAATTTTCATTTATCCTTCCTAAGAAAGGTGTGAGGTAATGGCCTTAGAACCGCAAACAGCCGCCCAGCGGGACGAGTTGCGCAAAAGAGTTGTGGGTTTAGCTTGGCCCGCCATTGTGGAAAACCTCCTGCATACAATGGTAGGCATAGTGGATACGGCTATGGTCGGCCGCTTAGGCGCCGCCTCTTTGGCAGCTGTCGGCTTAGGCAATCAAATTTTTAATATCGGCTTGACCGTTTTTGCCGCCTTAGCTACAGGCAGTACCGCTTTGGTAGCCAGGCACATCGGCGCCAGGGAGCCGAAACAGGCGGGGGAAGTAGCTCGCCAATCTTTGATTTTAGGCGTTTTCGTCTCCGGCACCGTGATGCTTCTTTTATTGTTTACCGCAAAAGATCTGCTGGGCTTTCTGTTTCGCCGCACAGAGGCGGCGGTCTTGGAACTGGGCGCATCATATGTGCGGATCGTTGCCTTAGTCGTCATCTTTAATTACTTTTTAATTGTGATCAACGCTATCTTACGAGGCGCGGGCGATACTAAAACGCCTATGCGCATTACTGCTTTAGTCAATGTTATAAACATTATCGGCAACACCATTTTTATTTACGGTGTTGGGCCCATCCCCGCTTTAGGTGTAGCCGGCGCTGCTTTGGGAACCGCCGTGGCGCAGGCCTGCGGTGGCGTTTTAGCATTCATCGTGCTTTTAAGAAATGAAGCATTAGGCATCAGCCTAGCCGATTCTTTTTGGCCCGATAGTGCAATCATCCGCCGCATTGCCAACATCGGCATCCCGGCAGGGGTAGAACAGGGGATCATGCGGGTGGGCCAATTATTTTACACCATGGTTGTCTCTTCTTTGGGGACAGTTGCTTATGCCGCTCACCAAGTGGCTTTAAATGCCGAATCGCTTTCGTTTATGCCCGGTGCCGGTTTTGCTACTGCCTCCACAACTTTGGTGGGGCAGAATTTAGGTGCCTTAAGGCCGGCCGATGCGGAAGAATCGGGTAAAATCACCCGCAATATGGCGGTTATGGTTATGTCCGCCATGGGTTTAGTTTTCTTTTTCGCCCCGGGGCCCTTAGTCGGTATTTTCTCAAAGGATCCGGAAGTGATGGAATTGGCAGTTGTCTGCCTCCGCTTGGTAGCGGTGGCCCAGCCCGCTTTAGCCGTTTGGATGGTCTTAGCGGGCGGCTTACGGGGTGCCGGTGATACGAGGGCCATCATGAAAATCGTTGCGGTAGGCTTTTTATTTGTCCGCTTAGGCCTTGCTTATCTTTTGGCAGTCCACCTGAATTACGGCTTAATTGGGGCTTGGGTAGCCATGGTAACCGATTTGTTTTTACGGGGGTTTTTAATCCACAGGCGTTTCAGGCAGGGAAAATGGAAAACAGTTCGTATCTAAGGAAGGAGAAGGAATATGCGGAATTTGAGTTTTTTTATGCCGACTAAAGTCCTGTACGGCAGGAAAGTTGTCACTGAAAGAAAAGATGATCTTGTTTTAGGCAAAAAAGCACTGATTGTCACGGGCAGATCTTCCGCCAAGCTTTCCGGCGCTTTGGACGAAGTTTTGGCAGTACTGCCCGGGGATTATGAAATTTTTTCGGAAGTGGAAAACAACCCCTCGCCGGAAACGGTGGCCAAGGGAGGGGAAGCGGCCAAAAGAGCCGGCTGTGATTATATTATAGCTGTCGGCGGCGGCTCGCCTTTGGATGCTGCTAAAGTAATCGGTATCTTGGCAGTTAATGATAAAGACCCCTTGGAGCTGTATAAAAGCGGCTGGGAAAACCCGGCGCTGCCCGTAGCAGCGATCCCCACCACCGCGGGTACAGGCAGTGAAGTTACCCAGTATGCGGTTTTAACACTTGAAGAAGATGAGACCAAAAAAGGTTTAAGCGGCCCGGATCTCTTTCCCAAAACAGCTTTCCTCGATCCCCGCTACACAGCTTCACTGCCGCTGCAGGTTACCGTCGATACGGCGGTTGATGCCCTTTCGCACCTTGTGGAAGGCTATTTAAGTGAGCGGGCCACGCCTGCCAGCGATTTAACCGCACTAAAGGGCATGGAACTTTGGGGCGAAAACATTGCTGCGTTAAAAGCGGGGAAATTCAGCCTTGCTGAGCGCGGGGCGCTTTTGCTCGCCTCTGCTTTAGGCGGCGTTACCATCGCCCACACGGGCACCGCGTTAGTGCATGCCCTCGGTTATTCCCTGACTTATTTCCATGATTTCCCCCACGGCCGGGCTAACGGGTTTTTAATGGGAGAATACTTGGCATATACTAAAACTGTCGCTCCCAAGCGGGTTGGGAAGGTGCTTGAGGCCCTGGGCCTTTCTTTGGCAGGCCTGCAGGAATTAATGGCCGAGCTGTTTGCGGATTATTTCCCCGGGTTTACATTGAGTGAAAAAGAAATAAAGGAATATGTGGCTAAAGCCAACCGAACGAGAAATGTAGCCAATTCTCTGGGCAGCCCCACTGAAAAAGAGCTGGTTGAAATACTGAAAGCCAGCCTGCAGGGATAAAAAGGGCCGCAAGGCCCTTTTTAACTAACTTTTATAATTGACACCACGTATTCTGCGGCTTTAACCAACTCATCGATGGGCATCCTTTCCGAGGTAGTATGTACGTTAGCATAGCCTACCCCCAGGACAACGGAAGGAATGCCGTAGGCATTAATGATGTTGGCATCGCTGCCTCCGCCCGTGCTTTCGAAGTGTGGTTCTACGCCCATTGCCTCAGCCGCTTGACAGGCTAATTTGACTACGTAATCATCTTGGTTTAAACTGAATGAGCGGTAACTGTCTTCAATTTCAATGTCTGCGGTTACCCCGTAATCGGTGCAGACTTTCCTGACTGTCTCAGCCATATGTTCAATTTGTTTATCTAATTTAGCATCATCCCGGGAGCGGGCCTCGCCCCAAAGTTTCACTTTGTCCGGCACAATGTTTGTCGCTCCGCCTCCTTTGATGATGCCGATATTAGCGGTGGTTTCCATATCCAGGCGCCCTAAATTCATCTTGGTGATGGCGTGCGCTGCCACAACTATGGCGTTGATGCCTGTTTCAGGTGCCACGCCGGCGTGGGCAGCCTTGCCGTGGACGGTAATTTCGATACCTTTTTGAGCCGGGGCCTGGACAATGATTGTGCCGACGGGCCCATCCGAATCTAAAAAGTAGCCCGCTTGGGCCTGCAGTTTTGTGTGATCGAGGGATTTGGCGCCAAAGAGGCCACCTTCTTCCGCGACGGTGAAGAGGATTTCTATCCTGCCGTGGGGAATTTTCTCTTCCTTGACAACGCGTAAGCCTTCCAAAATTGCTGCCAAGCCGGTTACATCGTCAGCGGCCAAAATGGTAGTGCCGTCGCTTGTAATAATTCCGTCGCTGATCTTAGGTTTGATGCCGCTGCCTGGTTCAACCCGATCCATATGGGCGCAAAAAAGCAGGGGTGTAGTATCTAATTCCCCTTCTAAGACAGCGATAATATTGCCTGTGTTGCCGCCGATCTTTTCGCCTGCGTCATCTTCGGTTACGGCAAGCCCTAAATCTTTGAGTTTAGTTTTAAGTACATCGGCGATCTGCCTTTCATTTTTAGTGGCGGCGTCAATTTGCACCAATTCCAAAAACTCGTCTAATAAGCGTTGTTGATTTACGCTCATGCCAATCAACCTCCTTCTAGCCTATTTTTTCAACATCTGTGTTCTGTTTCCTGCAAAGGATTGGAGGCGGTGGGCAGCGAAGTATATGATGAAATGGATTGATGGCAGTGGAAGATATGGTCAGCCTGGTTTTATACGCAGGAGAACTTCTGTTAACCTGCGGGGCGGAAATGTACCGGGTGGAAGAAACCATCGAACGTATGGGTAAAGCTGCAGGTTTCAGCCAAGTTGAGGTGTTTGCGACACCAACGGGGCTGTTTATCTCGCTGCACACCTTGGCAGGCCGCGTCTATACTAGAGTGCGGCGTATCCGCAGTGCACAGAACAATTTAGAGGTGATTGCGGAAGTAAATTCCCTCAGCAGGGAGTTTTCCCAAGGTTTAATCACCGCCGGCGGTGTCAGAGAAAAACTGTCTGTTTTGGCTGATTCTGTTCAAAATACGGATTACAAGCGCTGCTTGGCCGGGGGGCTGGGGGCGGGCGCTTTTACCTTAATGTATCAGGGGGGCTTTTTGGAAAGCCTGCTGGCGGCAGCGATTGGGGCTTTGGTATTAATTTTAACTGCCAAACTCGGCCAATATCCCGTGCCCACCGTCTTGAAAGCGGCAGTAGGCGCCATTACCGCTGCTGCCTTGGCGCTGGTTTTAGGCTCTTGCGCGGGTTTAAACGTCAACCTGGCGGTCTTAGGCTCCGTCATGGTTTTGGCTCCGGGGGTGGTTATGACTACCGCCGTGAGGGATCTGTTAAGCGGGGAATTGGTATCCGGTGTTTCCCGCGCCGCGGAAGCGTTAGCGGTAGCTGTGGCCGTGGCCACCGGGGTGGCAGTTGTCCTTAGTATTGGGGGCGGGTAAAATGGGCGTGCAGATTGCAGCCGGGTTTGTCTCCGCGGCGGCCTTTGCTTATTTATATCGGGCGCCTAAAAACCAAATTTTGCGCAGCGGGTTAGTTGGCGGGGCGGGCTGGCTCGTCTTTTTACTCGCTAAAGATATTTTAGGCGAGATCAGTGCAATGTTTCTCGCCGCCACGGTGGCGGCCGTCTTAAGCGAAACCTTTGCCAGGCGGATTAAACAGCCTGTGGTGGTACTTTTGATCCCCGGGGTGATTCCTTTGGTCCCCGGCGGCAAAGCGTATTTAACCATGCTCAGCTTTTTGCAGGACGATTACATCCAAGGGTTGGAGCTTTTAGTTTCAACCATGTTTCTCGCCGGTGCCGTAGCGGCCGGGATTATCCTGGCTAGCTCAGCTTTTCGGATCTTTCACCGGGCTAACTCTTTAGGAGGTAGGAACACATGAAGAAGAAAATGATTACGGTTGCTTTGGATAACCGAGAAATTGAGGTGGCAAAAGGGACTTTAATCGGCGACTTGGCGAAAAACCTGCCGGAAGCGGAAGGTGCGGTGATAGCCCGGGTCAATAATGAAATTATGGGCTATCAATTCCCCTTGGAGGAAGACTGCAGCCTGCAGTTTTTAAGCACAAACACTTCGGATGGGGTCCGTGCCTACCGGGCAAGCCTGGTCTTTTTATTCGTGCGGGCCGCTCTGGAGGTGCTGCCGGGCTGTACGGTGCATATTCAGCATTCTTTAAATAACGGCCTTTACGGCGAGATTGATTACAGCCAGCCCGTAATAGAAAAAGATATCAAAGCCATTGAAAACAGAATGCGCGAATTTGTGGCCATGGACATCCCCTTCCACCGGCGGACGGTACCTGTGGCCAAGGCCCGGGAGATCTATACTAAGCAGGGTTTTCATGATAAACTGCGGCTTTTAGAGCAGTATGAAGGGGAGGAAGTC
>JBHGWS010000136.1:0-4769 GCA_041936745.1 Candidatus Darwinibacter acetoxidans
CCACCTATGGTGACCCCGTTTAAAGATGATGAGATTTTATACGACGGTATCGTTAACAACGTAAAGAAGATGAACGAGACCGGTTTGCGCGGTTACTTTGTCTTGGGAACTAACGGAGAATTCAGGTCCTTGTCCACGGAAGAAAAGATGGAGATTTTAAAAACCGTTGTTAAACATGCGGCGCCTGATAAAATAATCATGGCCGGGACCAGTGCAGAAAGTACCAAAGAAACAATCGATATTACAAAAGAAGCGGCTCAGGTAGGGGCACAGATGGTCAGCCTTTTAATGCCGCACTTTTTCCGCAAGTACATGGATGACGATGCCCTGACAGATTATGTAGTAAGGGTTGCCGATGCATCCCCCATCCCGGTCCTGCTTTATAATAATCCTTCCGTTGCTGCAGATCTCCTAATCAGCCCGGAAGTGATCAGGCGGGTGGCCAATCATCCCAACGTGATCGGTATGAAAGACAGTTCGAGGGGAAATTACCAAAAATATTTGGAAGCTGCGCGGGGCGAAGAATTTTATCTCTTGGCCGGTTCAGCCAGCTTTTTCTTGGATGCCTTGCAAGCCGGGGCCGTAGGCGGCGTTATTTCACTTGCTAACTGCTATCCGGCCCAATGCAGTGATTTGTACAGCATATTTAAGGCGGGAAAATTGGACGAGGCTAAGAAGTTGAACAGCGAACTTGTTGAGCTAAACAAGCGTGTTTCCGGTTTCCGGGGAGTAGCTGCGGTTAAAGCGGCCATGGATCTTAACGGGTTCAGCGGTGGAGAACCGCGCCGGCCTTTGCGCGCTCTTACCGAAGAAGAAAGGGAAACCTTAGCGGCGAACATTAAAGAACTTGGGCTTGTTTAAAAAAGGAGGATAAAAATGGCGAAAAAAGAATGCTGGAATCTTTTGTCCAAAGGATATGACGAGGTTGCAGAGTATCTAAAGACTAACGACGTAATTGTAATCCCTATGGGCTCCACTGAAAAACACGGTGCGCACTGCCCCCTGGGAACAGATGCTTATACCACTATCGGTGTAGTTGAAGCAGCGGCGCCTATCGCCAAAACACTGCATGCGCCCTTAATGCCCATCGGTTATTCGCCGCATCACATGGGCCGCGTAGGCGAAGGCACAGGTACACTAACATTTTCCGGGAACACCTTCCGCTCCATTGTGTACGATATCGCTATGAGCGTTATCTACCACGGCTTTAACAAAATTATCTTTGTGAGCCACCACGGCAGCAACTCCAAAGTAATTGACGATGTTTTAAGGCAAATTCGCTACGAAACCGGCTGCTTTGTCTGCTGGTACAAGACCCCAACCGAGAGGACTTACTCTTTAGTGGGAGAAATCTTCGAAGGAACACCGGAAGAGACTCTGGGCTGGCATGCCAGTGAAGTAGAGACCAGTACAGCTTGGGCTTATAACCCTGATTCCGTTGACATGAGTAAAGCTGTCGACGATCGGACGCACGCACCTCGCTGGATGGGCGATGCATTTGATAAGCACGACGGTTCCGGCATGGTCACCTTCTTAGGGGCTGAAAACATTTGGGTTCCCATGGAGCATTACGAGTATTCTGATACCTCCACGATTGGTAACCCCATGAAAGCCAGCATTGAAAAGGGCCAAAAATACTTTAAGGTTGCCGGTGAAGCTTTGGCTCAGTTCATTGAAGAAGTCAAGAAGTTTGACATCGTTGTGCCTGACGAAAAAAGAGACTTTCCGAACAGAGCGTAGTTGATGAGTACTATGGAGAATAAGGAGCAGAGCAGATGAAAAAATTACAAAATAGAGTGACGTTAGTAACTGGGTCTGCCCAAGGGATGGGTTTAGCGATCGCCCGATGTTTACTGGACGAAGGCGCCAAAGTTCTTATCAACGACATTAACCAAGAGGTGATTGATCAATCGGTGGCGGCTTTGGAAAATGAATTCCCGGGCCGGGTTATGGGATATAAGGCCGACATTACCCAAAAAAGCGAAGTAAAGGCAATGATTGATCATCTGGCTGATACTTGGGGGCCCATTGAGATTTTAGTAAACAATGCGGGCGGGGCACTGCATACACCTCATAAACTCGCTGAAATTGAAGAAAAACATTGGGACCTAGTGCTGAACGTTAACCTGAAAGGTGCTTTTTTCACCTGTCAAGCTGCTATTCCTTACATGGTAGAATCCGGCGGGGGCGTTATCATTAACATGGGCGCTCTTGCCGGCCATTATCGTGCATCCCTGGCCGGTGTTCAATATACGGCGGCTAAAGCAGGGGTGGAAGGCCTAACCCGCCAGCTCGCTTACGATTGGGGCCCGCATGGGATCAGAGTTAACGGGGTGGCCCCAACGGTAACTATTACAGGTGAAAGAGTAAAAGATCTTTGGGAAAACAAGAGCAAAGAGGAACAAGAGCAAATTGTTGCGGACATTCCGCTACGGCGTCTCAGTACTCCCGACGAAATTGGGAAAGCAGTGGTCTTCTTGGCTTCCGACGATGCCAGTTACATTACGGGAATCACGCTCGATGTAGTGGGTGGCCGGTACCTGAGATAAGAGGAGATGCGTAGAGAATGGAAGGAAACGAAAACATTAATAAAAGCAACTTAAAGGACGGATATGTGCTGCTGCCCCAGCCTATCGACGAAAAAGCCCATCAAATGTTAGAAAACGCTGGTTTTGAGGTAGTTGTAGCACCTAATCCCCGGCCCGAAACCATAGCTCCGTTAATGAAAAAGGCTAAAGCGGTAGTTCTGCGCACCGGTATTTTCTTTGATAGGAAACTGATTGAAGCCGGCGACGATTTGTGGACCATCTCGCGAACGGGGGGCGGAGTAGATAACGTCGATTTAGCAGCTGCTACGGATAACGGAGTAATCGTCACATCCAGCCTGGGCGTAAACGCTTCTACAGTAGCTGAACATACGCTTTCTTTAATCCTGGCTTTGTTTAAAGAATTTTTTCTTGTCGATCGCGAGGTCAGGCGAAATAACTTCGGGATTCGTTACGAAAACCACCCCCAGGATGTGCTGGGAAAACAGCTGGGGATTATAGGCTTTGGGATGATTGGGCAAATCTTAGCAGGCTACTTTTACCCCCTCTCCCAAACCAGGATCCTGGCTTACGACCCCATCTTACCTGAGGAGATCAAAAAAAGTTTTGCTGATAAGGTAGACTTTGTGGAGTTAGACGAACTTTTAGCGCAAGCTGATGCAGTATCTGTACATGTACCTTTAAACGAGCAGACAGAAAACATGATTGCCCGAAGAGAGCTGGAGTTAATGAAGCCCGGTGCTTATTTGATTAATGTTTCCCGAGGCGGTGTGGTGCACGAAAAAGACTTAATCGCCGCGCTGCAGCAAGGCGAGATTCGCGGGGCGGGCTTAGATGTCTTTGAAAGGGAACCAATCGAAGAAGGCAATCCCCTGTTGGAATTGGATAACGTCATTCTTACGCCTCATACGGCGGCCTTGACAAAAGAATGCGTTGTTAGAATGGCTACAGAAGGTGCCAGGAGGGTCATTGACCTGTTTAAAGGGGAACTTCCCGATAACGTTGCCAATCCGGATGTTTTACGCAAGGCAAGATGGCAGAACTTAAAGAAAAGTTAGATATTTGCCGCCCTGGTGACTTTAGGTATTCTAAAAATTTGTAACGGTGTTTGAGATTAAGAAATTTTGTGAGGTGCGGCCTTTTCCGGGGGGATGCGGACGCTTAGCTATTGCCTAATTTTACTCACACTAACAGCCACCCCCTGGGATTAGGCCCACCTTTTATGCAGTAACAAAGACTTGGATTTCTGCATTCTAATTTAGCTTTTCGTGTTAGGCAAAAAGCCTGTAAGGTGCATGCCAATCGTGCACAGACGGCGGCTGCTCTTACCGGGGGTGCAGCCTTTAATTTTTAAGGGCACAAAAACAAGGGCCCGCAACTGTTTTAAAATCTTAATATACGAGGGGGAAGCTGGATGAAGATTCCAAAAACTATGATGGCCGCTCAACTAATTAAACGCGGTGAAATCGAGGTGCGGGAAGTTCCCGTTCCTTCGCCGGGGCCGGAAGAAGTTTTAATTAGGGTCGAAGCCTGCGGAATTTGCGGAACGGACGTTGATATACGGGATCACGGCATGGCCGGCGAGCCTGAGATGCCTTTTATTATGGGCCACGAATACGCGGGTGTTGTTGTTAAGGTTGGTTCAACAGTTGATGAATTTGAAGTCGGCGACCGGGTGGCCTCGGAAGTGCACAAAGGCTGTGGGCGCTGCCACAACTGCATTAATGGGTTGTATACGGCCTGCTTAAACTACGGCAAGCCGGAAAAAGGCCATTCTGCGAGCGGGATGACCAGTGACGGAGGCTTTGCTGAGTACGCTATTAAACACGTCAATACGCTTTATAAAATGGCTGACGACATTTCCTTTGATGAAGCGGCAATCATTACAACTGCCGGTTCCGCTTTTTATGCAATTGATGCTATGGGCGGCTATTTGGCCGGCGATACCGTGGCTATTATTGGCCCGGGCCCCGTTGGTTTAGCTTTAACACAGGCGTGTAAAGCTTTGGGGGCAGATAAGGTCATTCTAACCGGTACCCGGGAAGAACGCCTGGCCTTAGGCAGAAGAATGGGTGCAGATCATACGGTTAATATAAGGGAAGGGCACGACCCGGCAGAAATTGTCAAAGAATTGACCGATGGATTGGGAGCTGACGTGGTCTTTGAAGCCGCGGGCGTAGGCAATTCTTTAGACCAGGCCTTGGGCATGGTCCGTCCCGGGGG
>JBHGWS010000137.1:0-24633 GCA_041936745.1 Candidatus Darwinibacter acetoxidans
ATGGCGATAATTTAATTTTCAATGAGGTCACCGCCAACGTTGGCCCCTCTGATAAAATAGGTTTAGTGGGGGCCAACGGGGTGGGGAAAACCACTCTTCTGAAAGTTTTGGCCGGAGAGGAAGATGCCAGCCGAGGCCAAATAAACCACGGTAAAAACTATACTGTGGGCCGCCTCACGCAGACACTGGAGGCTCAAGGCAAAACTTTACAAAATTATCTGGCGGAACCTTTCCGCGGGCAGATTAAGCTGGCGGCAAGGCTGCGCAGCCTGGAACATAAGCTGGCGGCTTTGCAACCGGGAGCTGCTTTGGAAAAAACAATGGATGAATACGCCAGGGCCCAACTGCATTTTGAACACGGCGGCGGCTGGGACTATTTGGTGGCGATCAGTTCGGTTGCCAGCGGGTTGGGTTTTTCCGAAGAGGATCTAAACCGCAGTGTCGATAGTTTCAGCGGCGGGGAGCGGATGCGCGTTAATTTGGCCCGCCTGCTTCTTTCCCGCCCTTCGCTTCTGCTTTTAGATGAGCCGACGAATCATTTGGATGTGGCGGGGATCCAGTGGCTGGAAGGTTTTTTAAACAGCAGAAAGCAGGCTTTCATTATTGTCTCCCACGACCGCTATTTTTTGGACAAGACTGTCACCCGCATTTGGGAACTTCACAACCAACGCCTTTACCAATACCGCGGCAATTATTCCCAATACCTTCCCTTAAGAATTCAGCGACAGGCCCAGTTAGAAGAGAGCCAGCAAAGACAGGAACAAGAAAAAGAACGACTGGAGGCTTTTGTCCGGAAATTTAGGGCCGGTACCAGGGCCCGCCAGGCGAAAAGCGCCGCTAAGCGGTTAGAGCGGATGGAAGATGTGGAACTTTTCGAGGCCGATCCCACTCTGGCTTTTCGCTTTGAAGCCAAGAGGCAGTCAGGTAGGGATGTGGCTTTTTTAAAAGATATCCGCAAGTCCTACAACTCTAACTCCGTTTTAAAAGGCATTACAGCCGAGATTAAAAGGGGTGATCGGATCGCCTTAATGGGCCCTAACGGCAGCGGTAAAAGCACGCTTTTAAAAATATTGGCCGGCGAATTAACTTATCAAGGAAATCTGCGCTGGGGAACCGGCGTAGAGCCCGCTTATTTTTCTCAAAACATTAGCCTCAACCCAAAAAACGATGTTTTGGGGGAGTTGTACGAGGAACACAGGTTGGAATTAGGCGTTTTGCGCTCGGTTCTGGCCCGCTTTCTTTTCACTGCTGAAGACGTTTTTAAAAGAACAACTATGTTAAGCGGTGGGGAAAAAAGCCGTTTGGCTCTGGCCAAACTCCTTTTGCACAGGCCCAATTTTCTGCTTTTGGACGAGCCTACAAACCATCTGGACATCTTCGGCCGGGAAGCTTTGGAAAACGCCTTAGCTGATTTCGACGGCACTATTCTTTTTGTCTCACATGACCGCTATTTCATCGATAAAATCGCCCACAAAATTTGGTTTTTGGATGAAGGCAGAATAACTGAATTTATCGGCAACTTCAGCCACTTCGAAAAAACGAAAAGCGAGGAAAAAGCTGCGCCGGAAACGCCCAAACCCGGCCCCAAAAGAAGGGCGGGGGAAACGGCGAAAAAAACAGGGCCTTCGCTTCGGCAGTTGGAGCGGGAGAGAGAACGTCTGGAAGAAGAAATTAATTCTTTAGAAGAACAAAAAGCAAATTTAGAGCGCAAGCTGGCCTCCCCCCGCTTATATGAAAGCGAGGCGAAAAGTGTTTCAATCATTCAGGAGTATCGCCGCGTTGAGGCAAAACTTCTAGTTCAATACGAACTTTGGGAAAACATAGTGGACAGGCTGCAGGAGAGGTGATGTAATGTCTGCGCGGCAGAGCAAGAAGGTCATTTTGCGGGGTTTTGCGGAACACCCTTTGCAAATACCCCGGGAGATCTTTAGGCACCAGGCCGTTTTGGGGCCCGTACCTACCTTAGTTTGGATTAACCTTTTGGCTTTAACGGAGCAGAGGCGCCCTTTTGCGTTGGAAGAAATTGCTGAGCGAATGGGACTGACACTCCGCCAAGTTAAGCAAGCCCTGGCTTTATTAGCTGACTTTGGCTGGCTGAACGATCAGGGTTTGGAAATTCAGTTGACAGTTCCCGAGCCGTCTGCGGCAGAGAGGGAAACCGCGGCGGGCGGTGAAGGTATCTTAAATGAGGAACAGGCTTCGTTTGAGTGGTTAATCGGTTTCTGCTCGGCGCGGATTCAAGATCCTTCGCCGGAGGAAATGCGCAAGCTGCATTATTGGATGCAGGATAAAGGGCTCAGCCACGAGGTGATCGCAGTGGCTGTAGAAGAAATGTTTGCACAGGCCTCTCAGCCCAGCTTCCGTTATTTAGAAGGTATTTTGCGCAATTGGCACGGCATGGGTATCCGCACTTACAATGATCTTTTGGAAAACCCGAATGTGACCCAGGTTTTAGCCCCCATAGCCGCCCAAAAAGAGTGCAGCCCCGCCGAAAAACGTTGGAGGGAAGTGTTTCCAGATGAGTTTGACTGAACAGACGATAACGGACGCCCCCTTGGATCTTAATGCAGAAAGGCAAATTTTGGGAATCCTGATTAAATATCCCGGGCAGGTCGATCGGATCATCGACCGTTTACGCCCTTCCCATTTTTATGATTTAGCTAACCGCCGCATTTATGAAATCATCATGGATCTTTATAATAAGGGGGGGAGGGTGTCCTACACCCAAATTTATAACCGCCTGCGCAGTGATTCGGTGACGGATTCACCGACGGAGCTGTTAATACCCCTGACGGAATCTTTTGTGGCATTAAGCGAATTGGAACCCAGTATAAACGTCCTCTTGCATAAAGAAGGGGTGCGCCGTTTGGTAAAAGCGGCAGATACAATTAAAGCCCTTGCCTTAGACCCGGGGGCTGACGATTTGGCGGAACTGCAGGCCCGGGCGCAGGAATTAATCTTTGCCGCCACCCAAAGGGAAGGCTCTTTGGACGATGACGCCAAAAGCCTTTTAGAAGTTTTGAATAAGTGCTATTTAAACTTATTGAAAAGGCGGGAGGGATTAGACGGCTCTTACGGCCTTTCCGTACTTTACCCTTCCATTGACGGCATGACCACCGGCTTTAAAAACAAGGATCTGATCATCTTAGCGGCCAGGCCCAGTATGGGTAAGACCGCGCTTGCTTTAAACATGGCGGTCAATGTGGCGAAGCGGGAAATCCCCGTGCTCATTTTCAGCTTGGAAATGGATGATGAGCAGATTGGCGATCGCCTAGTCTTAGGCGAATTATTCAGCCATAAAGGCGAGGAAGGTTTCGCCGTCACTTCGCATGAATACCAGACGAGGTTGAGCGATGAACAGTTCCGCGTGACCCAAAAAGTGTTTAATAAACTCTATCCCCTGCCCATTTCCATCGTGGATAAGAGGGGTTTAACCGTCCCGGAGATTAAGGCCAAGGCCCGCAAGGTTAAAGCGGAACAGCCGGATTTGGGACTTTTGATTATTGACTACCTGCAGTTAATCAAGCCGCCTAGTGAAAGCAACAGGAGCTGGACCTTGATCGTGGGCGAGATGGTCAGAGAACTGCGCGATCTTGCGGGGGAGTTGGATGTGCCCGTGATGCTTCTTTCCCAGCTGAATCGGGGTGTGGAAAGCAGGGAGAATAAAAGGCCCATGCTTTCCGATCTCAGGGATTCAGGAAACATCGAAGAATTTGCCGACGTAGTCATGTTCTTATACCGCGATGACTACTATTACCCCGATTTGGCGCAGGAAAAAGGCACGGAAGGTTTGGTGGAAGTAATCTTTGCCAAGCAGCGCAAAGGCCCCACCGGCGCAGTCCAGCTGCGGTTTATCAAAGAGTACACGCGCTTTATCGATGAATACGTGGATTAAACGGGAGTGAAAGCGATGGGCAAACCCTTATTCGAAGATTTAGAACGGGTTAAATTAAACATCTTAAAAACCTGCGAAAAGCTGCTGCAGGAAAACCGTTTGGAAAAAGACGAGTTCCAAGGCATAGTAGAGTTTTTAGACGGCATTAACGAATACAGCGATCAAGAATTTAAGGCGGAATTAAGCAGACTGAGTAAAGGACTCAGTGATTTTCTGGACTGGGAGTGAAGCCGTTTGACCCATTACGCTAATCCTTCTTTTGTACAGCGCCTGCTTAGAGAGCACGGTTTTCGCATCAAAAAGAGCTTGGGGCAGAACTTTTTGATCGATAAGAATATCTTGGAAAAGATTGTTGCGGCGGCGGCTCTCGGTAAGAGAGACTGGGTTTTGGAAATCGGCCCCGGTTTAGGGGCGTTAACGTCTTTTGCGGCAGAGGCGGCCGAAAGGATAGTGGCCTTGGAGATCGACAGCGGTTTGGTTCGAATTTTGCAAGAAATTTTAGATAAACCAAACATAGAGATAGTTCAAGGGGATGCTCTCGCTCTGGAGTGGGAGCAGCTGTTAGCCGAAAAAGGCTGGGCGGGCCAACCAGTAAAATTGGTGGCCAACCTGCCGTACTACCTGACCACGCCTCTGATCATGAAGGCCCTCCAAGGTGAACTGCCCTTTACCTGCTTGGTTGTCATGGTGCAAAAAGAGGTCGCGGAAAGAATAGTGGCTGCGCCCGGCAGCAAGGATTACGGCGTGTTTTCCCTGGCCGTTCAGTATTTCGCGGAAGCGGAAATTGTGCTGGAAGTACCCCGCACGGTTTTTATCCCCGCTCCCGCCGTTGAATCCGCAGTGGTGCATTTAAAACCGCGGCCCCCTTTGGTTGCTGCCAAGCACGAGAAATTGTTCGCGGTGATCAGGGCCGCCTTTCAGCAAAGGAGGAAAACCGCCCGTAATGCCTTAACACCTTTAATGAAAGAGTGGGGAATTGATAGGGGGGAACTTGACCGTGCTTTTGCCCAAGCGGGGGTGGATTCGTCTTTAAGGGGAGAAATGCTGTCTTTGGAAGAGTTCAGTGAGGTAACAAAACAACTATTGAAGGGAGTGTGAGCAGCGTGGATTTTGTCAGTCCTACAAAAGGGAAATTGTCTTTTGACGAGGTGTTTGAAGAAATATTGGCCTATACGTCTCGCCACCCTGAGGATAGCTATCGCTTGATAGTAGGCACTGATTCTCGTTTTAGGGAGGAAACCTGCTTTGTTACCGCTTTAATCATCCACAGGCAGGGTAAAGGAGGGCGCTTTTTTTACACGCGGAAATTTGAAACCCATGCCCGATCTCTCAGGCAGAGGATTTTCTATGAAGCATCGTTGAGCTTAAATGTGGCTTCCCAATTTACTGAAAAACTGGTTGCCTCAGGCCACGATCTCAACATGGAGATCCATTTGGATGTCGGCACTAACGGCGCCACCAGGAGCTTAGTCAAGGAAATAGTCGGCATGGTGAATGGCTCGGGCTACCCCTGCCGCATCAAGCCCGATTCGTACGGCGCTTCTTCCGTTGCGGATCGCTATACTAAATAAATTGGCTTGAACTAAAAAAACGCGAAATTTCCCTTGACACTTGAAAACCTACTTGATAAAATAATAATTTTAGTTGACAAACCACCTTGGTCATGATAAAATAAATCGACAAAATGTTATAAGGGCGGTGACAAAGGTGGCTGAAGAATTGAACACGCTCGAACAAATTAAGTTAGATTTGGAATCCAGTGTAGGGAAACGAGTTAAATTAAGGGCAAATCGCGGCCGCAGAAGAATTATCGAAGCCGAAGGAGTCATCGAAAACACTTATCCCAAGCTTTTTGTCGTTAAGCTTGACAAGTCTCATTCCATCAGGCGTATGTCTTATACGTATGCTGATGTTTTAACTAAAACCGTAGAATTGACAATTGGCGGTTCTGTGATTGGGAGAGCGGAGGCAGCACAGAGCAGCTGACACATTTTGTACCGAAGCACCGGAAAACGGTGCTTTTTTTTATTGCCCGTCATAGAAATAAAGTGAGGGGGTGGCGGGGTGGGTCTTTTCAAACACCGGAGGCTGGGCTGGCGAACCCTACGTTTTAAGACGGCCGGCTCGGATGTTGTTAAACTGCAGGAATTTCTCAGACAGCAGGGTTATGATTTGGGGGAAGAAAAAGATTACGGCTATTTAACCAAAGATGCCGTCCGCCAATTCCAACGGGATCACGGCCTAGTCGCTGATGGCATTGCCGGGCCCCGTTTTTTTGCTTTAATACTGCAAAAAGATTTACCCGTCAGAAGAAATGTTCACATAGTTCAAGGGGGGGAGACGGCGGCGGAAATTGCCGCATGTTACGGCGTGGGGCTTTCCGCTTTGACAAATCTCACGGAGGGCGGCAGGGTCTATCCGGGCCAACGCTTAGTCTTTTTTGATCGGGAAGTTTGGGGCATCTTCAAAAGTGCAAAAGCCAATCTGCCTGTTGATTCATTGACAGGCCTGATCCTTTCGCCTGCCGCGGACGAACTTGTGGACACAAACCTGGCCGCTGTGCGGATGGCTTCTTTGGGCCAAGATGACGGTATCCTGCGCATCCATGAAATTTTAGGCGGCAGAAAGCAAAGAAAGCAGGCCGTAAAAGATGCTTTGGGGGAGGCGCGGGGGCTGGCGGGCTTCTATCTGCCCTGGCGCCAAGTTGCGGCGCCTGATGGCAGGCGTTACTTAAGTTTCTTAAAAGCACTGCGGCGGGCACTGGATCAAAAGATGCTTTTAACAGAGTTGGGCCCGGGGGTCTCGCCCTGGCGGCTTTGGGGAGGAGTCGACTACAGCCGGGTTAATGACTTGGCCGATCGGGTTGTCCTCAGCCTGCCCATAGATGATGCGCCCGGTTCTATAGTTGAGCGGAAAAAGGCGGCAGAGTTGTTGGCTTCTCTCCTGCCTCAAATCCACTCTTGGAAGATCCTGCTGAGAGTTCCCGTCTTTGCTGTGGAATGGGAAGAAGCCGCCGGAAAGGTCAGCTGGCTGAAACTGCCCTACAGCACCGGCTTAAGCAGGGCGTTTCGCTATGGGGCCCGCCTGGAAGAAGATGAAAAAGGCGGGCTTTTTTACCGCTACCGCCGCCGCGACAGCCGGTTTTACCTCTATCTGCCCCAGTATAATGCCTTGGCAGGCATTTTCGCTTTAGCCAACCTCTATAACCTGGCAGGCGTGATCTTAGATGAATTGGGTATGGAAGATCCGAGGATTTGGGCCGCCTTAAAGGACCACTTTCGGGCAGCGAAACTTAAATTCGGGGAATAGACATGTTTTGCCGCCGCCTTTCATAGATATTAAGGAAAGATCAAAGGCTTTGGCCAAAAAGGGGGAGAGAGATGAGCCTAAGTGTGAAAGAAAGCCGCCTTGTGGCGGTGAATCGATTGAGGGAAAACACGCTTCAGACTGTCCTACAGGGGCAAGTTGATCTACCGGCAACTGCAGCTCCGATTGAGCGGGTAGCCTGGGTGAAGGGGACACCAATTATTCAAAGCATTTCTACCGATCAAGACAGAGTTTATGTACAAGGGACGGTGGATCTGGTCCTGGTGTATGTACCTGAGGTGCCGGCAGGCGAGCCCGCGGGTATGAGGCGGGTTGAGTGGCCCGGTGCCCTCCCCTTTGACATTTATGTAGACGTGGTCGGGGCGGAGCCGGAGATGGCGCCGGAAGCCCGGGCGCGGTTGTTACTCTGCGAATGGGAGGTCCGGCCGGGCCAATACGCACTCGATCTGGATTTAATATTGGCGGTTACCGCAGCCGCCAACCAGACCTTGGAATATGCCGCGATTTGCGGTGCCAATATTGGCCGGGAGGCGCAGCTGTTCACGGAGGAAATTCTTTTAAATCCCATAACGCCGCCGCTGCGCTTGGCACTGAACCGGGAAACTTCCGGTATTTTAGAACTGCCGGCAGAAGCGCCGCCGCCGGCCAATGTTTTAGATGTCACCTGCCGGGTCAGCTTCGAGAAAGAAGCCGTCAATGCAGGTCAGGTGGTGCTTGTCGGTGCGGCAGGCTTTGATTTAATTTACGAGGCAGAAGATTTAACCGTCCATCAAATTGAGCTGGGCGATGCCCTGGAGTTTGAGTTTCGTTTGGAAGACGACCGGATTGAACCTCAGATGAGCTTGGCGGCCGATTTAGTAACTCGCTGCCAAAGTGTGCCTGTTAATGGCGGCAAGTCGCTGCGGCTGGAGCTGCAGCTGAAAGGCACGGTAGATCTGTTTGACCGGCGAGAAGTAATTATTTTAAGTGAAATAAGTGCAACGGGCAGTCAAGTGGAAACCCGCAAAGAATTTCTCAGCCTGGATAACTTTGTCAGCGAAAAATCGCAGCAGGGTACGGCGCAGGGCCTTTTGGAGATCGGCCAGCAGTACCCGCCCATTCGCGAACTTCTCCGCTGCAGCGCAGTGCCCAACCTGACCGATTATTTTGTAGACCAAGATAAAATAGTCTTGGAAGGGACATTCGATTTGGAATTAATCTACTTGGCTCATTCGGAGGAAGACGTGAAACCCCTCTATCGGGGTGTGTTTGCGGAAGCAATCTCTTTTCAGCAGACAGTTGTTGTGCCGGGGTTGGAACCGGGGATGCAGCCTCATATTGTCTTGGAAACGGTTAAAACATCACCTGATCTGATTAACCGGGAAACGGTGGAAATCATTCTTACTTTCCGCGCCGCTGTCACTACTACTGAATATTTAGAGGTAGAAGCAGTAGTTGAAGCAGTGGAAGTGGAACCGCCTTTGGAGGATCCGCCCACCTTAACTTACGTGTTCGTGCAAAAAGGCGATACAGTCTGGAAATTGGCCCGCCAATACCACACGGACGAAGAAGCCATTTTAGAGGCCAATCCCTTTTTGCAGCAGCTGCCGGATCTTTTAAAGCCCGGCGACAAAATCTATATTCCCAGAGGTTAAAAGTAGGGGTCCTGCGGGGCCCTTCTTTTTTTGGGTATAATAACCGCTAAAGATAAGGCGGGGGTTTTAAATTATGATTTCGCTCCTTTTAGCTGCATTATCGGGGATTTTCATGGCCCTGCAGGGCTCGCTGAATTCTGCCTTGGGTAAAATAACAGGGCAGCTGGAAGCCACTTTTTTAGTCCACGTTGTCGGTTCTTTAGCAAGTTTAGGCCTGCTGATTTTCGGCCTGGGGCAGGGTTCTTGGCGGAAACTTGCCAAGGCCCCCTGGTATACTTATTTAGGCGGCCTTTTAGGCGTAGCCATCATCTTTTTGGTGGTTGCCGCCATCACGAAAATCGGCGCTGCCCCGGCCACTACGGCCATCATCGTGGGACAAGTCTCCACAGCCGCTTTAGTTGATACTTTCGGGCTTTTTGGTTTAAAGGCGGTTCCCTTCAGTATTTGGCAGGGTGTCGGCTTGGTTTTAATGGCCGCGGGAGCCTGGCTGCTTTTATCCCGAAGCTAGAGCGGCAGGAATTTTCCCCTGTGTGCTGAAATAAATGTATACAAGGGGGAGGGCTATGGATCAGATCAAGCTTTTGGCCCACGCCAAAGTGAACTTAACACTCGATGTAGTGGGGCGAAGAAATGACGGGTACCACCTTTTGGAAAGTGTCATGCAGTCTATTTCCTTGGCTGATCAAATCACCCTTTCTAAACGGCAGGGGGGAATTTCACTTCAGGTTAAAGGCGCAAAAAATTTATCGGCTGATGAGACCAATACTGCCTGGCGGGCGGCGGCAGCTTTTTTTGCAAGGCGCGGGATTGAACCGGGTGTTTGTATCGAGCTGGAAAAAAAGATTCCCATCGCCGCGGGCCTGGGCGGCGGCAGCTCTAATGCCGCAGCGGTGCTTACGGGATTAAACAGCCTCTACGGCGGCGGCCTATCTTTAGGTGAGCTGCAGAAGATTGGCCTTACAATCGGTGCCGATGTGCCTTTTTGCCTGCAGGGGGGAACAGCTGCGGCGGCGGGCATCGGAGAAAAGCTAACCCCCATAAAACCGCTTCCTCCTGTAACTTTCGCGCTTGTCAACATCCCCAAGGAAGTTTCTACAGCCGGGGTTTTCCAAAAGTTCCCGCCGGCCGCTTTTGGCAGTGAGCACACCCGAAACTTTATAAAACTGCAAAACGACGCCAAATCTGTTTCTCAATTAAGCAGGAGTTTACAAAACTCTCTGGAAATTGTAACAACCACCTTAGTTCCGGAAATTGAAGTTTGGAAAAGACGCCTGATTTCAGGCGGTGCCGAGGCAGCATTTATGTCGGGCAGCGGACCCACGGTGCTGGGCTTGTTTAGTGAGCGGGAAACGGCTGCTCGGTTTCGCTCTAAGTGGGAAGGCCGGGTCAAAGTGATTTTGGCCGAGCCGGAAACAACCGGCGTAAAGTACAAGAACGGAGTGAACTTACCATGAAAGTGGATGCTGTTGTTTTAGCCGGAGCACTCAATGATGGCAAACTTGCGGAGGCCAGCCCGGAAAAATGGGAAGCGGTGATCCCCATTCACGGCAAACCTATGGTCAACTATGTCATCGAAGTGCTGCAGGCCCTGCCGCGGGTCGAAAACCTGGTGGTAGTAGGCCCGGCCGAAATTGAAAAACACCTGCCGCCGGGCACCCGGTTGGTTGAGTGTGGGAAATCCCTGGTGGAAAATGTCTTCTTAGGTGTGGAAGCGCTCGCCGGTGAAAACAAGGTACTTTTAGTTTCCTCCGATATCCCTTTTATCCACACCGAAGCGATGGATGATTTTTTAGACAGATGCTCTGAACTGGAGCGGGATATCTATTATCCTTTGGTCTCCAAGGAATCCAACGAACAGGTCTACCCGGAAACAGTCAGGACTTATTTCAAACTGAAAGAGGGCACTTTTACGGGGGGCAACATTCTCTTAGCTGCCCCGCAGGCCATTGCCGGTTCCAGGGAAATTATGACCCAGGTTATATTCCAGCGCAAGAAACCCTGGAAGATCATCGGCATCTTAGGCTGTATGTTTTTAATAAAGCTTTTAATGAGCCGCCTCAGTTTAAGTGAGATCGAAAAACGGGCTCAGGAGATTTTGGGTTACTCCGGTGCCTTAATGATCACCCCTTATCCGGAGATCGGCACGGATGTTGATAAACCGGCGGATTTGGAACTGGCCCAAAAGATGATTTCCCCCAACCATAGTAAGGAGGCGTAGCATTGCGGCGAACGCATAGAATTGCGGCCATTACCAAAACACTAGTGGAACAGCCCGGGCAGGTCTTTGCCCTGGGGGACTTCGCCGATATATTCGAAGTTTCCCGGTCCACTCTTTCCGAGGATTTAGCCATTATCAGGCGGACCTTTGACCGCCTGGCGATGGGGAAAATAGAGACTATTTCCGGTGCCGTGGGAGGGGTGCGCTATCTGCCCGATTTAAGTGAAGAGCAAATTGGCGCCTCCATCCAAGACATCTGTGCGGCACTGCGCAAGCCCGCCAGGATTATCCCGGGCGGCTATCTTTATACAGATGATCTGCTCGCCTCGCCGGAGGTCTTACAAAAGATCGGCAGCATTTTCGCCACTAGGTTTCGCGCTAAAAAGCCGGAGTATGTGGTCACAGTGGAGACGGCCGGTATTCCCGTTGCTTTAAAAACCGCCTATGCTTTAAACGTACCTTTGGTGATCGTGCGCAGGCAGAGTAAGGTCTCGGAAGGCCCCGTTTTAACCATGAACTTTTTATCCAGTTCGCGCCAGGTGGAGACGATGAGTTTATCCAGGCGCGCCCTTGAGAAAAACTCTCGCGTCCTGCTGATCGATGATTTTATGAAAGCAGGCGGTACCCTGCGGGGTTTAGCCGATTTGATGGGCGAATTCGAATGCGAGGTGGTCGGCAAAGGAGTCTTTATTGAAACAGGCTGGCCTAAGGAAAAGTTGATCACAGATTATCTGGCTTTAATTTACCTGCAGGCAGTGGACGAAGAAAAACGACGGGTTTTAGTCCGGCCCGCTGATGGGTTTTGAGATCCCCGGGCCTGTGGGCTAACGGCGGGTTTTTTCCTTTTCCCAAAACACCGGCAGGAAACGGCGGCTGTGTGCCTAAAATAACAAAGGGGTTTAAAAAATACGAATGGCCTAGACGAGGAGGATTTATTGGTGGAGACAGCTGCGATAGTTTTAGCAGCAGGCGAAAGCTCCAGGATGAAGTCGGACTTAGTGAAGGTGCTGCATCCCTTAGCCGGCTTGGAGATGATTAAGCACGTAATTCGTAACGTGCGCTTCGGATCTTTCGGGCAGATCTATGTGGTGATAGGGCACCAAGGGGAAAAAGTACAGGCTGTTTTAGATGGTGTCAAGTTTGTCAAACAAAAAAAGCGGCTGGGAACGGGACACGCTGTCGATCAGTGCCGTTCTTTTTTGGCCGATTTTGACGGCTCTGTTTTAGTAACTTACGGTGATACACCTCTTTTTCGCAAAGAGACGTTTCAAGAACTTGTGGCTTTCCACGAAAAGTCAGGTGCAAGCGCAACGATTCTCACTGCCGAACTTGCCGATCCAACGGGCTATGGCCGGATTTTAAGGGACGAACAAGGCGTTTGCGGCGTGGTGGAACAAAAAGATGCCACAGCCGAAGAGCTGGCCATTAGGGAAATTAATACGGGGACTTATTGTTTTAACAGCAGGCTGCTTTTTCAGTACTTAAAACAGATCACCCCGGATAACGTGCAGGCAGAGTATTACCTACCTGATGTCCTTCCTTTGTTTTTACGAGACGGTCACCAGGTGGCCGGCTATATCTTAAAAGATGCGGCAGAGAGCATGGGCATTAATGACCGCCGGCAGCTGGCAGAGGCGGAAGCCATTTTGCGGGATCGTTTAGCGCGCTTTTGGCAAAACCAAGGCGTCACGCTGATTGACCCCGAAACAATCTGGATCGAGTATGACTGCATAATCGGGCAGGATACAATCATTTACCCCAATACTTTTTTGCAAAAAGGTACCGTCATCGGCAGCCGCTGCCGCATCGGGCCGAACTGCCGCCTTAAGGCAGCCCGGGTGGGGGATGAAGTAGTTATGGAAAGTGCGGTAGTTGAGGGTTGTTCTGTGGAAACGGGTGCTGTGCTCGCCCCGTTTACCTATTTAACAAGTGAAAATGGGGGCTAATTGGAAATGATTGACCACGGTAATAAAAAACTGAAGGTTTTTACCGGCAATGCAAATCGGGAGTTGGCTTTGGAAATTTGCAGGCATTTGGGGCAGGAAATCGGCCAAGCAGAAATAACGCGTTTTAGGGACGGGGAAATCCGGGCCCGGATTTTGGAAACGGTCAGAGGAGCGGAAGTATTTATAGTCCAACCCATCAATGCACCGAGTGCCGAGCATTTAATGGAATTGTTAATTATGGTTGACGCCATGAAAAGGGCGTCCGCCAAAGAAGTTTGCGCAGTAATACCTTATTACGGCTATGCTCGGCAGGATCGCAAAGCGCAGCCGCGGGATCCTATTACAGCTAAATTGATCGCCAATTTACTTACCGCCGCGGGGGCTGATCGGATGCTCACTATCGATCTGCACGCGGGCCAAATCCAAGGATTCTTTGATATCCCCGTCGATAACTTGACAGGCATGCCAATTATCGCTGAATATTTGCTGCGGAAAAATCTTGAAGATATCCTCGTAGTCTCCCCTGATGTGGGCGGTGTTGTCCGCTCGCGGGAGTTGGCCGACCGCCTGCACTGTCCAATTGCCATTGTGGATAAACGCAGGCCCACACCGAACGTGTCCGAAGTAATGAACATCATCGGTGATGTAGAAGGAAAAACCTGTGTAATTATTGACGATTTGATTGACACGGGCGGTACAATAGTCAATGCCTCCGAGGCAATTATGGCTCAGGGGGCAAAAGCGGTTTATGCCGCGGCCACTCATGCGGTGTTTTCTGAACCTGCCGCCAGGATACTGCAGGAAAGCCCCATTAAGGAAGTTATTGTCAGTGACAGCATTCACCTGCCGCAAAACAAGCAGATACCGAAATTAACAACGCTCTCCGTCGCTTCTTTGTTTGCGGAAGCAATTAGGAGGATTTTCGAAGAGCTGTCAGTCAGCAAGTTATTTGTTTGACTAAGCTTAGCAATAGTGATATCATTATACGGAATGTAAAGGAGGCGGAAATCGGTATGGCAAATTACCAGCTAACGGTGGAAAAAAGAACCGGCACCGGTAAAGCATATGCACGCCAATTACGGGCAACCGGTAAAATACCTGCGATAGTCTACGGCTCCGGGCAAGAGGCCGTAAAACTTATGGTGGATACCAGAGAAGCGGCGAGAGCGGTGGCTGCAGTGGGCAGCTTGATTAACCTTGATGTGGAAGGCGAATCTAAAACAGTCCTGATCAAGGAGATTCACAGCGATCCGGTGCGCGGCGATTTGTTACACCTGGACTTTCATGAAATTGATCTTACTAAAACATTGGAGATCACTGTACCTATCCGGGTCGTTGGGGAAGAAAACAGGCCCAGCGATGGCGGCGTTGTGACAACTCTGCTTTGGGAAGTGGAGGTTTCCTGCCTGCCTACAGATATCCCTGAATTTATCGAAGTTGATGTTTCTGAATTAGAATTGGACAACGTAATCAACGTCGATGAATTAATACTGCCCGCAGGTGTGGAAATATTAGAGGAACCTGATGAAGCGGTAGTTAAAGTGGATATTCCTTCGCTTGAACTGGAAGAAGAAGTCGCAGAAGAGGAAGAGCTCGCCGACGAAGAGCTTGCAGAGGAAGAGCCGGCAGAAGGCGAAGAGGCAGAAGAAACGGACGAAGAGGAAGCAACAGAAGAGTAAACTTGGGTTTTACAAACACGCACAGTGCCTCTCACTGTGCGTTCTTTCTGATCCCTTTAGGAGGCAAAACAGGTGAAAGTGATTGTAGGTCTTGGCAATCCGGGCCTTAAATACGCCCGCACGCGGCATAATTTAGGCTTTTGGGTGGTTGATGAATTAAGCCGCCGCTTTGGGATACCGCTGCAGGCGGTTAAATTTGGCGCTAAATTAGGTCAGGGCTTAGCGGAGGGGCAAAAAATAATGCTGGTTAAACCCCAGGCTTTTATGAACCGCAGCGGCGAGGCGGTGGGCCGTTTAGTAAATTTTTACCGCCTGGAGTTAAGTTCGCTTTTGGTGATCTACGATGATTTAGATCTTGCCCCCGGCAGAATCCGGCTGAAAGGATCAGGCAGTGCCGGCGGGCATCGGGGCGTGGAGAATATTATTCGCCATTTAAAATCGCCCCATTTCCCCCGGCTGCGGCTGGGGATCGGCCAACCGCCGCCGGAAATTACCGCTGCCGCCTATGTATTGCAGGGTTTGGAGGCGGATGAACTTAAAATATTAAAGGAAGCCTGCCTGCGAGCCGCCGATGCTGTTTCGCTCTGGCTGAAAGAAGGGCTGATTGCTGTTATGAATCAATACAACCGGAAGCAGACTAAATAACATAATGTTTGCTGCAGCGTTGTCCTTAAGGGAAAGGGGAAGTGAATTTGTCTCTACAAGGCCTGGTAAACCTGCTGCGCCAAAGCAGGGAGTTTGCCAGTGTAGGTCAAAAAATCGCAACAAAACGGGGCCATCTGGTGGCGGGGCTTTCCGGCGGGCAGCGCTCCGTTTTTCTGGCCACAATCTATGATCCTAGGCGGGTGATGTTGATTGTCACCCCCGGTTTGAGCCAGGGGGAGAAATTGGCTCAGGATTTGGCATCTTTACTGCCCGGCAGGACGGTGCTTTTTTGGGAAGGCAACGAGCTGATGCCCTACGAGGAGGCCCTGCCCGCTTTAGATCTGAGGGCGCAGAGGCTGGAAGTGCTGCAGCGCTCCCGCCAAGCGGGCACGGTAATTATTGCTCCCATCCAAGGCCTGCTGGAGGGATTAACAGCCCCCGACCGCTTTTTAAAGTCGCAATTTTCAATTAATTGGAGTTCCCGCTTTGAGCCAAGTGAGCTGGCGGAGCGGTTGGTCGGCTTAGGTTATGAGCGGAGGCCGCAGGTGGAAGGCTTCGGCCAATTTGCCATTAGGGGCGGCATTGTTGATATTGCCCCCTTTCAGGCAGATAATCCCGTTCGGATCGAGCTGTTTGGCGATGAAGTGGATTCCCTGCGTAAATTTGATTTCGCAACGCAAAAATCGATTGAAAACATTAAAGAAGTTACGGTGGGCCCGGCCCGGGAAACCGTGTATACGCGGGAGGAAGCGGCCGCTTTACAAGAAGAACTGTGGCGGCGGGCCAAAAAGCAAAATCAGCGCCTGCACGGGTTAGGTCTGGCCCAGGAAGCAGATGACCTGTTAAGCCAAATCGCACGGCATCTGGAGTTTTTGGCGGAACACAGCTACTTTGCGGGTATTGATCAATACAAGGCTGTTTTAGGTGAAGTGGCGGCTCTGCCGGATTACCTGCCCGCGGATGCCCTAGTTGTCCTCGATGAACCGCTGCGCTTGAAAGAAGCGGCAGACAATTTATCTTTAGAAATTGCTGAAAACTTAAGCCAGCTTTTGGAAAAGGGTAAGATACTGCCCGAGGTGCGGAGCTTGTATTGGGATTGGAATAAGCTGTGGGCCAAATTTAAAACTTTCCCCACGGTTTACCTTTCCGTCCTGGGCAAGCGCATCGCGGGCATGGATGAAGTACAAACGACCACATCTTTAGGCTTAAGGGCACCGGAACACTTTAGCGGCCGCCTGGAAAAAATGCTGAGCGGCATCAAGAAATGGCGGCAGGAGCACTACCGAATTTTAATTCTCACCTCTACATTTGAGCGGGGCCAGCGCATTATTGAGCTTTTGCGCGCAGAAGAGATACCGTGTACCTATACGGAAGACGTGGACGGAAAATTAAAGGCGGGCAACTGTATTGTGGCACCCGGTGATCTGCAGACAGGCTTCGAATTTTCCCAAAACAAGCTGGTGGTTTTAACAGAACTGGAACTATTCGGCCGAAAACGCCCTAAAGCGAGAGTTTCCAAGGTGGAAGAGGGCCTTAAGATCGCGCCGCACGAGTTGAAAGAGGGCGATTATGTCGTCCATCTCAACCACGGCATCGGCCAGTATTTGGGCATAGAAGCACTGCAGGTACAAGGGCGCACCAAAGACTATCTCCATATCCGCTACGCGGGCAAAGACCGCTTGTACGTGCCCACAGATCAATTGCACCTCCTGCAGCGTTATGTCGGCTTGGAAGATACAGCTCCCCGCCTATCGCGCCTGGGCGGCGGTGAGTGGGCGCGGGTCAAAAAACGGGCCAAAGAATCTGTGCAGGAAATGGCCGCGGGCCTTTTGAAATTATATGCGGAAAGAGAGGCCATCAAAGGCTTTGCCCACCCGCCCGATACGCCTTGGCAGCGGGACTTTGAAAGTGCCTTTCCCTACCGGGAAACTCCCGATCAGCTGGAGGCCATCGCGGCGGTTAAAAAAGATATGGAAAAGCCAAGGCCCATGGACCGCCTGCTCTGCGGCGATGTGGGCTACGGTAAGACTGAAGTAGCCATCAGGGCGGCTTTTAAAGCCGTTTCTAACGGCAAACAAGTGGGTGTCTTAGTACCCACCACCATTTTGGCTCAGCAGCACCACCGCACCTTTTTAGAGCGCTTTGAAGGCTACCCCATGAAGATCGAAGCCCTCAGCCGTTTTCAATCACCGGGGGAGATTAATAAAACGCTGGAGGGTGTGCGCAAAGGCCTCGTGGATATAGTTATCGGTACGCACCGCCTCTTATCACGAGACGTGCAGTTTAAAGATCTGGGCTTAGTTGTGGTGGACGAAGAGCAGCGCTTTGGGGTAGCGCAAAAAGAGCGTTTGAAGGAAATCAGCAAAGATGTGGATGTCTTAACGCTTTCAGCCACTCCCATACCGCGCACTTTGCATATGGCCATGGTCGGCGTGCGGGATATGAGCCTGATTGAAACACCGCCGGAAGACCGCTACCCCATCAGGACGTACGTTTTAGAATACGACGAGCGGACGGTCAGGCAGGCTATTTTAAGGGAGCTGGCCAGGCAGGGCCAAGTTTATTTTGTCCACAACCGCATTCAATCGATCGATTATGTTTACAGCGAACTGCAAAAGCTGGTGCCGGAAGCAAGGATTGCCGTTGCCCACGGCCGGATGGACGAAGCTGTTTTGGAGCGGGTCATGCTTGATTTCTACCGGGGTGAATACGATGTTTTACTCTGCACGACCATTATTGAAACGGGCATGGATATCGGCAATGTCAATACCTTAATTATCGATAACGCGGATTATTTAGGCCTTGCCCAGCTTTACCAATTAAGAGGCCGCGTGGGGCGCACCAACCGCGTTGCTTACGCCTACTTCACCTACCGCAAAGACCGGATTTTAAGCGAAGATGCGGAAAAGCGCCTGACGGCGATTAAAGAGTTTACGGAACTGGGCTCGGGCATTAAAATTGCCATGCGCGATCTGGAAATTCGCGGGGCCGGTAATCTCTTAGGCCCCGAACAACACGGCTTTATAACCTCTGTTGGTTTTGAGCTCTACTGCAGGCTCTTGGAAGAATCGATCGAAGAATTAAAAGGAGAAAGCAAAGCGGCGCCGCCGGAGCCCGTCTTAGAGCTGGCTGTCAATGCTTATATCAGTGACAGTTATGTGGCGGATCCGGCCCAGAAAGTGGAATTATATCAAAAGATCATCGCCTTAAGCAGTTTAGAAGAATGTGATGAATTGGAAGAAGAAATCCAAGATCGTTTCGGCGATCTGCCCGAGCCTGTGCGGAATTTAGTGCAGGTGGCGCGGATTAAGGTTCTGGCCCGCTTTTTGGGCGTGGCGGCCATCACTGCCCAAGACGGCAGGTTTGTCCTCCGTTTCTTGGAAGGCTTAGATCTGGGCAAGCGCGTCAATTCCGGCCTGAAGCGCCTTTTTGCGAACAAAGTTGCCTTTAGGCGGGGCCGTACCGCCCGCCTGATGGTGCAAAAAGACCCCCAGGATCAGTTGGCTTTGGCTTTTCTAGCTGAGGTGTTAGTTGCTCTCCATAATGAATAAAAGTGGTAAACGGAGCTTATACTAAATTCAAGCCAACTTCAGAGGAGGGGTGTGACGTTGAAGGCAACCGGCATTGTACGACGTATTGATGATCTTGGTCGAGTGGTCATTCCCAAAGAAATTCGGCGAACCCTGCGTATTCGCGAGGGCGACCCCTTGGAGATATTTGTAGATCGAGATGGCGAGGTAATTTTGAAAAAATACTCACCCATTGGCGAGTTAGGGGATTTCGCGCAAGAATATTCGGATTCCTTATTCGAATCTACCGGCCATGTTGCTATTATTACAGACAGGGATGCCGTTGTGGCAGTTTCCGGCGCTTCTAAAAAACAGTGGGTGGATAAAGATGTTGTCGCCGTAGTGGAGGAGTCGATGGAATCGCGGCGCAGCATGACTTTGAAAGCGGGTGAATACCCGGAGGATGAACAGTGGGATTTCGCCATGCAGGTAATAGCACCCATAATTTCCGAGGGTGATCCTATAGGCAGCGTCATTTTAGGCACGAACGAGCCCAATCTCACTTTAGGCGAATTAGAATTGAAACTATGCGAGACTGCTGCGGGTTTTTTAGCCAAACAAATGGAACAATAAATAACTGCTTAAAAGTTAGGGGACTCCGAGTCATATAGTCAACTTTCCCGGCGTACACTGAAGTACGGAAGGGAGTCGGCTATGGCTAAGGAGTCTTTTTTACGGGGAGCGGTAATTTTGGCCGCGGCCAGTTTATTCAACCGCTTAATCGGCATTATCTATATGGTGATTTTACCCCGGATTATCCACGATGAAGGAATGGGCTTGTACCAATTGGTCAAGCCCTTACATTATTTTGCCGCCGTTTTAGCTATCTGCGGCCTGCCTTTGGCCATTGCCAAGCTGGTAGCGGAAAATGCGGCGCAGGGGTCTTTAGAGGGCATCAGGCGGGTTTTCCGGCGGGGTTTGGCCCTTATGATCTTAACCGGTTCTTCAGTGGCTTTAGTGTTAATCTTCGGTGCGCGCCATTTAGCCGCCGCCTTCGTTCACGACACTGCCGTTGAGCCCCTGATAGCCATTCTGGGGCCCGCTTGTTTCTTTCTGGCCTTAAGTGCCGCCTTCCGGGGATTTTTCCAAGGGCTGCAGCAGATGGCCCCCAGTGCCATCTCTCAGGTGGCAGATCAGATCGTCAGAATCGGGGCAACGCTCTTTTTTGTGTTCAAGCTGCGCCCTTTGGGCATTGAAAAAGCCGTGGCCGGTATCGGCTGGGGGTTTGTCTGCGGTGAATTCACCGGTTGGCTGGTCCTGGCCGCTTACTATGTTACCAAAAAGAATGTACTTTTAGCCGAAGTTGGCCCGCCGAAAACAAGACGGCCGCCGGCGGGCGGATTAACTAAGCGCCTAATCTCTTTGGCCCTGCCGGCGGTAACCGCAACAGTGTTGTGGCCCGTCATGCAGTTGGCAGATAGCCTGCTGATCCCCGTGCGCATGCGGGCAGCGGGCTTTGCCGCCGATGCGATCAGGGAAGGTTTGGGCCATTTTGGCATGGCTTTGCTTTTATCCCAGCTGCCCAACATCATAACCGTTGCTTTGGCCACCAGTTTAGTGCCGGCCATTTCCGAAGCTTGGGCCTTAGGCAAAAGGAAGCTTTTAGCCCACCGGGCGGAAGAAGCCTTACGCGTTGCTTTAGTCTTTGGCATGCCTGCCTTCGCCTTTTTATATATTTTAGCCGAGCCGATTTCTCAAATACTTTTCAGCTACCCGCAAGTAGGGGCACCTTTAAGGATTTTGGCTTTAGGCACGGTGACTTTGGGATTGATCCAATCCACCACAGGCATCTTGCATGGTTTAGGTGCTATGTTGATTCCCGTGCGGAATCTCTTTTGCGGCGTGTTAGTAAAATTTGCTTTAAACTACCTGCTTGTGGCGGAACCTTCCCTCGGTATTTTAGGCGCGGCCTTAAGCACCACCGTCTGCTGGGCTTTGGTGGCCGTTTTAAATTTATATGCGGTGTTTCGCCGGGTGGGCGTTGTCATCCACCTGCGCAACAGTGTCATCAAACCTTTTCTAGGGACTTTGGCGGCAGGCCTCACCGCCCATTATTTACAAGGTGCTTTGAGTAAAATCATTTCCGAAGCGCCGGCAGCCCTGCTTTCCCTGGCGGCGGGGCTCAGCCTTTATTTTCTCCTCTTGGTCAGGTGGGGCACAATAAAAGAAACGGATTTGGCTTTACTGCCCATAGTGGGAAAGCCCTTAGCCCGCGCCCTTCACGCCTGGGGCCTCTTTGCCAGGTAAGACTTGGCCTCTTCCCAGAACTCGTCCATTTCCGCCAAGGTCATGTTTTCTAAAGACAGGTTCTTTTTCTGCAGGCGCTTTTCCAAGAACTGAAAGCGTCTGATGAATTTGGCGGTTGCTTCCTCCAGTATTAATTCAGGCGGCAGGTCGTTAAACCGGGCCACATTTACTGCTGCAAAGAACAAATCGCCCAATTCCTCTCTGAATTTGAGCTTGTCCCCTTGGGCAAAAGCCTCTTTTACCTCGTCCAACTCTTCCTGCAGTTTGTCTAAGACATCTGTTGCCTTTTCCCAGTCAAAGCCAACATTGGCCGCTTTCTTCTGGATCTTATCAGCGCGCATCAAGGCGGGAAAAACCTTGGGGACCCCATCCAAAACGGATTTCCTTGCTTCGCCCTTTTTCTCTTTTTTCTTGATTTCTTCCCAGTGTACTGCAACTTCTGCCGGTGTGGCCGCCTCTTCGGCGGCAAAGACGTGCGGGTGCCTGCGGATCATTTTTTTACTGAGGTTTTCAATGACGTCGTCGATTGTAAACTCACCGGCTTCTTTGGCGATCTGCGCATGCAGAAGTACCTGAAGCAGGACGTCCCCTAATTCATCTAAGATACTGCCGGGCTCTTTATTATCAATTGCTTCCAACAGTTCATAGGCTTCTTCTAAAAGGTACGGTTTTAAGCTTTCGTGTGTCTGCTGGCGATCCCAAGGGCAGCCCCGGGGAGAGCGCAGCTTTTCTATGATCTCAACTAAGTTTTGCCACTTCATCTGCAAATTCCTTTCCTGCAAAGTGAAAGCCCCCTTGCAAGGGGGCTGAACACTTCTTATTTAGGAGCAACTGCTTCCCTCAAGGATTTGCCAGGTCTAAAGGCGGGGACTTTTGTTGCGGGGATCAGAATTGGCTCTTTTGTCGCGGGGTTAACCCCTTTGCGTTCTTTCCGGTCTCTGACTTCAAACGTGCCAAATCCTACAATCGTTACTTTTTCTTCGCGGGATAGAGCTTCCGAAATAGTTGCAAAAACGGCTTCAACTGCCTCGCCCGCTGCCTTTTTTGTCATATCGGATTTTTTGGCTACGCCGGCGATCAACTCTGCTTTATTCACACATAGACCTCCTTTAAAGGTGGAAATATACGTTATTTATTCTAGGATGTTTTGGGGATTCCTGCCGCAGTGGTAATATTTTCCCCATAAACAAAGATATTACCCATGTTTTCACGTTTTTTGCCCCGAATTTTGGTGAGACTAAGTTTAGAAGAATCTCAAGGGAGGACGACAATGGGCATCAGCAAAAACCAAGCAGTTGTCTTTGGCCTGATCTTAGTGTTAACGGCCACCGTCGCAGTATTAATCAACTGGTCCGGTGACGACGGCAGCATTGCCCGGGAGTTAAGCGAAGAGCCGGAAGTTACAGTTTACGTTAATGAAACGGGCGAGCGTCAAACTATGAAGTTAGAAGAGTACACCGCCGCGGTGGTGGCCGGCGAGATGTTTCCCGCTTGGCCCGTGGAAGCCTACGCGGCCCAAGCCATTTTTGCCCGCAGTTTTACCATGGACTTTATTGCGGCAGGGGGCATGAAGGACAAATACGGGGCGGATGTGTCTACTTCCGTTGAAGAAACCCAAGCCTTTAACCCGGACGCGGTCACAGAGGAGATCAAAAGAGGGGTGGCCATGACCCGGGGCCAGGTTATGACTTATGATAACCGTTTTGTGAGGGCTTGGTTTCACGCCTACTCGGGAGGTATTACCGCCCGGGCTAAGGAAGGGTTGGATTACAAAGAAAAAGAACCGCCCTTTACTAAAAGCGTTAAGCTGCCCGAAAATGAATTTGTGCCGGCGGATGTGAAAAATTGGACCGTTAGTTACAACGGGGCTGAACTTAAAAGCCTTTTAGCGGCAAAGGGCATTAGCGTCGGTGATCTGGAAGCTGTGGAGATTAAAGAGCGGGGCTCGACGGAGCGGATTACGAAGGTAGCAATTACCGGGACGGAGGGCAGCCGGGAGATTTCCGGGCCCGATTTCAGGTTGGCGGTTGATTCAACGAAGATGAAGTCGACCTTGGTCGATGAATTTGACTTCAAAGACGGAACGCTGAAAATAAGTGGTACCGGTTACGGCCACGGCGTGGGCTTGAGCCAATGGGATGCTTATAAGATGGCGAAGGAGGGCACTCCGCCGGAAAAAATAGTGGCGGCCTTTTTTCGGGGCGTAAAAATCCGAAAGATTTACGACTAATTCTAAAAGGCAACCGACCTGCATAAGATGTTAGAAAGAGCTGTGTGCAGGAGGGCAAGTTTTATGGATGAGAGAAGGTTGAACAATTTACGCCACCAACTAATCCTGGCGGAACGGGAAAGGTTAACTTTGGACGGCGTGCTGCACGTTGAAAGCTTTGACGAGCGGGAAATAGTGATGGAAACAGAGTTGGGGGGTTTAATTGTTCACGGCGATGAGCTGCATATTAAAGAATTAAATCTGGAAACGGGCAATCTCTTAGTCAGGGGCTACATTCAGTCCATAGAATATTTAGGCGATTCCTTGAGTAAGCGGGGGAAAGGCCTTTTAGCAAAACTCTTCCGGTAAGCTTTTTCAGTAAGCAGAGGGGAGGGTAACTTGATGGAGGCTTTGGGCACCCAGCTTTATTCATTCGGAATAGTGCTTTTGGCCGGGATATCTTTAGGCTTTTTATTTGATGTTTTTCGCGTGCTCCGGGGGCTTTTACGGCCCGGTTTAATCAGCGCGCCTCTTTTAGATCTTTTATTCTGGGCTTTATTTACTCCCATCCTTTTACTCTACCTGCTTTTGGCCAACTGGGGCGAGCTGCGCGGTTACGTTGTTATCGGTTTGACGTTGGGCTTTTTCTTCTACAGGTTGATCTTAAGCGGCACCGTTATTCAAATTTTGCTGTGGTTGGTCCGTTTAATTGCCGGCGTTCTCAATTTAATAATCACTTTTTTCTTGTGGTTGATTGCCACTCCCCTGCTTTTTGTCCAGCAGATCCGTTTTGGCCGGCGGCGGGAAATAAAAGCAAAGAAAGGCTTTAGGGCCCGGCTGCGCTGGCGGAAATAGAGAAAAGGAGGAAAACGGCCCCCAAGGGTGAATGAAACCTATGGGAGGTTGCAGAGATGTCACCTAAAGAGCGCGGCAAAAACCGGCGAATTCAGCCGTGGCTGATTATTGTGATCGTTGTGGTTTTATGGGTCGGCTTTAATTTTGCGAAAAACGCCGTGGGGAATTATAAGTTGAGGCAGGAAATAATAGCTTTGGAAAAGCGCCTGCGAATTTTAGAGATGCGCGGCGCCGAATTAGAAAAAGAAATCAGCAACTGGCGGTCCCCGGAAAATATTGAAAGGGTGGCCAGGGAGGAGTTGGGCTTGGTCAAGCCCGGTGAGGTAGTTTATATATTAACGCAGCCTTTGGAAGAAGACATCGATTTTGATGTGCAGAAAAGGTAAACAAGCCCTGATGGGCCGCTGCT
>JBHGWS010000138.1:0-12102 GCA_041936745.1 Candidatus Darwinibacter acetoxidans
GACGAGGTGGGCCCTGTTGCGGCTGATCAATCTTTAAGATCGATCCGGGAAGGGGTGCGCTGGGCAGACGGGGTAGTTTTAGTTGTTGATTTGATGGATTTTGAAGCTGGTTTTCCAAAAGAACTATTGGATCTGGTACAAAACAGGAAACTTTTAATAGCGATAAACAAGATAGATTTGCTGCCCAAACAAACACCTCTTTGGGAAGTGGAACGGTGGGCGCGCCGGCGTTTAAAAAGTTTTGGCCTGCGCGGCGCAGGTTTAGAGCTGATCAGCGCTCTAAACGGCTATGGCTTTCCCAAGCTCGCTGATGGGCTTACCGGTTTTGGCCCCGGGGTTCTTTTTGCCGGCGTTGTCAATGTGGGGAAATCTAATGTCATCAGCCGCCTGTTAAAGATGCGCATTGGCGGCGGCAGGCGGAAAGATATTAAACCGACAGTTTCGGCTTATCCCGGCACAACGGTGGAATATTCCCGCTGGCAGTGCCCTAACGGCTTAGTCTTAGCTGACTCGCCCGGTTATGTGGCAGGCGGGCGTTTAAGTGAACTTGTCTGCCCCGAATGCGGGCGCCAGCTTGCACCCGACAAACCGCTGGCGGGAAAGTTACAGCCTATTAAGCCCGGTGAGCTTTTGGCGGTTTTTGGGCTCGCTGCCGTTGAATGTTTAAAGGGGGATGGGTTGTTGCTGGGCTACAGCGCGGCGGCACTTAAGTGGCGAAAAGCAAAACAAGAACAAGTGGCGCAAGTATTAGCCCCGGGCCATTTTCATTGTGCAATAGAAAAGTGGGAGCAAAAAGAGATGAGCCTGGCGCAATTTGAAGATCTTGTCATAACCGGCCTCGGCTGGGTTTCCGCCAGAAAGAGCGCTTATCGGCTGAGGGTGCATTACCCTGCGGGAGTGCGGGTTTTAAAGCGGCCAAACCTAATCGGCCCGAAAAAATAATATAATTTAGGCATAATGCTTGTCCTTCCGGCACATACTTTAGATATATGGCAAAAGTCAGGGAGGATAAATTATGTCAGCTTATGTTTACAAAAGCGTACTTAAGTGCCGTACGGCGGATCAAGCTTTAAGCGCCATGCGCCGTCAAGTCAAGAAGCTACGAAAAAAGCATCCGGAACTGGCCGCCTGTTCTCTGGCGGATTTGGGCCTCTCCATGGAAAAAGCGGGACTAAACGCAACTTTATACTTCAAGAAAAAATCGTAGAGAAACCCCCGGCGGGGTTTTTCTCTCGTTAACGGGAAATAGGCAGGAATTTCCCTGCAGCGACTAGAAAACACTCTAGTCAAATAGTATATTTAGGAGGCCGAAAATGGAAAAAATCGCTCGAATCAGAGAACATTTGCAATCCGAAGGAGCGGACGTCTTTTTAGGTTCTCATCCCGTTAACAGGCGTTACCTCACCGGTTTTACCGGCTCTGCCGGTTTCGTTTGGGTCAGCCAGACACAACAGGCCCTGCTTACCGACTTTCGTTATATCGAACAGGCCAAAGCACAGTGCCCCGGCTGGGAAATAATCCGCATTGAGGAAGCTGCTGACACCATAAAACAGCTCGTCTCAGAGAGTTCAATTGAAACAATCGCTTTCGAAGCCGATCAAGTTACGGTTAAGCAGCTGGAAGAGTGGCAGGAAAAAATTCCGGCGGAATTTAAAGGGATTTCCGGTTGGGTGCAAAAGCTGCGGCTGGTGAAAGAAGAGGCGGAAATTGCCGCCATCAGGAAGGCGGCGCAGATCGGCGATGCCGCTTTTGCCGAGCTTTTGGACTCGGTGCGCTCCGGTGTGACAGAAAAAGAAATAGCTTTGGAGCTGGAATTTCTCATGCGCAAAGCGGGCGCCAGCGGTATGTCTTTCGCTCCCATCGTGGCCTCCGGACCCAACAGCGCACTGCCGCATGCCAGGCCCGGCGAGAGGATTTTCTCCTACGGTGATTTCGTTGTCTTTGATTTCGGCTGCATTGTGGACGGTTACTGTTCGGATATGACGCGCACTATAGTGATCGGCGAACCGGAAGAAAGGCACCTTTTGATCTACGATTTAGTTTTAAAAGCGCAGGTGGAATCGCTGCAGGCTGTAGCCCCGGGTAAAACGGGGAGAGAGATTGATGCCATTGCCCGCGCTATTATCAGCGATGCAGGTTACGGGGAATACTTCGGCCACGGCTTAGGCCATGGTGTGGGCCTTGAGATCCACGAAGGGCCTCGGCTGGCGAAAAAAGATGAAACTGTACTTAAACCGGGCATGGTAGTAACAGTGGAGCCCGGCGTCTATTTGCCTGACTTTGGGGGCGTTAGGATAGAAGATCTGGTATTAGTAACGGCGGATGGTTTTGAAGTCCTCACAAGCACTCCCAAAGAGTTATATGTAATCGAATAAGGAGGCGGTCGGCATGATTTCAGTCAATGATTTGCGAACCGGAATAACAATAGAGGTGGAAGGGGAAATTTACAGTGTGATAGAATTTCTCCACGTGAAGACAGGCCGCGGCGGAGCTTTTGTTAGGACCAAAATCAGAAATGTTAAAACAGGCGCAGTTTTAGACCGCACCTTTCGCGGCGGTGAGCGGGTAGCCAGGGCTCATATCGAGACCAGGCAGATGCAGTATTTATATAATTCCGGGGATGAGTATTTCTTTATGGATACGGAAACCTACGATCAAATCTCCCTTAGGGCGGATGAGTTGGGCGATACCCCGAAATATCTTATGGAAAATATGACTATCGGCATAGAGTTTTACCAAGGGCAGGCTATTGGAGTGGCACTGCCCACCACAGTTAACTTGAAAGTGGCCGAAACGGAACCGGGCTTTCGCGGCGATACGGCCCAAAGTGCAACAAAACCGGCTACGTTGGAAACCGGCCTGGTCGTCCAGGTACCCCTGTTTGTGGAAGAGGGGGAATTGGTTAAAGTGGATACGCGAACCGGAGAGTATCTCTCCAGGGCTTAAGAGAATGGGAGGTTGATCCCGTGAAATCGATTAACGAAAAGATTGCTTATTTGCGGGGGATAATTGATGGGGACACTTCGCTAGAGGAAGAACGCATCCGCTTTTTATTCGAACAAGTCATGCTCGTCTTAGAAGAACTTGCCAAAGATCTGGAGAGTGTAGTCAAGATCCAAGAAGAACTGGAAGACTACGTCCAGGAAATCGATTTCGACTTAATGCATTTTGAGGACGATTTTTACGATGGTGAGGAATGGGAAGAAGACGATTCAGAAATGCCTGTGATCGAATTTGAGTGCCCCCAGTGCGCCGAACTGCTCGCCTTTGACGGTGACTTCTTATTAGGCCAAGGCGTTCAAATCACCTGTCCCCACTGCGGCGCAGTGGTAATGGAAACGGACGATTCCGATGAATTTGAGGAATTACCCCGCGCCGATTGGGATGAAGATCTGCCGGATGAAGAATAGACTTTTAAAAAAGGGCCGCCTTTGATAGGCGGCCTTATTTTTTTTGTCATAACTTGTCCTGTTTTCGCATAAGGTTTAGACAAAGGCGGGGTGTGCTTGTGGATAAATTTTTAGCGCCAAAACTAAAAGAAATCATTCAGCGTTCCGCATTCAGCGGCGAACTGGAAGAAATACGGCTGCGGCTGGGCCGCCCTTTGATGCTGAAAGGAAAGGAGGGGGCTTTGTCCCTGACAGAAGCCGGACAACCCTGCCCCCCTTCCCGGGGTTATGAGGTTACGGCGGATGATCTGGCCAGGACGCTGGAGATTATTACAAAAAATTCTTGGTATGCCTGGGAACAGGAAATTTTGGGCGGTTATCTTACACTGCCGGGAGGCCACCGGGTCGGTATCTGCGGCCGGGCAGTCTACGCAGATGGCAAGTTAAAGACGGTAAAAGACGTTTCTTCCTTAAACTTTAGGGTGGCAAAGGAAATCATCGGTGCCGCGGACCCCATCTTAAAAAGAGTTGCACCCGCGCCCGGGCGGGATATTTTTTCCACCTTAATTATTTCCCCGCCCGGCTGCGGTAAAACAACGCTTCTGCGGGATTTAACCCGCCAAATCGCCGGCCTAGGTTTCCAAATCGCCGTGATCGATGAACGATCCGAAATAGCATCGTGCTACGGAGGCGCCCCCCAATTGGATGTGGGCCTGCAGACAGATGTTTTAGACGGCTACGGGAAAGAAATCGGCGTAAGCCATGCCCTCAGGGGCTTGGGGCCTGAAATAGTCGTTACGGATGAAATAGGCCACAGCCGGGATGCCTGGATTTTAGCGGAGCTGGCCCGCAGCGGCGTTAAAGTTATTGCCAGCTGCCACGGCAGTTCCTTAAGCCAGGTTAAAAACAAAAGTTGGGCTGAGGAGAGCCTGCAGGTATTTGAGTTGGCCGTAATTTTATCCCGGCGTTTGGGCCCGGGAACGGTGGAATCGGTTCTAAGGCTTTAAATGGGAACATACCATAGGACAGGGGTGGGGTTGTGCGAATCTGGGGTGGAGTAATCACAGTTTTTTGCTGCGGCGCCATGGGCATTACGATCGCTTTAAGTTACAGTTTAAGGGTGAAAAACCTGCGCCAATTGATCAGGTTTATCCAACTTCTCCGATCGGAAATCAATTATGCCAGAACCCCCCTGCCGGTAATTTTTGAAAAGTTAGCCGGGCAGTTTAAAGGGCCCCTGGGCAGCTTTGTCGCTTCTTTGCACAGAAAATTGGCAAACAACCGGGGCGATTCTTTCCAAGAGATATGGCAGGCATGCCTTAGAATACTTAAAGCCCAGGGCTTTCCCCCGCAGGTCCTCGATGATTTATTGGAATATGGCCTCAGCCTGGGGGTAAGTGATGCCGAGGAGCAGGAAAAACATTTAACCTTTCTCTTGATTCGCCTGGAGGAAGCATTGACAATTGCTGCAGCAGAAAAGGCAAGATACACGAAGGTGTGGCAGTATTTAGGTTTCTGCACAGGGCTTTTGATCGTGTTACTTTTGTTCTAGGAGGGATCCCTTTGACGGATTTATCCCCCATCTACCGGATTGCGGGGCTAGGGATTTTGGTGGCGGTCCTTAACATTTTTTTGATTCAAGCGGACCGCCAAGAGCAGGCGCAGATGCTTAGCTTGGCCGGAGTTATCATTGTCCTTTTATGGTTAGTGCAGATGGTGGCGCAGCTTTTCGCTGACGTAGAGGCGGTCTTTAGGTGGTGAGCGCATGCTTCTTTGGCTTCCTTTTGTGATCGGGATGGGTTTGGTGCTGACGGTCTTTCAAGCTCATTTCCGGGAAGAAAAACCGGAATGGGCCGTGCTTTTAGCCGCCGCTTTTGTTATCACGGTGTTTTTGGGCCTAATCCCACATTTAAGCAGTGCGGTTGATGCTTTCGCCGATTTGGCAAAACAGGCCTCCGTCCATTCCTTATACTTAAGCCCCGTCATTAAAACAATTGGCGTTGCTTACCTTACTTCCTTCGGGGCCCATTTAAGCAAGGAAGCGGGGGAAGAATCCATTTCGGCGATGATGGAGCTTGGAGGCAAGCTGGTCATCTTATTCATCGCCCTGCCGGTTTTACAGGCCATTTTAAATGCCCTGTTCGGTATATTAAGCTACTGATAAGGTGATTTCATGCACTTAAAAAGCGTTTGTTTTTTAATCGCAATCACTTTGCTTTTAATGCCCATTCAGGCGGCAGCGGCCGATACGGGGCTTTTCCGAGAGTCTGTGCAAAACCAGCTGGCCGAATTGGAGTTAGGGGATCTTTTGCGGTTTGGCGAACTTTTGGAAGTTGAATACCAAGATTTTATCCCCAGCCTCAATTGGCGGGAACTAACCGGGGGCGGCGCCGGCGGGCCGGGCTTGAAGCAGCTTTTAATGGTTCTTTTGGGCAGGTTCTTACACGAAATCAGGCTCAGCCTGCATCTTCTGCGCCAGTTAGTTGTGATTGGGATTTTAGCTGCCCTGCTGCAGCGTTTAAGCTCTTCTTTCGGTTCAAAGGCTGTGCTAGATCTTGCCTTTGCGGTCTGCTTTTTAGTCATGGCCTACATAGGTTTACAGAGCTTTCGCCTTGTTTTGGCGATGGCTGAAAGCACGGTTGATAACATGGTTTCTTTTATGCATTCGCTTCTGCCGACTTTGTCAGCACTTTTAATGGCAGTGGGGGGCCTGACTTCGGCCACAATTTTCCACCCGCTGCTGTGGGCTTTGGTGAGCGCAATTGCCTGGCTCGTCCACTACCTGCTGTTTCCCTTAATTTTATTCGGCACAGCTTTCAGCTTGGTGGCTCAGTTTGCCGTTGATTTTCCCCTCTCCCGCTTGGGCGGCCTTTTCCGCCAAGCCGTCATCACTCTTTTAGGGGCCTTTTTCATAATTTTTTCCGGTTTTATGGCGGTGCGCGGGGCGATCGCCCCCGTGGCGGACGGCATATCCCTGCGGACGGCCAAATATCTGACGAAGACATTGGTCCCGCTGGCAGGCGGCATGTTCGCCGATGCTTTGGAAATAGTGGTGGGGGGCTCTCTTTTGATAAAAAACGGCGTTGGCGCCTTTGGCCTGGCGGTGATCATGTTTTTGGCCGCCACACCTCTGCTCAAGGTGTGGGCCGTTGTCTTAGTTTATAAAGTGGTTGCCGCCCTTTTGGAACCGATCAGCGACCGGCGCCTGGTGCAGACATTAAATAATTTGGCTGTATCGTTGACTTTAGTTTTTGCATCTTTGGGGACGGTTGCCGTGATGTTTGTTATAACCATTTCCATAGTAGTGGGGTTAGGAAATTTAGCAGTCTTTATGAGGTGAGGGAGTGGCTTGGCGGCAGTGGCTTAAAACACTTTTGGCTTTAGTGATACTCAGCGGGCTGGCAGAATTGATCTTACCCGGCGGCGGTGTTAATAAGTTTGCTAAATTGGTACTTGGTTTAGTAATCATGCTGGCTGTTTTGCAGCCCCTGCAAATTCTGTTCGGGCCCGGCTGGGAGATACCTGCCTTGGAACTGCCAAGTGGGCTGGAGAGAAAAGCGGAAGATTGGGCGAACTTGGCCGCAGCGGTACAGACGGCCGGTGCCCGGCCCTTTTTGGCAAAAGGCGATCCCGCCCTGGCCGGGCAGCTTGAGGTTTTGCTTTTAACTCTGGAGCAGGTTGACGAGGCACGGGTATCCATTAAGTTTTCAACCGACGGCATTGAAGGAGTTTTGGTGGAGCTTTCCACCCCCAATCCCACTGTTTGGGCCAAGGCTAAAAAAATTACAGCGGGCTGTCTTAACATTGCGGAGAATAAAATTACGGTGGCGGAATTAGGGGCAGAGTAGGAGGCGGCCATGGGTGGTTTTTTAAGCAGGTTAAGCGAACAGCAAAAAAAGATGCTCGGTTGGCTTGCCCTGGCCGCAGTTATAGGTGTGGGGGCTTTAATTTTGCAGCCCGCCCCCAAAGATCCGGCTCCTCTGCCGGAAATCCCGCCTCAGGCCTTAGGGGCGGATTGGCAGGGAAAATGGGAAAGTGAGTTAAGGGCGATCTTGGATGCTTTGTTGGGGGAGAGGTGCAGCGAAGTTTTTCTCACTTTGGAACAGGGGGCAAGCTTGGATATTGCTTACAGTGTGACGGAAGAAGAGCGCAGTTCGGCTGCGCAGGATTTCGAAAGCCGCCGGACGTCAACTCCCATAATTTTGCGCGATGATGGGATGCGCAAAGAAACGCCTTTGATCTTAAAAAAGCGGCAGCCAACCGTCCGGGGGGTGTTGGTGGTTTTAAGGCGCAGCCCTGATCCGGGCCTGCGCCTGCGGGTTGCCCAAGCGGTACAAACCGCCCTGCAGGCACCCATGTATCGCATAGAGGTTTTATTCAAAGAATAGGAGGGATTGGCAGTGGCTCGCTTTTATGTGCTGCGCGGACGCCGTGCGCTTTGGAATTTATTAATTGTGGCGGTAGTGATCTTGGCTTTGGTTTATGTTTTTAAAAGTGATGACGACGATTTAAGGGATAACGATCTGGTGGAAGATGTTGAACAGTCAGCCGAATTGGTAAAAGTTGCCCCTGTGACGGTGAGGGCTGTTCCCACCAAATTTGCCGAGTATAAACTGGAAAGGGAGCGCATGCGCAGCCGCCAGTTGGAGCTTTTACAAAATGTTGCCTATGACAGCCATTCTAACCAGGCGCGCAGGGAAGAAGTGCAAAAAGAACTGCAGGGGTTGATAGACAAGATCAGCAGAGAAACGGAGATTGAAAACTTGTTAAAGGCGAAAGGCTACCTGGACGGCTTGGTGATCTTGGATAAGGACAACCTCACGGTGGTCGTACCCGTCATCTTGACCAGGGAAGAAGCTGCCCGTATCGGTGAATTGGTGCACCGGATGACTGGGGTTAGGCTGGAGCGAATCACAATTGTGGATGAGGCTGTCGCAGCCTAGGCACAAGCACTGCCCCGCAAGGGGCTTTTTTTTAGAGGAGAAAGGTGCATTTTGTAGAACTTACTTGTGAATTTTGGGAAAAGAGGTGGACTATGGATTTCAAAGAGATCAAGGAACTGATCGCCCAAGTTAATTCCACTGAGATCGCGGAATTAGAAATTAAAGCTGGGGACTTTAAAATCCGGATCCGGAAGAAAGAACCGTCATTAAAAAGCGCGCAAGATGCACCGCTGCAGCCAGTTGAAGTGAAAGCGGCCCGGCCCGCAGTGGAAAAAGAGAATAACCTGCTGGAAGTCTGCGCCCCTATGGTCGGCACATTTTACCGGGCGCCGGCACCGGATGAGCCGCCTTATGTCGAAGTTGAAGATCAAGTCCGGGAAGGACAAGTGTTATTCATTATTGAGGCTATGAAAATGATGAATGAAATTGAGTGTGAACTACAGGGAGTTATCAAAAAGTTCCTCGTTGAAAACGGGGCACCGGTGGAGTACGGCCAACCGCTTTTGCTCATTGAGCCGTTAGGTTAGGAGGGACCCTTTTGCGGAGAATTTTAATTGCCAACAGAGGGGAAATCGCCCTGCGCATTATTCGCGCCTGCCGGGAAATGGGTATTGAGACAATAGCCGTTTTTTCCGAGGCGGATCGGGATTCGCTGCCTGTGCAGGCCGCGGATTTTGCCGTGTGCGTTGGCCCGGCCCCTTCTCAAAACAGCTATTTAAACATCCAAAATATTATGGCTGCGGCGATTTTGTACGATGCTGCGGCCATTCACCCCGGTTACGGCTATTTGAGCGAGCAGGCTTTGTTTGCCGAAATGTGCGAGGCTCATAATTTAATTTTTGTGGGCCCCTCGGCGCGGCACATCGAATTGATGGGTAATAAAGCGGAGGCCAGGCGCACCATGCAGGAGGCAGGCGTACCGGTCGTGCCCGGCAGCGATGGCCCTATTTCAGATTCGGCGGCTCTTTTAAAGGCGGCGGCGGAAATAGGCTACCCCGTAATGGTGAAAGCCAGCGCGGGAGGCGGCGGCAAGGGGCTGAGGATTGCCTTTAATGAAAAAGAGTTAACTAATGCCTACAGTACTGCCCGGGCGGAAGCGCAGGCTGCCTTTAACGATGATTCCGTTTATTTGGAAAAGTTTATTGAAAACCCCCGGCATATTGAAGTACAGGTTTTGGGGGATAATTTTGGCCGGATAGTGCACTTTGGCGAAAGGGAATGTTCCCTGCAGCGCCGGCATCAAAAACTGATTGAGGAATGCCCGTCTCCCGCAATAAACGATGATCTGCGGCAGAGAATCTGCCGGGCGGCCGTTTTAGGCGCCAGGGCCGTCGATTACCGCAGCGCGGGAACGATAGAATTTCTGTTGGATGGTGCCGGTAATTTTTACTTTTTAGAGATGAATACCAGGATTCAAGTGGAACACACAATTACCGAAATGGTTTATGGCGTGGATTTAGTTAAAGAACAGATCCGGCTGGCGCAGGGCGAGCCTTTAGGGTATGAGCAGGCAGATATTACCGCTTCAGGCCACGCCATCGAGTGCCGCCTTAACGCGGAAGCGGTGCGGCTCGGTTTCCGGCCCTCGCCGGGGAAAATTGAAAAACTGTACGTCCCGGGTGGGCCGGGGATCCGCTGGGACAGCCACGTTTACACAGGTTATGTTATACCGCCGTTTTACGATTCCATGTTTGCCAAGCTGGCTGCTTGGGGCAAAGACCGCCCGGAGGCCATCAGCCGCCTGAAGAGGGCTTTGGCCGAATTGGTGATCGAGGGGATTGAAACTTCCCTGCCCTTCCACAGGGCCGTGGTCCGCAGTGAGGAATTTTTGGCCGGCGATTTTTCCACAAACTCCGTTCAGGAGTGGCTGGCAAGATCAAAATTGTCGTTGGAGGAATAGTCTGGTATAATGTTTGCAACAGGAGGTGTTGGAAATGGCAGAAAATGATAGGCGTTCTAAATTGGGCGAGTTGAAGATAGCCAACGAAGTAGTTGGTATTATTGCGGGGCTGGCCGCTACCGAGATTGCGGGGGTAGCGGGAATGAGCGGCGGGATCGCCGGGGGCATTGCAGAAATGCTGGGCCACCGCAATTTGTCTAAGGGTGTCAAAGTAGAAGTAGGCGAACACGAGTGCATTGTAGATCTGTTTGTCATCATTGAATACGGTTACAGTATTCCTGAGGTTGCAAGTCAGATTCAAGATAATGTGAAAAAGACTATTGAAGTCATGACCGGTTTGGACGTGGTGGAAGTGAACTTAAATGTCTTGGGCGTTCATTTCCCGCCGGAGAAAAAGACCGAGGAAACACTGCCGCCGCCAACTCCCAGGGTGAAGTAGGATGAAGGGGCTTGATCGTTTTTTTCTGGTGTTTGCGGCTGCGGCGTTAATTATTGTGGCGGGGCTGATTGCTGCCACAATCGCGGGGAGTTTGTTTTTTGTAGATTGGCTGCTTTCTCCCGACCTGATGCTGGATGGGGGGATGGTCGTTTTGATAATCGGCCTTTTGGCAGCCTATTTAATTCTTTTAGCGGCCAGGTTTGAAAGACAAAAATTTGTCGTCCACCGGGGGGATTTAGGTGAAGTCCGCCTCAGCGTCAGCTGTATCCAGGATTTGTTGGAAGAGGTGGCCGAAAGGCTGCCGGGCATTAGGCGAGTGGCGGCAGCGGTTACCGACGTGGAGGAATTTAAGGTGCGGTTGGATATAGAGGTTTTCCCTGCAGAAAGCATCCCTCAATTGTCGGAGGAACTGCAAAAAACGACGAGGGATTACTTGGAGGAAACAGTGGGAGTGCCTGTACAGATGGTAGAGGTTGTTGTGCGCAAGATATCCGACGGCAGCGAAACCCGGCTTCTGTAAGCCGGGTAAAGGAGTGGTAGTTCTATGAGCAACAAATTATGGGAGGCCGTCGGCCCCCATTTGGGAAAACTTTTTGGCACAATTATCGGCTTATTAGTCGGCTGGGTCATTATCCGTTATGGTTTGTTGCGCGGTTTGTTTGTGGCCCTCTGCGTCTTGGCCGGGTTTATTATCGGCGGGCGGTATGATTCCCAAAGCGGGATAACCGATGTTATCGACCGGTTTTTGAGGTGAAATTTTTGAGTAGGCGGTTGGCACGAGAGGTAGCATTTCAGACTCTTTTCCAAATCGATTTAGCAAAAAGCGATTTGGAAACTGCCCTTCAGCAGAGGCTGTCAGAGGTTTCTTTAAGGCAGCCGGATTTTGCATACGTACAAGAGGTGGTGCGCGGTGTTCTAAGCCAGCTTCAAGCCCTGGATTCACAGATTTCGTTTGTATCCAGGGATTGGCAGATTCACCGTTTGGGATTCATCGATCGGAATATTTTAAGGCTGGCGGTTTATGAAATTGTCTTTCGAGACGATATACCGGCGGGTGTGGCAATTAACGAGGCAGTGGAGCTGGCTAAAAAGTTTGGCGATCCCCAATCTGCCCGTTTTGTGAACGGCCTTTTAGGCACAGTGGTCAAAGACGGTGGCTTTGAATGAAATTTTTCCTCGGTGTCGACACCAGTAATTACACAACGTCTCTCTGCCTGCTGCGGCAGGATGGGGTAATTGCCGCGGATCTGCGGCAGATGTTGACTGTGGCTTCTGGTGGGCGGGGGCTGCGGCAGTCGGAAGCTTTATTTCAGCATGTGCTGAACCTGCCCGAACTGGCGGGAAAGATGCGCCACTACCTGCGAGGCGGCGAGATTGCGGCCGTGGGGGTTGCCACAAAACCGCGGCCTTGGGCCGATTCTTATATGCCTG
>JBHGWS010000139.1:0-2509 GCA_041936745.1 Candidatus Darwinibacter acetoxidans
CCCCTGGCCCTTGCTGATCACAACATCGGCTTTATTATACAGCTTCAAAAATTCTGCCGGAGCATCTTTTAAAACCAGGCCGGGGGCTGAACTGCCCGTATCTACAATTGTCGTTTCTTCGCCTAAGCCGGAGTGAATGGCATCCTGCATCGTTGCATCATTGATTATGGGATACCCCCGTACTCCATAAAACACTTCAACAGCCTCGTTCGCTGCTTTAATTTCTGCGGCCAAAATCCTGTCAAAAACAGTTTCACCGGCGTTATCCCCAATAATTAAGACACTTTTTGCCGCTTTTAACTCCCCGCGCAATTTCTCTATATCACCGAGTTTATGGTTTTTTGCCAATTCGTTTTGAAAAACCTTTTCCCAGTCAACTTGGCGCAGATCGCCGTACGCTGCCGCATCCAAAAGATTTCCCAGAGCAGAAACCTGTATAGCCGCACTCAGTTTGTCTTCTTGCTCCGCTACAAACTTCTTAAAGGAGGGGTAAAGCTCTAACGCAACAGCGATTGATTCTTCTTTTACCTTTTGGTAGGGATCCTTTACCCCGGTGTGTTTTTCAACCAATTTATGTACCGCCCGGCCCATTATAGGCGAAGTCTTGTTATAGTCGAAAGACTTCATTACCTCCAACGCTTCCAACATAACTTGTTGATGGACCTTGGGATCGTCAGTGGCAAATCTTACTGATTCCAAAACCTGCCTCAAGCAACAGTGGTAACAATCCGGTTGGACTTTCATCTTAATTCCCCCATTGTTTTCCATCCAATTGTTATAACTGTAACATGCTGCCAAAACAAAGTCAATCAGGAGAAATCGGCAGGGAATTTTCCTATGCTCTTTCCCCCTTTTCTCATTGTTAGGCTTTCCTTTTCTTGGTATAGTTGAACTAAGATTACTAGGGCAAAGGCTTTAATTCTTCGCTTCCAAATAGTTGATCGCCTTATGCTCTATACAACAGGAGGGGCCGCGTGGGCGTTTTATTAGATCAGTTAAAAAGAATTGATGCGGAAATAGTGGCGCTTAAGACCGTCAACACTGCTGGAAAACCGCTATTTGTACCGAGCAGGGAAAACATTGAAAAAGCTTTCGGTGAAATGCAAGCAATTAGAACGAGGCTCGGCAAATTACAGGCATCTGCGCAGGGGGAGCCGGAAAAACTTCTGGCGGGCCATCTAGAAGAAGTCCTCGCTTCCGGTCAAGCGCATTTATTGGCGGGGAAGACACAGCCCAATAAATATCTGACGCCGATACTGCACAGGATTAATCAAACGCTTGATAAATATTCTCCCAAGATGCCTGAAAGGCCGAAAAAATTAAATGCAGCGCTGGATCAAGGTATGCAGGTCTTAGAGGGGGCTTCGTCTCTGGTTGAGAAAGTTCCCCGAGCCAATCTTTCCCTGATTGTAGATACTTTGGACAAAATATCGGCGGGTGTGCCGGCTTGGCAGGCCGGATTAGAGGAGTCCTTTTCAGAAGCTGATTTCGCGAAGCTGAACGATCTTTCAGTAAAATTTCGAGCCTTAGGAAAAAAAGCAGCTGATCTAAAATCTTTCTTTCTAACAGCGTCAAGCCGCGTGCAGGCAGATACCCCGCCCGATTACGGGGAAATTCTAAAAAACATTTACGGCGTGGAACTAGACGAACTTCTCAGCTGGTACAAAGAAGAAGTCGAACGGTGTGAAACCGCCTTTTTTGCTTTAGGTAAGGAAATAGATCCCCGCCGCCATCCTCTGCAGATTTTAGAAGAAGATCTACCGGCGGCAGAAAACCCCAAAGCAATGTTTGCATCTTTTCGTGAATGCCTAAATACAGCTAGGGAGCAAGCTCAACGGTATGTGGCACTGCCGGCCGGTGAAGAGTGTCACGTCGTACACGTGCCGGAACACCTTAAAGATTACTTCCCCTGGGGCGGTTATATTTACGGGGGAGATGTGCTCAAAGGCGAATTAAAGGGGCAAGTATTTTTAAATCAATATAACTATGAAAACATCAGCAGGGGTTGGATTTATCTTCTTTCCATCCACGAGTGTTACCCCGGGCATCACACTCAATTTACTAAAACAGCCGCGGGCAATATGCCGCTGACGTTTAAAGTGGGTGCCGCAGTACCTTTAACAGAAGGGATAGCCCTGCGCTCGGAAACGTTAATGCAGCACATCTTTGGGGATCCCGCCTTCCCTTTATTTGCAGCTTACCGCAGGTTGCATGCCGCTTTAAGGATCTGGGCCGATTTGCTGCTCCACTATTTCCGCGAAGATGAAGAGAAAGCCATAGCGCTTTATGTAAAACATCTTGGTTTAACCAACGCAGTCGCTTCCGGCCAAGTCAAGTCGCAAATCATCACTCCCGGCTATTTCACGGCCTATTACTACGGTTTAAGGCATTTGGAGTCACTACAAGAAGAAAGCCGTTTGAGTGATAAAGACTTTACGGAACTCATTTTTTCCTGCGGCAAACTTTCTTTGAACAGCCTCAGAAAGCTGAGCAAGTTCTCGCCAGAGGA
>JBHGWS010000140.1:0-59278 GCA_041936745.1 Candidatus Darwinibacter acetoxidans
GGGGGCTCTGACACCGGAACAAATCAATCTTGTCCTGACGCATCTGCCCATCGACATTACTTACGTGGATGAAAACGACGAGGTGCGTTACTTTTCCTTGGGGCCTGAGCGGATCTTCGAACGGGCCCGGGCAGTGATCGGCCGCAAGGTGCAGTTCTGCCACCCGCCGAGCAGTATGGGCATTGTTGATCAAATCCTGGATGACTTCAAGAGCGGCCGGAAAGATTCCGCTGAGTTTTGGATCAATATGAAAGGACAGTTGATTTACATCCGTTATTTCGCAGTCCGCGATAAAGACGGTACCTACCGGGGCACCTTGGAGGCATCGCAAAATATTACAGAGATTCAAAAACTAAAGGGCGAGAAGCGGATTTATGACTATTAAAGCATACCGCTGATTTGAAATAATCCCTGCTTGTTTAGGTATCTAGACAAGAGGGATTTTTCTTTTAAAAGAGAAAATAGGGAGTAGGGTTTACGTGGGAAGGATTGGTAGCAATTCCGGAAAAATTAGTTTTCATGGACGTCGAAACAACCGGTTTGGATCCTAAGGACGATCGGATTATTGAGGTATATCTTTTGGCCTTGAGCCGTTCGGGCGAAGTCAGCGAATATGAAACGCTGCTTAACCCCGGCCGCCCCATCCCCGAACGTATTACTGAGTTAACCGGCCTGACAGATGCCGCCGTGGCGGCAGCTCCTCGCGAGGAGGAGGTGGCCCCGCGTATTAGGGATTTTATCGGCAACGGTACTCCCGTCGCCCATAATCTGCCTTTCGACCGCCGTTTTTTCAACGCCATGTTCCAAAGGAATAATTTAACCGAACTAAGTGCGGCCGGAATGGATACCTTAGTACTGAGCAGGGAGCTGTTTCCCCGCCTCTGTATTTTTCCCGAAGGGGGCGGCAGCCACCGCCTGAGCAACTTAATGTACTTTTTTGGCTTGGAGGATTCGTATGCCAATGCCCACAGGGCCAAGGAAGATGTTCTGCTGCTCGTGGAAGTATTCCGCCGCCTCCAGGGTTATGCCTTGGGGAGGTTTGAGGGAAATTACCCTGCGGCCATGACCCACGGCTGCCCTACCTGCGGCTCGGCAATGTATTTACAAGAGGAAGGCAGTGAGAGGATCTTAATCTGCAAAAAACAGCCTGCTTGTACTGTTCGCTTAGTTGTTTAAAGGAGCTTGACATATACCCCGTGGGGGTATATAATATGAAAGGAATTTGAAATTAAAGGAGGATTATCCAATGGCTAAGCCAATGTTAGTTGAAGATCAAAATTTTAAAAGTGAAATTCTGGATTATGAAGGGGTTGCATTCGTAGATTGCTGGGCAGCCTGGTGTGCTCCTTGCCGTATTTTGGAACCTATTGTGGAGGAATTGGCAGAGGATTACAACGGGAGAGTTAAAATTGCAAAACTCAACGTGGATGAAAACCAGGTTTCCGCACAAAATTATGGAATTATGAGCATACCCACCATGCTTATTTTCAAAGACGGGCAAGAGGTAGATCGGCTCATCGGAGTAATGCCCAAAGAAGTGATTGCGGAACGCTTAGATAAGTGGATCCCTTGACAAAAAGGGCTGGGTGAGATAGAATTTGACTAGTGGCGCGGGGTGGAGCAGTCTGGTAGCTCGTCGGGCTCATAACCCGAAGGTTGTCGGTTCAAATCCGGCCCCCGCAACCAAAATTTCGACTGCGAGACCGGTTTTACACCGGTCTTTTTTAAGTAAAGCGGGAAGAATTGGAGGTAAAAATATGCCACTGCCTGTGATTGCTGCAATTATAGTGCAGGATGAGCGAGTTTTGCTCTGCCAACGAAAAGAAGGGGCTTTAGCGGGGAAGTGGGAGTTTCCCGGCGGTAAACTTGAAAAAGATGAAACCCCCGAAGAATGTTTGGTTAGGGAGATCAAAGAGGAATTGGATATTGAAATAAAGGTAAAAGAAATTTACAAAGCAGTTCACGCCCACTATGAACACGGTGACTTTCTCTTGGTCGGTTATTTGGCGGAACCCGTTTCCGGTAAAATCAGCCTCCAAGTCCACGCAGACTGTGCCTGGGTACACTACAGGAGGCTGACCGAATACGATTTGGCGGAGGCGAACATCCCAATTGCCAAAAGCCTAAAACAGGAGCCCGAGCCCGCCTGGGCCCGCATGGGTGCCGATAGTAGGCCCGATTAAGCCTTCTATTACCTCCAAGGGCTGCAGCCGTTCGATTACCATTTCTTTGAGCTCGGCGGCGGGGGCGGCACCATAAGTGTAAGCAACCGCTAATTTTTTTTGAGAAAAATCAATGCCTGTAGCTTGAGCCTTGTCAACAATGGTTTGCAGGGCTCTTTTTGTTGATCTTACCTTTTCGTCTATTTCGATAGTCCCCGCCTTGGTTATTTTCAAAACCGGTTTGATATTTAAGATTGTGCCGACCAAGCCCTGTGTACGCGTGAGGCGACCGCCTTTAACTAAATGGGTCAGGGAATCCAGGATAAAATAAGCTGCTGAATCACGCTGCTTTTGTTCCAATGCGGCTAGGATTTCCGGGACGCTTGCTTGGGCCGCGATCATTTCAGCCGCTTTAATAACGTACAAGGCTACTCCCAAAGAAGCGGATTTGGAATCAAAAATATGGATTTTGGCCGATTTTAAAAGTTCTTTGGCCAGTTGGGCACTCTGCAGGGTCCCGCTTAATTTGGAAGACAGGCCGATATATAAAATGGTGTCACCCTGCTTTAAGTAAGGTTCAAATACTTCGGCAAACTCATGGGGGTTAACTTGGTTGGTGGCAGGCAGCTCTTCCGCTTGCGCCAATTTTTCCCAAAATTCTTCTACCGATAAGTCTACCTGGTCTTTAAATTCTGCCCTACCGAATAACACGGTTAAAGGAACGACTTCAATGCCGTATTTTTCTCGATAATACAGGGGCACATCTGCGCCGCTGTCCGTGATCAATCTAATCCTACCGGACATGTTCAGCATCACACTCCTTGAAAAAATACTGTTTTGTATGTTCGGCAAAAAAACTTATCTCCCTTCAGACCTGTTTTGCTTTAGGGTCCTAAGGGCGGGAAGCGCAGCAGTAATGGGGACTAGCAGCAGCATAAGAACTGCCAAAATAACGACACCGGCAATGAATGAATAGCTTTCCGCGATAATGCCGAGAAAGCTTGGGCCGACCAAAGCACCTAAAGAACCTGCTACAACCAGGGAGCTGGTTGTCTGCGGCGTATGGTCGGGAAATAACTGAGAGCCGTAAAGAATAATGAGGGGAAAGATGGCGGAAAAGAAAAGGCCCGTGATAAAAAGGCCGGCAAACATTTGATAAACCGAGTCAGTAAGGTTTAAAGCCAGCATGCTCAGCCCCGTACCTGCTGTGAGCAGTAAGAGGAGGGGTTTCGGCCGCAAAAATGCCACAAGTTTGGTGCACAAAGCCCTGCCTAAAGTGACGCCCAGCCAGATTACGGAGACACCCAAAGCGGCGTTTTCCGAGCCGGCCCCCAATTGGATTAAAAAGGTCGGCGCCCAGCCCGCCAGGCTTACCTCGGCTGCCACATAGGTGAACATCAAAGCAATGAGGGCCCAAAGGCTGCGGTTTTTATAAATCCCGTTCAAAGCCTCTGCCGCCGGTTTTGGATTGGGCGCGATTTTGTTCATCGTTTTAAATCTATGCCAGATTACTAAAAAGATTAGGCTTAAAAAAGCGATGCTCAAATGATAAACAAACCAAGAGCCGCTCAAATTGAAAAGGCGTGAAAGCAGCAGAGGGCCTAAAAGAGCACCTAAACCATAAGAAAAATGGAGCCAATTCATAGCCACCTCGGAGCGCTTGGGCTCAAGCTGGGCGATTAAAGTATTAAAACCGACTTCTATTGTCCCCGAACCTAAATTGGCAACAAAACCGAGGAGTACAACCAAAAACCAGATGGGCTGCCAAGGCGTGAAGGCGAAACCTATTGCAATGACTACAAATGCTGCAGGGAGAAGCTGCCCCGCGGCAAAACGTTTTAAAAGGGCGGGATAATAAAAAGAAGCGGCCAGATAGCCCGCAGCCGCTGCAAACAGCAGTAAACCGGCGACAGAAAAGGGCAGCTGGAACTTTTCAATAAAAAAAGGCATGGTGATACCCGGAATGGTACCAGCAACCCCGATAATGGCGAAAGCAAGATAAGCAAGTTTTTCCAAATCAGATCCTCTCCCGAACGGACATTAGATTATTGGCCCTATCCCAAACTACTATTCGCCTGCTGAGGACGTTATCCTTTAAGTGCACGATAAAACAATTTTAAGGGAAACAGTATAAAAAAAGGTATTTTGGTTTAAACCGCAAAATAATGTTTAAACAGGCAAAATCTTCTAGCCTGCCAACGCCGGTAATTTGGAAGGGAGCGGTTGCTTGACATTACTTTTAAAAAAGCTGAAAGAAATATCTTTCGCTGTCCTGCCCATCACCATTCTTGTCCTTATTTTGAATTTCACCATTGTGCCTATTGAGTTTGAGATGCTGGCGCGCTTTCTATTAGGGGCTTTGTTGGTTGTTTTAGGGTTGGGCATTTTTTTATTCGGTGCTCATATCGGTGTCAGCCCCCTGGGTACTTTAATCGGTGAATCGATTGCTAAGACGAACAAAATCTATGCGGTGGCCGCCCTCGGCTTTTTAATGGGCTTTTTGATCACCATCGCCGAGCCGGATCTGCAGATTTTGGCCGGCCAGGTAAACCAAGCTTCCGGTGGCATCGTTTCCGCCGGCCTCGTGCTGATAGTTGTATCAATTGGCGTTGGGATTATGGTTGCCATCGGCCTTTTAAGAATACTTTTTGGCACGCCCTTGAACCGGATTTTTACCATAACTTATCTTGTGATTTTCTTTCTTGGCTTAAAGGCGTCGGCGGAATTTTTGGCAATTTCAGTCGATGCTTCCGGCGCTACAACAGGTGCAATGACAACGCCGTTTATTTTAGCCTTAGGTTACGGCGTTTCGCGCTTGAAAGGCGGGGAAAAAACAGAAGAGGATAGTTTTGGTTTAGTGGGGCAGGCTTCCGCCGGCCCCATTTTTGCTATTATGCTGATGAGCATAGTTAAAAGGCTCAGCCATATTCAGGGCGAGGTGGAGCCGTTTTTAGGCCACAGCGGGATTTTAGCCCCTTATGCGGAAGTTTTCCCCGTTATTTTAAAAGAGTCGTTTTTGACTCTGTTTCCTCTGGTAATTTTGTTTATCGTTTTTGATCTGACAAAGTTCAAGTTAAATAAAAAAAGCAGGAATTCCATTTTCAAAGGCCTTTTGTATACGTTTCTGGGATTGACACTATTTTTAGTGGGGGTTAACGCAGGCTTTATGGAGGTGGGCAGAGTGATGGGGGAGGGTATCGCCCACTATCACGGCTGTCTTTTACCGGTATTGGGTTTTTTCCTGGGCATGGTGGTAGTACTTGCTGAGCCTGCAGTCTATGTTTTAACGGAACAGGTGGAAGAAGTTACGGCAGGCCATATTAAAAGGAAACTGATCCTTGTGGTTTTGTCATTGGGGATTGCGATTGCCGTTTCTCTTTCCATGCTCAGGATCCTGTTTTCCGCCGTTAAGCTTTGGCACTTTTTGCTGCCCGGTTTTGCGCTGGCGGCTTTTCTTTCTTACAGAGTACCGCCGATTTTTGTGGGCATTGCTTATGATTCCGGCGGCGTGGCCTCAGGGCCTATGACCGCAACCTTCGTTTTGGCTTTTGCCCAAGGGGCTGCAAACGCTGTTCCTTCCGCCAATGTTTTGGTCGATGGCTTTGGCGTAATTGCTATGGTGGCGATGACTCCCTTGGTGGCTGTTCAGATTTTGGGTATGGTGTTTAAAGCGAAGGAGAAAAAACAACGTTTGTTGGCCGAACGCGAGCTTTTACAAAGGAGAGACATCTAATCATGGCCGATGATTTAATTTTGGTCTGCTGTATTTTGGACTACGGGCTCGGCAGCCAAGCCCTCTCGCTGGCGAAAGAGTGTGGCGCGGTGGGGGAGACCATTGTTTTAGGTAAAGGTACCGTGACAGAAAAATGGCTTAAAATCTTAGGGGCTTTGGAAATTCGCAAGGAAATTTTATTGGCTGTAATCGCAAAAAACGGAGAAGATGCCATTTATAAGGCGTTGGCGGAGCAGTTTAACCTGGAAAAACCGCAAAGGGGCATCGCTTTTTCCCTGCCTTTAGGCGGCTATTTTCCCTTCGGCCGTATGAAGAGTCAGGAAGCTTGGCGCAAAGAGAAAGGCGTGAAAAAGGTGGCTTACGAAGCGATTTTTATAGTGGTCAATAAGGGTTTATCTGCAGATGTCATTGATGCGGCGGAATCGGCCGGATCCACCGGGGGCACGTTAATCCACGGCAGGGGTTCGGGGACTAAAGAGAAGGCTAAGTTATTTAACATTGAAATTGAACCGGAAAAGGACATCGTCCTTATTTTGGCCAAACGGGAGCGGACTGAGGCGATCGTCGGTGCCATAGAAGCCAAGTTGGGCATCAGTAAGCCGGGTGCGGGTATTGTGTTTGTCACTGCCGTTACCAAAACCTTAGGCTTATACGAGGGTTAAGCATGCCTTTCCTTCTCTTGACTTAGATTTCTACTTCGGTATAATATAGGTAAACGTAGCGGCGTTGAAAAGGAGTAGTACCCCCGTTCGCCGGTCCAGAGAGTCGGCTGCCAGCTGTAATGCCGAACCGTTAAACGGGGGGAATGGGCCTTGGAGCTGCAGAGTTGAATTAGAGTAGGCTCTGCCGGCGATCCCCCGTTAGCGGGATAGAGCGGATCTTTAAAAGATCAAAAAGGGTGGCACCGCGGTTATAATCGTCCCTGGTTTGGGGCGTTTTTTTCTGCCCGTATTACTTAATCTTAGGAAAGAGGTTGTAGTGATGAGCCAACGGATTTTTTCGGGAATTCAGCCTACGGGTAACATTCATGTGGGGAATTATTTAGGGGCAATAAAAAATTGGGTTGAGCTGCAGAATCAGTACGAGTGCCTGTTTTGCATCGTCGACTATCATTCTATTACTGTGAAATATGATCCGGACGATTTAGAGAACAGGGTTTTGGATGCAGCGGCGACTAACATGGCCGCAGGCTTGGATCCGGATAAATCCATTCTATTTTTGCAGTCTTTAGTGCCTGAACACACGGAATTGACTTGGCTGTTAACCTGCCTTACCTCCATTGGGGCTTTGGAGCGGATGACCCAATTTAAAGATAAAGCCGCGGGCCAACAGCAGGTTTTCGCCGGTTTAATGAACTATCCCGTGTTAATGGCAGCCGATATCCTTCTTTATAAGGCGGGGTTAGTGCCCGTGGGTGATGACCAACTGCAGCATCTGGAGTTTGCCAGGGAACTGGCTCGGCGGTTTAACAGTACTTTCCGGGAATATTTTCCTGAACCGAAGCCGCTTTTAACGTCCAGTGCCAGAGTTATGGGGCTTAATGATCCTACCGCTAAAATGTCTAAAAGCCTGGAGGGAAGTTATGTAGGCTTGGCGGAGGAAGAAGACGTTATCCGGCAAAAAATTAGGCGCGCTGTTACGGACCCCGGGCCGCAGGGCGGCGAGATGGGGCCGGGGGTGGCGAACCTGTTCACACTTTTAGAAGCTTTTGCTTCGCCTGAAATTGTCACGCAGTTTAAAGACGCTTATGCGGCGCAAAACCTGCGGTATATTGATTTGAAAGAAGAACTGGCAGAAGCAATGATTGAAAAGCTAACGCCGATCAGAGAGAAGAGAAAAGAGTTATTAGCAAGTCCGGAAACGGTGAAAGAAATCTTATACGACGGTGCGGCACAAGCAGAGAAGATCGCAAGGGAAACGATGAAAGAAGTACGGGACCTGATGGGTTTTCGCCTGCCTGTGCGGCCGATCTGATTAAACTTTTGTTATAATAAAGGATGCGGTATTATATGCTGCCAAGGCTTGGCATTAAAAACGCGATGGATTCTCTCTTTGGGCAAATACTCCTGTTTGCCCTGCCCATTATGGCTATGAACGTCCTGCAGCTGTTGTTTAACGCTGCTGACATGGTTGTGGTGGGCCGCTATTCGGGCAGCCAAGCTTTGGCTGCTGTGGGTGCTACCGGTTCTTTGATTAATCTCATCGTCAACTTGTTTATGGGCCTCTCAGTCGGGGCTGCGGTTGTCATGGCGCAGGATTATGGTGCGGCCGAGCCGGCTGAAATTCGGAAGTCAGTGCATACTTCCGTTTTGCTCAGCATAATTGGAGGCGTCGTTGTAATGATAGCGGGCCTATTTCTCTGCCGGCCGCTGCTCAAGATAATGGGCACCCCTAGTGACATCATTGAACTATCCACGCTGTATATGAAAATCTATTTTCTCGGCCTGCCCGCCAGCATGATTTATAACTTTGGGGCGGCCCTTTTAAGAGCGGTGGGGGACAGCAAGCGGCCCATGTATTTTTTGACCGTCTCCGGGATAGTTAACGTTCTCTTCAATCTGTTTTTTGTCATAGTTTTAGACATGAGCGTAGCGGGCGTGGCCTGGGCGACTGTCATTTCCCAGTATTTGGCCATGTTTTTAATGTTTTTGGCCTTAACGCGGACCCCCGGGGCAATGCGCCTTCGCCTGCGGCGGCTGCGGCTTGATCGGGATAAATTAAAGGCAATCGTCAAAATAGGCCTGCCGGCGGGGCTGCAGAGCCTGCTTTTTTCCATATCCAACGTCTTGATTCAATCAGCCGTTAACTCCTTCGGTTCTGTCATGGTGGCTGCCAGTGCCGCTTCCAGCAATGTGGAGGGTTTTGTCAGTACAGCCATGAACGCTTACTACAATGCAGCAATAACTTTTACCGGCCAAAGCATGGGGGCGAAGAAATACGGCCGTATTGATTCAATCGCTAAGGTACTGACCATTTTAATTTTCTCAACTTGGCTTGTTTTGGGAGGCCTGACAGTCCTTTTCGGCCGTACACTTCTTGGATTTTACACTACCAATCCCGCGGTCATCGAACTGGGAATGCTGCGCATGAAAGTGATGATGGCTGTTTACTTTACCTGCGGCACAATGTCAGTTTATCCCGGCCTAAGCAGGGCCATGGGTTTTTCCGTGCTGCCCATGCTGTCTACGTTAATTGGCGCCTGCCTAATGCGCATTGTCTGGCTGGCAACTGTCTTTAGGTGGAACCCAACCGTGATGACCCTTTTTGCCGCTTATCCTGTCAGCTGGGCTTTGGCGGGCATAGGCCAGGTCCTAACATTCTTTTACGCCCGCAGTCAAGTCAGAGAGCAGGCCATGCTGGCAGGCGACTCTTGGGAAATTGGCGCGTAAATAAAAAGAGGGAAGAAAAGGTGGGATTTGACTACCTTTTCTTTTTCTGCCGAGTAGTTTACATAATATCTATTATGCGAAGTAATAACCAAAAAGGAAAAGCACTCCGGAAGCCGAGTGCTTTGTTTTTCTCCTGATTTTCTAACAATTAGGTCAAATGGCCTGTTCCGCCAGGCGGATCGCTTTGGGGATTTCAATCCGCAGAGTCTGTCCGGGAAATATCTCAGCCGAATTTAATTGATTAAGCACCCGAACCGCTGCAATTACATCCCGCGGATCCTTTTTCGGTACGTTAGCTTTGGCTATGGACCACAAAGTATCGCCCGGCTGTACGGTAATCTCTAAAATCTCACTTGGCACTACGGCGCCGCTGTCTGCCTTGAGCTCAGCAATAATTACCAAAGGTGCGACTGCCAACAACACTAAAAGCCCCACTGCGGAAATTGAAGTCATAACACCGGATATTTTCCCTCGCATAGAACCTGACCCCCTTGGGAACATTAGTTCCTGATCTGGTTTCAGTATAATAGAGAACAAACGTTTTGTCAAGAAAAAAGAGAACATTCGTTTGACTTTTTTTGCTCTACCGTGCTATAATTGTAACAAGTGCGGAATTGCAGTTTAAACAGGAGGTCATGACATGCACAAGCTCTCTGAACGCCGGCGGCAGATTTTGAAATTTATTAAAAAAGAAGTGGCTACTAAGGGGTATCCCCCTTCAGTACGTGAGATTGGTGAAGCAGTTGGCCTGCAGTCGAGCTCTACGGTTCACGGCCATTTAATTAAATTGGAGGAATTAGGCTATATAAAGCGGGATCCGGCCAAACCGCGTACGATCGGGCTTGTAGGTGATGAACCTGCTCCGCAAATCAGGGCGATTAACGTGCCCTTGGTCGGCCGGGTTACGGCGGGAGCACCTATTTTGGCCGACGAAAACATTGAAGATTACTTCCCCGTCCCAAAAGACTTCGTGCCCCACGAAGATGTTTTTGTTTTGAAAATTAAAGGCAACAGCATGATTGAAGCGGGTATTTTAGATGGCGACTACGTCCTAGTTGAAAAGCAGGAAGATGCCAGAAACGGCGATATAGTTGTGGCTCTGCTTAATGGCGAGGAAGCAACCGTTAAGAGGTTCTTCCATGAAGGCGACCATCTCAGGCTGCAGCCCGAAAATTCTGCAATGGAACCGCTTTTGGTGCGCGATGCTGCTATCTTAGGTAAAGTTGTTGGGCTGTTTAGGCGGATTTAACTAAATAAAAGACGTTAGCCGCCGTTGGGCGGGGAAACGTCTTTTTAAAAGCAGCGTGTGCAGCGCGGCTAGATACTTCCGCCGTCTTCTGCCGCATTATTTGTTGTGCTTTTGTTTACATAAACATAGCTGATTGTACCGTCAATCACTAACCGGTAATAATCCCTGCTCTGCCCTCCCTTTGAATAAGAGCCGATGTAGTGTGCTTCACCCGCAAACTGCAGCGGCTTTTTCATATCGCAAACCCCTCTCCCCTTGGCCTTATTAACTTTAGTATTACTCGGGGCACGGTTGCTTATACAAAAAGATGGCGGGTGTTTACTTTCCATCTTCCGTAGAATAATCCGTTTGTAGGGCTTTGGTTAATTCAGGTATTTCTGCAAAGTAGGTTAAATCAAATTGGAGAGGTGTAATCGAGATATAGCCCTGGTCCACGGCAACTAAATCAATATCCGGTTCCTTCTTTGGGCTGGGCAGGGGCCTTCCCCCCATCCAATAATAGCTGCCTCCCCTGGGGTCCAAGCGTTTTTCCAAAACAGCCTCGTATCTGCTGACCCCTAATCTTGTAACGCGTATTCCCCGGATTTTTTCTTGCGGCAGTGCCGGGATATTGATGTTTAAAAGGCCGTCTTTGGGTATCAACCCTTTATTGCAAAGTATACCCGGCGATTCAAACAATAGCTTTTTGGCATAATATTCGGCGGTGGGCATAAACTCGCCGGAACCACAAAGTGAAAGGGCCACGGCGGGAACACCGAGCAGAACAGCTTCAATGGCAGCCGATACGGTGCCGGAATAAAGGACATCCGTCCCCAGGTTGGCCCCCCTGTTAATGCCGGCTAAAACAAAATCGGGCTCCATCTTTAATCCCTGGATTCCCATTTTAACGCAGTCGGCCGGAGTGCCGTCGATGATCAAGCCCCACTCCGCCTCTGTAAGGCGGAGCGGCCGGTTAACCGTGATAGCATGGCTCATGCCGCTTCTTTCCAAATGAGGTGCGATAACTTGGATCTGGCCGTAGCCTGTGACGCTTGCCTTTAATGCAGCTAAGCCCGGTGCGTAAATTCCGTCATCATTGACTAGTAATAACTTCATTGATTCACATCCTGTTTCCCGGCAGGCACTTTTTTATGCTTCATCGCCGCTTTTTTCCCTCGGTACGGCTGTGCCGTAACTTCCTTTAGCATGTATGCGCTTTCCCGCTATTTTCTCCAAAACGCTTTCTTTAATTTGTTTTTCGGCGTAAACGTGCAGCCTAAACTTCCCACTCGCGGTGGGGAACATCTCCAGCTCACCGGTTACTCCGTGTTTTTCCCATAATTCCTCTGCAGTCTGCAGCATATCCTGTTCGTTTTCGAATTCAAAAGCAATGGAATGCACTATAGTATTGCCTCCTGTTTTAAGATTTCATTACTCTTATCTTTCGTTACTTGTGCCGCCGGTTCCTGCTTAAGGCCCAGGCCGCAGACGGGGCAGCTTTGTTTTTTTAACGCCTGCGACTTCAGCCGGAAAACGGCCAGCTGCAGGCCGAGTTTTTTACCCTCCGACTGCCCCACTCTCCTGCCCCACCAAAAGCCCAAGGTGAGGGCAAATAAAGCTGTCAGGATCATGGCCGGGCATCCTCCATCCGAAAAATTTTGGCGTTGCCGATTACTAAAGCCAAAACCCAAACTACGATTGAATCGAGGGCCGATAAGCTTACGGCACCGTAAAGAAGGATTAAGGTTAGCAGAAAACATTCCAAGCGCCCTATTTTTGTGGCTGTGTTGGCGGCCTTTACTTGCTTATCGCGCTTAAAATCCACTAAATCGTCGGCTAAATGCACTGCTCCGATGATCAAGAGAGACCAAATGCTTTGAAAAGCACCCAGGAAAATCAGCATTAAGATAACGCCTAAAATTATTTCCCCCCAGGCTTTCACTAAAGTGGGCAGCTTTTGCTTGGGGGCTTTCAGCATGCCCAGGGAATAGCTTGCCCAGAACAAGCCGAAGGCTGATTGAAAGTCTAAAGCCAAAGCCAGGGAAAAAACCGCGGCGCTGTAGGCTATCACCCCGGGGCCTAAAACGCGCAGGTAAGGAAGGAGCCGCACATCCTTTTCGTCTAAGAGATCATCCATTGTTTTAATAACTAACCCCGTGCCCAATACTGCCAACAATTTAGAACAAAGAGCGCACATAGGCTTGGACCTCCTTAAACCCTGTCAGGTGCAGAGAGGAGACTGTGAAAATGAGTTTGCCGGGAAAACAGCTGCGCAGATGCTCCAACCGATTTGAAGCATCTATCAAATCGCATTTAGTGGCAATGATGGCATAAGAGTGAGCTAATTCGCCAAGTTTAGTTAAATGCTGCTCTAAGGGGCCGCAGCCCTCGAAAGAGGCCGCATCGATTAAATGGAGGAAGTGCGTTATCTTGGGAATGACGGCCAGTGTCTGCCCCATCGCCTGCCGCACGGCGGCTTGGGGGTGGATGTGATCTACCAGGCCTACGGAGTCGATGAGCTCTACCTTGTGGGCGCCTTTGCCCTTAGATATGCTGACCGTAACCGCCTGCAGGCTTCTTGTTTGGTGTTCTGTGTTAGAGACAAACTGTGCCACCGCTTCTTTAACGAGGAAGTCTTTGGTGTAAGAACTGCGGGCATCGCGGAAAGATACTGTCACACTTTCAGAGCCCAGGTAAGCCGCAAACTGCAGGGTAAAAAGAGTTTTACCCACATTGGGCCGCCCCACGACTAAAATCTTTTTCACCATTGCGGGGCCCCCTGTAAATCGGAGCCTGTAATTAAGGTCAATTCTTCTTTTGTCAAACCGCGCTGATTGACCAATCGCACCGCCTGCCGCCTGAGCGTGTGTTCTACCAGGTTTCTGACTGCCCTGGCATTGCCGAAGTTTAACGGATCTTTTTGGCGCAAAATCCTAATCTGCCGTATAACATCTTTATCAGCACCCGGTGCCAGGCGGTACTGCCGCTCCCAAAACATGGCTTGGGCTATTTTAAAAAGCTCCAGATCCGAATAATCGGGGAAATTAATGCTGATCGGAAAACGAGAGCGCAGCCCCGGGTTAGCAGCCAAAAAAACCCGCATCGGGTCAGGGTAGCCGGCCAAAACCACAATTAGGCGGTCTCGTTTATCTTCCATTGCTTTTACCAGGGTATCAATAGTTTCTTTGCCAAAATCCCTCTCGCCGCCCCTGGCTAAAGAATATGCCTCGTCAATAAAAAGAAGGCCGCCTTCCGCCCTTTTAATCGCTTCGCGGGTTTTTTGCGCCGTTTGGCCGATATATTGGGCGACCAAATCGGCCCTTTCCACTTCCACAGTATGTCCTTTTTCTAAAATCCCTATTTCTTTCAGCATGCGGCTTAACAGACGGGCGACCGTTGTTTTGCCCGTACCCGGGTTGCCGACGAAGATGGTATGTAATACTATTGGCTGAGAAACAAGCTCAAGGGCACTGCGGTATTTTTGGATTAAGGCGAAGGCTTGGATTTCGCTGACGGTACGCTTGACACTGCGCAGGCCAATCAGCTTATCAAGCTGTTTTTGCAGGCTTTCCAAGCGGTGGTTCTGCTCCTTTTCCAACCCCTCCAAAAGAGGCAGTGCCTGCATATTTTCCAGTGCTTCCGATACGCCCATGCTGCCCCGCTCCACTAGGGAGACGAGCTCTTTTGTACTGCGCACGTGCTCACCCCCACTTCTCCCTACCTATTATTTATACGCAAGTGGGGTGTCAGAAGTGCAAAAAAAGCCGTTTTTAAATCGCGGCCTGCCAAAGGCGGCTGCTTTCAGCCAAGATTTCTTCCTCTGAAATCTTAGAAACATTAAACCAGTGGATTTTTTTGTTGCGGCGAAACCAAGATAATTGGCGTTTAGCGTAGCGGCGGGTATCGCGCTTTAGAAGCTCTATAGCTTCGGCCAGGCTCATTTTGCCCTGCAAATACCAGGCTATTTCCTTATAACCTAAGGCCTGTAGAGCCGTCGGCTGCTCAGGGTAGGCCTGCAGTAAGCCCTGCACTTCTTCAATTAAGCCCAAAGCGATCATTTCATCAACGCGTTTGTTTATGCGGGCATAAAGCTCAGGCCGCCTGCGGTTTAAACCGATGTAAAGAGGATTATACGGGCGTTCTTCTTGCGCTTTCTTTTCCTGCAGTACGCTGATGGGCTCCCCGGTCCTTAAATACACTTCCAAGGCCCTAACCAAGCGCCTGTGATCGTTGGGGTGAATGCGCCGAGCGCTTTTGGCGTCTACTTCTTTTAGCCGGTTATGCAGGCTTAAAGGATCTTTTTTTGCCTGCGCTGCCAACTCGGCCCGCAGTTTCGGATCCGCTTCGGAATCGGGGAATAAGAATCCATCGATTAAAGCATCGATATAAAGGCCGGTACCGCCCGTTAAAAGCGCCGTTTTATTCCTGGCTTTTAAATCGGCTAATACCTTTTCCGCCAAAGAAACGTAATTTGCCACATTAAAGCTTTGATCGGGATCCACAACATCGATGAGGTGATGTTTAACCCTTTTTTGTTCTTCGCGGCCTGCTTTTGCCGTACCGATATCCATTCCCTTGTAAACCTGCATGGAATCGGCTGAAATTATTTCCGCCTGCAGTTTTTCCGCCAGCCGCAGGCTGAATTCAGTTTTGCCCACAGCGGTGGGTCCTACTACTATCAAAACCGGTTGTTTTTGCAATGTATTCATCCTCATGATCTGCCAAAGCGGCGCCTTAGTTCCTTATCCTCTAATTTAACGATAATTGGCCTGCCGTGTGGGCAGGTAAATGGGTTTTCTGTTGCGGCCAAATCTTCAAGAAGAGTTTTAATAACGGCTTTGTCTAAATATTCCCCTGCTTTGATCGCGCCTATACAGGCCAGGCTGATTACAGCTTCTTCCTGCCAGGCGGGTGTTTGACGGCCCGGCCGCTCAGCTATTTCCAATATTTCCGCCTGCCATTTAGCGCTCGTTTCCGCCAATATACTGGGGACGCTGCGCAAGAGGAATGAGTTCTGGCCGAAAATTTCTAACTCCAAACCGAGCCCGGCCAGTTCAGCCAAAGAATCTTCAATAAGGCTCGCTTCCGCCGGCGTAAATTCTAAAACCTGCGGCAGGATGCTCTGCACATGTATTTTTGCATCTTTGTAATCTTTTTTCAGCTTTTCATATAAGATCCGCTCGTGCACTATGTGTTGATCTAAGATCCAAAGGCCTGTGGCCACTTCCAAAAGCAAATAAGTTTGGTGCAGCTGGCCGATTAGGCGGGCAGAAAGAAGCTGCCGCCTGATTTCGGCTAACCCTTCCGGCGGTTGGGGCATCTCTTTTTCACTTACTTTCGCCGGCTCAGGCTGCGGCTTAAGGTAAGTTGGCATCGGTTTAGGCCGCGGTTTATACTGCCGCAAAAGGGAATCCATATGCTGCCAACTTGCCGGTTCCCATTCCAGCTGTGCCTGGAGTGCAGGTTTAGGCCGCGGGGTTTTCTTTGGTGCGGGCTTTTCTAAACTGGGGGCCAAATCTTTCTCACTTAAGCCCGACCGAATCGCCGAAAAGACATCGCCAAAAAGCTCTTGTTCGTTGGCGAAGCGCACTTCGACTTTCGCCGGGTGGACATTGCAGTCCACAAGTTTTGGGTCCACAGCCATAACCACAACGGCCCAGGGGAATAAGCGGCCCTGCAAAAGGCCGCGATAAGCTTTTTCCAAAGCAGATTGCAGAGTTGTGCTTTGAATCACGCGGCCGTTCATGATGAAAGTTTGGCCGCTGCGGTTGCCCTTCGCCAGCCGCGGCGAGCCCAGGTAGCCCAGTACACTTCCCCAGGCGAATTTGGCAGAGAACTTAATGACATCCCTGCTGATATTACTGCCTTGGATAACTAAGATGGTATCTAAAAGGCGCCCGTTACCGGGAGTGGAAAGGACACTTTTTCCATCCGCCACGAGCCGGAAAGCAATGTGGGGGTGAGCTAAAGCCAGGTTAGTAGCCATCTCCACAACTCGTCGATTTTCCGCGGCAGGTGTTTTCAAGAATTTAAAACGGGCCGGTACGTTGTAAAACAGGTTGCGGACCTCGACAACGGTTCCTTCCGGCGAGCCGATCGGCTCGACTAAAAAGCCCTCGCCCTCTTTTTGGGAAATCTTAAAACCGTGTTCCTGTTTAGTGGGCCTTGAGGTCAGTGTTACTTGGGCAATGCTGGCAATACTGGGCAGGGCTTCCCCCCGAAAGCCCAAACTCCTTAAAGAAAAGAGATCCTCCGCCACCTCTATTTTACTGGTGGCGTGCGGTTGGAAAGCAAGTTCTAATTCGTCGGCCGGGATACCGATTCCGTTATCCTGCACTCTTATAAATTCGATGCCCCCTTTGCGGACCTCGATCACAATTTGGCTGGCGTAAGCATCGATGGAGTTTTCCACAAGTTCCTTAACTACCGAAGCGGGCCGTTCGATAACTTCTCCAGCGGCAATTTTATGTGCAACTCCCGCCGGCAAAATTTTAATCATTTACCTCCACCATCCTTATCCCTCGCTTTTGCCTGCAGTAAAGCGAGAGCCTGCAGGGCTTCCAGGGGGGTTAGATTGTTCAAATCCAAGCTCAAAAGCTCCTCAATTATCTCTTCCCCGTATAAAGCGGGCTCTTCAGTCGCGGCCAGGGCAGCGTAATCGGCTGTTTGAAAAAGGCTTAATTGGGTCGGCCCCTTCCCCATTGCTTCCAGTTCTAACAGAAGTTCCAAAGATCTTTTAAGCACCGGTTGGGGGATGCCGGCCATCCTGGCAACATTAATGCCGTAGCTGCGGTCAGTCGTGCCCGGGGAAACTTGGTGGAGAAAATAAATGGTGCCTTGTTTTTCCTCAACCTCCACCCGATAGCTTCTAAGGCGGGCAAGCTGCTGTTCCAGCTTAGTTAATTCATGAAAATGTGTGGAAAAAAGCGTCCTGGCCCCCACCTTCTCATGGATAAATTCGATAACCGCCTGGGCGATCGCCATGCCATCGAAGGTGCTGGTACCCCGGCCTAATTCGTCTAACACGATTAAAGACTTGTTTGTGGCATTGAGTAAAAGCTGAGCAGTTTCGGTGCATTCTACCATAAACGTGCTTTGGCCCGTGCTCAAATCATCGCTGGCGCCGATGCGGGTAAAAATCCGGTCAACGAGCCCTATCCTGCCAAAATCAGCCGGGATGAAACTGCCTATTTGAGCCATGATAACGATTAAGGCAACTTGGCGCAGGTATGTACTTTTCCCCGCCATGTTAGGCCCCGTAAGCAGTATGATCCGCTGCTTGGCATCAAAGTAAGCATCGTTAGGTACAAAGGTACCTTCCAAGGCTTCAATCACCGCATGGCGGCCCCCTTTGATGTCAAGCACCGGCTCCTCTGTTATTTCCGGCCGCTTGTAGTTGTTTTTTACCGCGGCGGTGGCCAGGCTTTGGAGAAAGTCGAGATATGCCAAAGCATGGGCACTGGCTTGGATGGGCTTAATGTAATCTTGGATCTTTTCCCTAAGATCTAAGAATAACTGGTATTCCAGTTCGTTAATCCTCTCTTCCGCGCCCAAAACTAATGCTTCCTGCTCTTTTAATTCCGGCGTTATGTAACGCTCTGCGTTGGTCAGCGTTTGTTTCCTTTCATAATGCTCGGGCACTAAGTGAACGTTGGGGTGGGTAACCTCTAAGTAATAACCGAAGACGCGGTTAAAGCCGACTTTGAGGGATTTAATCCCCGTTTTCTCCCTTTCGCCCGCTTCTAAATTTTTGATCCACTCTTTGCCGCCCCTGCTTGCCTGGCGCAGCTTATCCAGCTCTGCGTTATAGCCGTCTTGGATTAAATTACCGTCGCGGATGGTGATTGCGGGATCCGCCAAAATTGCCTTTCGAATCAGCGTTGTAAGAGGGGCCAGCGGATCCAAATTTTCCTCCAATTCACTTAAAAGTGCACTGTCATTTTCTAAAAGGAGGTTTTTTATGGGCGAAATTTTTTCTAAAGAAGCCGCTAAAGCGTTGAGATCGCGGGCATTGCCGCTGCCTGCCACTAAGCGGCCTAAAAGCCTTTCCAAGTCATAGATTTCGCTTAAGTGTTCTTTTAACTCCAGTCGGAGAGCTGTGTTTTCCACAAGCGAACTTACAGCATCCAACCGCTTAGTAATCGCACCTTTTTGCACCAGGGGCTTTTCAATGTTGGCCTTTAAAAGCCTGCCGCCCATACCGGTTTCAGTATAATCCAAAATGCCTAAAAGAGAACCGGCTTTGCGGGCTCCCCGGATCGTTTGAGTCAGTTCCAAATTTTGCCTGCTGTGGCTGTCCATATGCAGATAATCCTCTAAATTATAAGCAGTGACCTTTCTGATATGGGGCAGGATGCTTTTTTGCGAATCTTTCACGTAATGTAAAGCTAAGCCTGCGGCAATAATAGTTTCCGCACTGTCCAGGCCAAAAGGTGTTAAGGTGCTTGTCCCAAAATGCTCTAATAAATCGTGGCTGGCACCTGCCACACTCGGCTGGCTGCCGGCTAATTCCGTCACCAAGGCCCCCAGCTTCTGAGCTGTGGTTTTAAGTGCAGCCATCTGGGCAAATCCCTTCGTTAAAACTATTTCCGCCGGCCGCAGCCTGGTCAGTTCATCGTCCACCTCCTGCCAGCGGGCCGATTTAGTTACCATAAACCCCCCCGTGGATAGATCCAAAAAGGCCAAGCCCCAATTGTTGTGCCAGGCCAAAGCAGCCAAGTATTGGTTTTCTTTTTCTTTCAGGCTGCCTTCGATAAAAGTGCCCGGAGTGATGACGCGGACCACATCGCGCTTGACTACGCCCTTTGCGCTTTTCGGATCTTCCAGCTGTTCGCACAGAGCTACCCTGTAGCCGCTTTTAACAAGCTTGTCCAAGTAGCCCGCCGCGGCGTGGTGCGGCACGCCGCACATGGGTATGCGTCCCTGTGGGCCTGCTTCTCTGGAGGTAAGGGCTATTTCTAAAACCTTGGCGGCGATTTTAGCATCTTCACCAAACATCTCGTAAAAGTCGCCCAGGCGAAAAAACAAAATGGCATCGGGGTATTGCTCTTTGAGATCGTAATACTGCTGCATCATCGGAGTAAGTTTCAAATCCTAGCCCCCTTTGGTTAATGCTTGTTTTTTTCCTGCGCCCAATAAGGTTTCTGCCCCAGCGTTCGGTAAATTTCCAACTCCAGCCGGGAAGAAATATCTGTGCTGTAGGGCGGCAGTTTTTCTAAAAAATCAGACCGGATTGTACAGCGCACGGCCCTGCCGATTGTTTGAATGCATTCGCAGGGCACTAAATACTGGCAGGATCTTTTTTTTGAAAACACAACCAAATAGCGCACGAGGCACTGCCCGGGCTCGACGACTTGGCAGACGACATTGCCGCAGTAAAGCCCGTCTCGGCTGAACAGCGGCAGCTGCCAGATATCCCGGTTATTATCCGCCCACAAAGTCTTCGCTTCATTGACCCACAAAGGATTTCCCCCTTATAAGACGCTGCCTTTCAGACTCCAAGTACTGGCTTCTGTGATTTTTACTGTCAGAAGCTCTCCTACCAGATCGTCACTGCCTGCTAAATGGACCAGGCGGTTGGCTCGTGTCCGGCCTGTCAACCCTTCGCGGGATTTACCTTCAACTAAGATTTCTTGTTTTGTACCCAAGAGTTTTTGCATCTTGGAGCCGCTGATGGTATTTTGTATCTCAATCAACTCGTAGATCCGCTCTTTTTTGACCTCTTCCGGCAGGTGATCGGGCAGCCGCATGGCCGGCGTCCCTTCCCTGGGCGAGTAGATAAAGGTGAAGGCGGAGTCAAACTCAACTTCCCTGACCAATGCCAGGGTTTGTTGAAAGTCTTCTTCAGTCTCGCCGGGAAAACCTACAATTAAATCTGTCGTTAAGCTGATTTCAGGCACCGCTTTTCTGATCTTTTCCACCAGTTTCAAATAGTCTTCCCTGGTGTAACCCCTATTCATGCGGCGCAAAATTCTGTTACTGCCGGCCTGCACAGGCAGGTGGAGGTGTTCGCAAACTGTATCTAAAGAGCGCAGAGCCTCTATTAGGTCATCACCCATATCTTTGGGGTGGCTGGTCATAAACCGAAGCCTTTCTAAGCCGGCGATGCTGTCCAGCTGTTTTAAAAGCCCGCTGAAAGACGCACCGTTTGATAAATCTTTGCCGTAGGAGTTCACGTTTTGGCCGAGCAGGGTGATTTCTTTGTAACCGCTTCGGACCAGGTTTTCTACGTCTTCCCTAATCTTTTCCGGCAGGCGGCTGTGTTCTCTGCCCCGCACATACGGCACAATACAGTAAGTGCAGAAGTTCGTGCAGCCGTAAATTACGTTGACAAAGGCTTTGTGGCCGTGGCTGCGCTTAATGGGCAGGCCGTCGCGAAAGTCCTGTCCTTCTTTGTAATCGGCTTCGTCCCAAATTTCCACAACTCGCTCACCGTTTTCAGCCCTGGCCAATAATTCCGGCAGGCGGTGGATGTTATGGGTGCCGAAGATTAAATCGACGTGAGGCAGTTTCCTGAGAATTTTCTGCAGTTCCTCTTTTTGTTGCGTCATGCAGCCGCAGAGACCGATAATTAAACCGGGGTTCTTTTCTTTTAAAGCCTGATAAGACAGCATATGGCCGTAGACCCGGCGTTCGGGGTTAGCCCGCACACAACAGGTGTTATAAAGTATGAGGTCTGCCTGTTCCGCTTCATCGGTTGCTTGGTAGCCTAAAGAAAGTAAAAGGCCTGTAATTACCTCCGAGTCGTGATCGTTCATCTGGCAGCCCATTGTTTTTAAATAAAATCGTTTCATACCGGCTTCCTTCCTAGTTAATATTAGATAAGCACTACCCTATTATACTACCACATCTTAAATGGGCGCAAGTTTGTTCCCCGGGTATCAAAAGAGCGGCTTTGGAAATAATCCAAATAGGGGGTTAAACTATGCTGATTACGCTGGCAAGGACCTTTTTTCTTTATATCCTGGTAGTGGCCGCGATGAGGCTTATGGGTAAACGCCAGATTGCCCAGCTGGAACCGTTTGAATTAGTGATTACAATTATGATGGCGGAACTGGCTGCCATCCCCATGCAGGATCGCCACATTCCTTTAATCAATGGCGTTATTTCTATTTTAACACTGCTCTTTATTCAAGTCACCTTCAGCATCCTGAGCCTAAAATCTTTGGGCTTTCGGGCCGTTTTAGACGGCCGTTACAGCGTAATTATAGCTAACGGCACGATTTTGGAAAAAGAAATGAAGAAAGCCCGCTATAACCTGCATCAGCTGTTGGAGCAGCTGCGCATTAAAAACGTTTTCAATATTGCCGATGTGGAATTCGCCATTTTAGAGACAAGTGGTGATTTAAGCGTTATTCTAAAATCGCAAAAAAGGCCTGTCACTCCAAAAGACCTCCAACTGGATACGGAATACGAAGGCCTGCCTGCGGTACTGATCCTGGACGGGCGGGTTATGCAGCGGGAATTGAAAAACGTCAACTTAACAGAGGCTTGGCTGCGCACCGAATTGGAGAAGTTCAACATCAAATCGCCGGCAGATGTTTTAATTGCTGCAATCAATACTAAAGGCGAACTGTTCTTGCAGGAAAAAGCCCGGGCGGCTCAAGCGAAAGGAGTGGGCGGATGAAACTTTGGATTGTAATGTTTGTGGTTATGGCCGCCATTGTTATTGGTGGTTTTTATCTGGAAAAGCAGGTTTTAAAAACCACCGACAGCCTTTCGCATGATTTGGATCAGGTCCAAAGACATGTAAAAGCAGGCCGATGGCAGGAAGCGGTTACTCTGTGCCGCAGCGTGGGTAAAAAGTGGGCTGCCCAAATGGATGCCTGGAGCCCTTTTATTCACAATCACGAATTAGACCTAATAGCAATTGCCCTGGCTAGGGCAGTCAGCCTTTTAGAAAGCCGTGATGAAAGTGCCGCGCTGGCGGAAATTACAGCAATTAAAATGCAGTTGGTCCAGATGCACCACCAGGAGATCTTGACTCTGCAGAATGTTTTCTAAAAGCCGGCTGCAGAATAGTGTTTGTTGATCTGGGCTGTAACAAGGCCGACAAAGGCCCCGGTTGGCAGGGCGAAAAACAGCATGTAGGGCAGGTAGCCGAAAATACCGGCGCTTTCTATGACAACAGCAGCTATGGAAAGCTGTGTTAAGTTATGAATGACTGCACCGATCAGGCTAATGCCCAAAAGGCTGAAAAAGCGGCCTAAATACCGCTGGGCTAACCCCATGACTAATGTACTGACTATACCGCCGAAAAAACTAAAGAAAAAAGTAATGCTCAAAAACGTGCCCCCGGCCAATGAAGCCAAAACGGTCCGCAAAATTGTGATGGTAACAGCATCTTTAATAGTAAAATTGAGGATTACGTATAAACTGACAATGTTGGCCAGCCCCAGTTTAAACCCTGGCACAGTTATATTCGTCGGCAAAGGCAGCATATTTTCCAATAAATGCAGGCCCAAAGCTAACCCGGTCAAAAGGCCGAGATAAACAATGCGGCGCGTGTTTGACTGCTCCAAAGATAGTACTCCTTCATTCATTAATTTTAAGCGAACCGGAAAAAACGCTCAGATTGCCTTCCTGGATAAAGGCCTTCACCTGTGAGCCTTCTTCCCCAAACCTGAAATGCTGATTGCCAATGGAAATCCTGACATTTGGGTAAACGCGGTTGGCAGTAATCTTCCCTTCTTTAACGATGTGGGCCTCAGTGGCTACTCCTGTGGGGCCGCCGAATTCTTTAGCTTTGATATCGCCTTGGTTTACGGTGATCTCACCGCCCCTAAAAACACCGTTGGGCATTTGGAAGCCCCGCCCCGCCACTATTTTCGAATAATAGCAGCCGGTGCCCGTAATTTCCACTACACCTGATGCTTCAATACTGCTGTTTTGCAGATAGCCAACAGTCGCGTTGGAATCCGTATCCGTTTCTTTTTCCAGGATCACTTCCTGTGATCTCAAAAGGGAATGCAGCTCCCGTAAGCTGCTGATATCCTTGACTTCTAACGGGCCCGTACCCAACAGGCTGTTTGTCAATTTTTCTGCCAGCAGCGCTAATTCAAGTGACGAACTTGCTTCTACTTCTTTGAAATAGTCCGCAAAGGCCTTGATATCCTTAGGCAGATCAAAGAATTTCAGCTCTAAGAGGTGTTTTATTAAGTTCTCAAAGGGAATGTTCTCAGCCTGTTTGACAATGGCGTCGTGAGCTTTTAAAAGCTGTTCCAGTTGATTGCCGATGTTATGCAGCATGGCAACCTGCCTGATTTTGATGACGGTCTGGCCTCCGGCGTAAAGTTGAGAGCGAAGGACATTCCTGACAACGTTAATGGAGCCTGCCGTACGTAAAATTGCACCGCTGACTAAGCCGTTAACTATGATGTTTCCTTTTTTCGATTCTACTTTAACGCTTTCTAAGACATTCCCTCTTATTATTATAGCACCATCCATGGTGATATTGCCTGTGGAAACATCTGCATCCCCCGCAAGTTCGAAAGCGTCGAGCACTTTTACAACACCGCCCTGCAGCATGGGCAGCCCGTCTCTTTCCGCTACTGCCCGCAGCCCATCTTGAGTAAGGTATGCCCCCTCCCCAACTTGCAGGGGAGGATCAATCATGGGCTCAATGGATATTTCTTTGCCGAAAACATCAATTCCCGGGGTTCCCGGAACCCCGGGTGTCTTAACTGCTAAAACCGTTCCTGGTTTAACACTTCGAATACCGTGGACCTCGTAGTGATCGATGCGGAGTGCATCGAAATCTACATCCGGTACTGTATCTTCTTGAAACCTATAGGTAATAACCGGCTGCTTATGAGGCGTTGGTGCAATGCCTTCGGCTATGGTGATCAAACCACTCGGTTGGCGGAGCTGTTTAGGCGTGATCTTACTTAAATCGATGCCGTACGCAAGCCCCTCAACGGCAACTATTTCCCGCACCTCTTCTTTTGTTAGGGCGGGAGGTTCCACAAATTCTTTTTCCAGCGTCAAACTCAACTGGTTAGCCGGGCTTTTTTCCGCCAATTTATATTTAACCCCCGGTGTCCGCTTCCAAAACAGCTCCGCTTTGAGATTATTTTTAGAAATTTTGATTTCATACTCTAATTTAGGTGCAGAATTTTCCGGCAGTTCAATCTCTAAAGTGGCCAACCCCGCGGTAAGGATGAGGCGGTGGTTTATCTCTTTGCCTTGATAGCGCACTTTGAAATCACGGCTGAAAAGCAGGCTGGGCTGTGGCCCTTCACCCTGTGGCGCGGTGTACTGCAGCTTGCCGTCAATTACGCTGATTGTGCCGGGAATATCCCTTGATTCAACCGGTTTTTTCAGCCTTACCCGCACAACTGCCGGCCTGCCCAGCAGGCCGAGGACCCCGCGGGAGGGCTCTTGCACCACTTCTACCTCAACTTCTTTTCTTGTTGCGTTGAGTTTTTTTAGGGCATTTTCAATGGCTGTTTCGATCGTTTTGGCTTCCTCCAAGTGTTCACGCACCATTAGATTACCCCCTGGCTGTGGTTTTCCGGTAAATGCAGTAATTTACCCTGTCCAGTCCATAAGAAGCAGGATCCATGATCTGTTCGGCGGATCCTACGATGAAATAACCGCCTGATGTTAGAGACTTAACAAACTTTTTAATCAGCCGGGCCTGCGTCTCGCTGGTAAAATAGATGAAAACATTGCGGCAGAGGATTAGATCAAAGTTGTTTTGATATGGGTCTTTCAAAAGATCGTGCTGTTTGAAGATTACCATTTCTTTGATGCTGTCATTAATTGCTACATCGCCGTTTTCCAAAACAGAAAAATATTTCTGTTTAAGGCTTTCCCTGACATCTTTAACTTGGTTTGGCAAAAACAGACCCTCTTTAGCCTTGTTCAAGACAAACAGGTCTAAATCCGTTGCCAAAAGTAAACTTGGTTGGATGCGCAGTTCCTGCAGTAAAATAGCGATGGAATAAACTTCCGCCCCAATTGAAGCTCCGGCACTCCAGATGCGGGGCCTGTTATTTGTGCCTATTGCAGGCAAGATTTTATTTTCTATTACAGAAAAAACGCTTTCATCGCGAAAAAAGTGCGATGTGTTAATCGTCAAGTATTTCAAAAATTTGCTGCGGTGGTTTTGGTCCGCATCTATTTTAGCCAAAAGCGCCTCGTAAGATGGCAAATCATGCCTGTTTAACCACTGATTAATGCGCCGGCGCATCTGCTGTTCTTTATAAGCGTGCAGATCAATTCCTAATTTAGCGTTAATCCCGTCTTTTAATCTTTCGTATTCCAATGCCATAAAATCTTTCTCCTTACATGATCGGCACAATTTTCGAGATCGCCTCACCGATCCGGTTTAAAGGCAGGATGTAATCAGCATTTCCTTCTTCCGCGGCGGCCCGGGGCATGCTGTAAATTGTTGAAGAATTCTGATCCTGGGCGATGGTAATTCCCCCCGCGGCTTTGATTTTGGCCATGCCCTGCGCGCCATCTCTGCCCATGCCCGTGAGGATAACGCCCAAAATCTTACTGCCGTAAACGGAAATCAGGCTTGCCATCGTTACATCAATTGCGGGCCTTAAAAACATTACCTTGTCGCTTTGATTCAGGTGTACTCGGCGATCTTGGCCCACCAGCAGGTGAAAATCGCCCGGTGCGATGAGAACCTTGCTGTTTTCGATAAGATCACCGTCTGCCGCTTCTTTGACCGGAAAGGAAAATAGTGCATCCAACCTCTCGGCAAAACTGCGCGTGAAGTGGGCAGGCATGTGCTGTACGACCAAGATGCCCGCCGGCAAGTTGCGCGGGAGCTGCCCAAACACTTCTTCAACTGCCCTGGGCCCGCCCGTGGAAGAACCGATGATAACAAGTTTTTCTGCCGCTCCCGCAGCAGCCGGCGGAAAAACTTTGGGCCGCACAGCCCTGGGCAGCGGTGATGTTTTTTTTATTTCACGCACTTGAGCTTTTGCTGCCAGCCGCACTTTTTCAACAATCAGTGCGGCAATATCTTTCAAATCCAGGGAAATAGAGCCCGATGGTTTCGGAATAAAATCAACCGCACCCAAAGCTAAAGCCTGCATGGTAGTATCTGAGCCCTTTTTGGTCATGCTGCTTAACATGACAACGGGCAGCGGTTTAGTACTCATAATATGCCGTAAGGCTTCTAAGCCGTCCATTACGGGCATTTCCACATCGAGAGTTACAACATCTATGTCAAGCCTTGCTAATTTATTTAAGGCATCCTGCCCATTTCGCGCCGTAGCAACGGCTTCCAGGTCAGCTTCAGCATTAATTATTTCTGAAATAAGTTTACGCATAAATGCACTGTCATCGACGACTAGGACTTTTATGGGCATTTGTGCTACCACCTCAAATCTCCTTGGGCGTTTTACCGATAGCCGTGACCATAACGATACCGTTTTTGATGAAAAATCTCATTTTGCGGCCGTGATTGCCTAAGACATCCTGGCCAACGATTGGTATATTGTACTTTTTTAAGTTTTCGAAAACTGCCATAGTATTTTGTTCGCCGATGCTGACCGTGTTTAGATTTAAGTTGGGAAAAAGGTTTGCGCCGCCCGCTACTTTGGCCTGCAAGCGGCTTTTCTGGGCACCAAGCTTGCGTGCTTCTTCGATCATGGCCGGAATGCCCGTATCCGCGTATTTCCCCGGTGGTGCGTTATCTTCCCTGCTTTTCGGCAGGAAAATATGGCCCATCACCCCCACTTTGGCCGTCTTGTCATATAAAGTAACGCCTACGCAAGAACCCAGGCCAACCGTAGTTAAGATGCCATCTGTTTTTAATGAGTTAATTTGGCCCATATTTACGAACAATTCAGCCATTATATTTCCTCCAGGCCTAAAATATGGGCTACCTTTTTGAAATCATCCTCATTGGGCAGAAATATGATATTACCTTTAATGGCTTCGCCCTCAGCAAAAAAATCTGTGCTGATTACTGTCACTTCGTTGACAATTTGGGCACCGGCCAGGATACTCTGCCATACCGCGCCGGCCATGTCCACTGCGATCGCCGGCACGCTGGGGGCTAATATTAGATTTGTCATTTTAGCCAGGGCATTTAGATAAGAAGTAATCATAATATTGCCTAATTCTTCTAAAGCGGAAAGGGACATCTCATTAAGTTCGCCGCTTTCATCACCTGTCAAGTGCCGGGCCAAAATTAAAGCACTGTCCACAGGCAGTATAAAAGCCATGTAACCGCTTACGTCACCTGATATTATTATAAAAATTCCGACTACGGTTTGTTCCAAGCCACCTATAAATTCAGCTGCCTCAGCAAAGGGCAGCATGCGGGCATCCGGTACAACTAATTGGAAACGTTTTCCCCTTAACATCTGCGATAAGGCCGTGGTGGCGTGCCCGGCGCCGATATTGCCTAATTCTTTCAAAAAATCCAATCTGGCCGCGTACACAGGCACACCCCCCTAGGCGCTGATTTTGCGCAACGATTCAACAACTCTTTCCGCATCGAAGGGCTTGACCAAAAAGTCCTTGGCCCCCGCGCTTAATGCTTCAATAACCATGGGCTTTTGCCCCATGGCACTGCAGACGATTATTTTAGCGTCCGGATCTATTTTCATAATTTCTTTAATGGCGGTGATGCCGTCCATTTTAGGCATAGTGATATCCATCGTTACCATGTCCGGCTGCAGTTCCTTGTAAAGGGCGATGGCCTCTTCGCCGTCCCCCGCTTCTCCTACAACCTCATAACCGTTTTTTTCAATAACATTGCGTAAAGTCATGCGCATAAACGCAGTGTCGTCTGTAATCAAAACTGTTTTCGCCATACTTTCATCTCCCTATCGAATTAGAGTACTGGTGTCAAGGATTAACGCAACGTTGCCGTTACCCAAAACTGTTGCCCCGGCAATCCCCTGGATATCGCCGAGAATGCCCTGCAAAGACTTAATCACAATTTCCTGCTGGCCGATTAAATCCTCCACTATGAAGGCGGCCTTACCGCCGCGGGTTTCAACTACGATTACGGCTAAAGGCCCCGGGGATTCCAAACTATTAAAGCCGAGGGATGCGGCAAGATCATAGAGGGGAAGTACTTCATCGCGCAGTACGATTACATTTTGCTGCTGCACGGTTTTGATTTGACTTCGTTCGATCTGGAGATTTTCTCGGACTGTTTGAATGGGGATAGCCATGGTTTCGCCATCACAGAGCACTAACAGCGCCTTGATAATTGCCAAAGTCAAAGGCAGTTTAATAATCGTGCGCAGCGACTGGCCCTGCACGGATTCCATCTCAATGGTTCCACTCAGTGATTCCACAGTCGTTTTAACAGCATCCAAGCCCACTCCCCGGCCCGAGAGGCCTGTTACTTCCTTGGCTGTGCTGAAACCGGGGTTAAAAAGCAGTTCGATTCCTTCTTCGCTGGAGATTTTTGGAGCAGTGGGCTTTAAAAGCCCTCGTTCAACCGCTTTTTTCTGAATGCTTGCTAAGTCAAGCCCCCTGCCGTCGTCACTTATTTCGATTAAGATGTGGCTGCCTTCATGCCTTGCCTGCAGGCGGATAGTGCCTGTTTCCGGTTTGCCTAAAGCCAAGCGTTCCGCGGGCAGTTCCAAGCCGTGATCGATGGAATTCCGCAGAAGGTGCACCAGTGGGTCACCGATTTGATTAACAATAGAGCGGTCTAGTTCAGTTTCTTCACCGGAGATTTCCAAATTGATCTGCTTGTTTGATGCCTGAGCCAGATCCCGCACCATGCGGGGAAAGCGGTCAAACACTTGTTTAATGGGGACCATCCTCAGGCTCATCGCGGCATACTGCAGTTCCGTTGTCACTCGGTCTAACTGTGCCAAGGCATTTTTTTGCTCAGACTCATTTTTTTCATTCAAGCTCATTTCCATAACTTGCGTCCGGCTGATCACCAATTCCCCAACCAAGTTGATGAGCTTGTCCAAACGCTCGGTTTCAACGCGCACCAATGTTTCTTGCCGCTGCAGCCTTGGCAGTGGCGCCGCCATGGCTGCGGCTGCAGTCTGCGTGGGTGGGGCAGCGGCTTTCTCTTGGGGCTTTTCTTCGCTTACAGGCGAAACTTCCACATTTTCAATCTCGGAAATCCCCTCGACGATGCCCTGGACGCCTGCGGCGGTTTCATGCGTAAGAATTATGAGACCAAATTGAACATCAAACAGCTCGTCTTCCAAATCCTGTACAGAAGGCTTGCTTTGGATAATAGTTCCGATTTCTTCCAAGGCTTGAAAAACGGTGTAAACCCGCACTGATTTTAAAATTGTATTTTCCCGTAAAGTGACGATAACGCTGAAGGCGTTGTAGCCTTGTTCCAGGCCTTGTTTAATCGTTTCCCGATTAAATTCATCCAGTTCCATGGTAAGGCTGTCCGCGGCCATTTCTTCTTGAACTGTGATACCTTCTTCACCTGTCAAGCCTTTTAAGGCCGCAGTAACTTCTTCAAAGCCGCTGATCGGCTCTTCGCTGATGGTCTGCTCCAAAAGAATTTCTAAGGTATCTACGGAGCGGAATAACACGTCAATAACTTCTTGGTTGGCGGTCAATTCCCCCCCGCGCAGCTTTTCTAAAACGCTTTCCATCTCGTGAGTAAACTGTGTCAGCTCTTTAAAACCCATGGTGCCGGACATGCCTTTTAAACTGTGGGCTGCCCGAAACAGCTCGTCGAGGATGTTCCAATCCGCAGGATTGCGTTCGAAAACTAAAAGATTATCATTTAATGACTGCAGGTAATCTTGGGCTTCTGCCGCAAATACTTCTTTGAAGGCACTGGTATCCAATTGCTTCCCCCTTTCAGCCTAACTGACACTGACTATGCGATCTTTTTGCGTCGCTATTTCCGTGATGCGGACCCCAAATTGTTCGCCCACTACGACAACTTCCCCTCGGGCAATCAGGGTATCGTTGGCAAACACCTCAATCGGCTCGCCGTGGAAGGATTCTAATTCCATGATGTGGCCGGGCCCCAAACGAAGGATGTTGTCGATAGACATCTTGGTCCTGCCCAAAACCGCCCGCACTTGGACGGGGATGCCCTTGATTAAATCTATATTTATATTGCCTAAATCCACGGCGGTTTGATCTTCTTTTTGCACCGGCCGGGGCGGTGGCGGCATTTTAGCCGGTTCTTCTTTTAAATCCGCCCAAGCGATGGCCGCTGCTTCTTCTTCAATGGCTGCGGGCTTTGGAACCTCTTCCTGCGCCGGCAGCAGCATTTCAACCATTTCTTTAGCAAAATCGGTTTCAATGATCTGGAGCATTGTGCTGTCTACCAAACCGTCGATTTCAATGCGGAAGGCAATGGTTACGACGGGGTTTTCCTGGGGGATTTCCTCCGTCACCAAATCCTGTGCCAGATCCCGCCGTTCCGTCGTGGGCGGTGAAATTTCGATTAAAGTCCCGAATAAGTCGGACATGGCTGTCGCCGCCGACCCCATCATCATATTCATCGCTTCGGTTAAAGCGCTGAGGTAAATATCATCTATTTCAGGCGGTAAGCTTGTCCCATCTTCGCCCATCATTAAGCTGCCTATCACTAAAGCATCCTTTTCCCTGATGACTAAAATGTTTTCACCCAAAAGCCCCTGCAGGTACTCTACATTGACAATTATACAGGGTACGGGATATGAATCGGTGACAACTTTCGGCGTACTCATATACACTTCCGGTACCGTGATGCTCACCTTTTTGTTCACCAAAGTACTTAAAGCGGTAGCTGCGGAACCCATGGAAATATTGCCGATTTCCGCTAAAGTGTCCTGCTCTTCAGTAGTAAGAAAGTCATTCACGTCCAGATCGGGGAATTCCGTCTTTTCTTCTTTGGCCTTTTCCCCTCCGTTGTCTAATTCGGCTAAAAGGGCATCAAGTTCGTCTTGGCTCATCAGTTCGTCACTCACTGCGGGTGCCCCCTTCCGTTTCGCATACATTTGTAATCACAACACCGAGCCTTGCGCCCAAGCGGCCCGGCGTGCCTTTAAATTTAGTCAGCGGCCCTATCTTTATATCAAGGGTTTCGTTTTTTTTGCGATCCAGTGGGATCACATCGCCCGCGGCCAAATTAAGCAGATCCTGCACTGAGACGGAAGTTTGGCCCAGCTCAACTTCAATTGGGATGACAGCTGAGCGGATCTTTTGTTTCAATACTTCGATCCGCGCCGGATCAGGTTGTTTTAAGGACTCAAACATACGGATCTGTGTCAGGTTTTTCATAATGGGTTCCAAAGTACGGTGCGGTAAGCAGATACTGACCATATCCGCCTGCTCGTTTAATTCCAACCTCATGGTGACCAGGGCGATGACTTCTCTTTCAGGAATCAGTTGGAGAAATTGAGGATTGCTTTCCATGTAATCTAACTCAAATTCCAAGGCGCTGACATCCCGCCACGCTTCTGACAAAAGGGCTGAGAAAACACTGATTACCTGTTTTCGTAAAACAGCCGTTTCTATATCGGTGAGGCCCCTGCTGCGCCCCAAAGGCCTGCCGTCGCCGCCGCAGAGGCGGTCGTGTAAGAGAAATGCGATATCCGGCGTCAGCTGCATGATTGCATACCCTTCCAAGGGGTGGACCTTAAAAACGCTGAGTACGGACGGATTGGGGAGTGAGCTGACAAAGTCGCCAAAGGTGAGCTGTTCAACGGTGTGCACCCTCAGGTCTACTTGGTGCCTGAGTTTGGCCGTCATTAAAACCCCGTAGCTTCTGGTAAATTGTTCGTGAATGCGCTCTAGGGCCCTCAGATGCTCTTTTGAGAACTTATTTGGCCTAGTGAAATCATACAGCGGATCTTCATCGCCGGCGGCTTCAATTTCTTCCTCACCGTCCGGTTCGGAAGCGGCCTTAATCAACATGTCAATTTCTTCCTGTGATAAAATGTCATGCACAAAACTCACCTCCCGGGTTCATTTAAATAAGAGGGTATCCCTCCCTTGAGGGAATCCCCTCTCTAACAATATCGGCAGGTATTAGCCATTTCTTGAGGTTTATTCTGCTGCGGAAACTTTTTCAGTGGGCAGGGATTCCAGTTGGATCTGTTCACTGCTGGTGAGGATTTTACCAACTTCCAATAGGATCAGTAAGCGATCGTTTAATTTTCCCACGCCTGCTAGGTAATCGGCGCGCAAACCGGCAATACTCGTTGGCGGTGGTTCTATGGCATCTTCCGCCAGCCGCAAAGTCTCGGTCACAGCATCGACAATAAAGCCTACTAATTTATCGTTAACCTCCAGAATGATGATCCTCGTCTCCTGCGTGTTTTCCTGCGCTTCAAGCCCAAAGCGCTTACGCAGGCAGATGACCGGTATGACCTCTCCCCTTAAGTTTGTGACCCCTTCGATAAAATCATCTACGTGGGGCAGGCGGGTAATGTGGCGGGGTTTAACGATTTCTCGCACATCCGTGATTTCAACGCCGAATTCCTCATTATGCAAGCGGAAAACGACTAATTGCCTTTCTTCCATGAAAATCCCCTTTCTCCAGGACAATCTGCACTAATACTTATAGCTTATTTCTACTTGTGCCAATGTTTTCCTCCCTAATTTATTATATAACAAAGCGGGGATAAAACAAAATTCCCCGCTTTTCCTTCATTTCTTTGGTTTACTGACTAAAGCTATAATACTGCTGAAAATAATGGCTGCGGCAAGCCCCAAACCGGTAATTTCAAAAGCCCCCGTAAACAACCCTTCCCAGCCCAGCCGCTTTACCTCCGAGACCATCCCTTTTGTGATCGAACTGCCAAAACCGAGCACGGGTACTAAAGCGCCGGCGCCGGCAAATTCCTGAAACGGCTCATAGAAGCCCAGGCCGTTTAAGACGGCGCCTAAAACTACTAAACCGACTAAGACGTGTGCCGGCGTCAGTTTAGTGGTATCCAACACCAGCTGGGCAAGAGCACAAATTGCCCCGCCCACTAAGAATGCGATGATAAACTCCAAGGCATCTCCTCCAATTATGCTTCCAGGGCGATCGCATGCGCTATTGTGGGGATTGTCTCTCCCTGCAGGGCCGTAATGGGGCTGAATAAAGCACCTGTGGCGATGACTAACGCCCGCTTGGCCCTGCCGGCCGCCAGCTGATTTAAAAGGTAGCCCAGTGTCGTTACGGCAACGCAGGCGGCACCGCTTCCCCCTGTGCCGGCGTTTTGCTTGCTATCGTAAATCATTGCCCCTCCATCCTGGAGGCGCTCCAAGCCGCTCATATTCTGTTTTTCGGCCAAAAGCTTCAGCATTTTACTTCCCTGCCTGCCTAAATCGCCGGTTAAGACAATATCGTAGTCCTCCATTCCGCGCCCCGTATCCGCCAGATGCTGTTTAAGGGTGGCAAAGGCGGCCGGGGCCATGGCGCTGCCCATATCATTGACATCTTTTAAGCCTTTATCCACAACGATGCCAAATGTTGCATCTGTCAGCCGGGGGCCTGCGCCGGCAAGGCCCAAGGCGGCCGCGGCCGCGCCGGTGACCGTATGGTGGTTTGTCGCTCTATGTTGGATGTTTAGCTCAATGGGGTAGCGAAACTGCCGTTCCGCAGTTTGGTAATGGCTGGCCGTACCGATTAAAACCTTTTGGGCAAAATCCCCTTGAATAAGCAGGGCGCCTAAACCCAAGGCCGCGCCGAAAGTTGCACAGGCGGCATAGATGCCGAGAAAGGGAAGCGCGAGTGTTGCGGCATTAAAGGAGGATGTGACGATTTGGTTTAAAAGATCCCCGGCGATGAAAAACTGAAAATCTTGCGGCTTTAAATTTGCCTCTTCCATAAGCTTAAGAATCGCCTTCTCCAGCATCAGCCTTTCGGTCTTTTCCGGTGTCTTCTGCCCTAAATTATCATCCGGCAAAATCTCGTTAAAATCGCTGCCCAAAGGCCCCCTGCCTTCCATAGGCCCTACTAGGCTGTAGCTTCCTTCAAACCTGGGCTGTTTGCTGAAAGTTAGGGTTTGTAAGCCAAGGTGGTTTTGCACACACTACCTCCTAAAATAAACCGAGAATCAGTGCCTTTAAAACGGTCACAAAAAAGCCGGCCAAGACTCCGTAAACTATCACCGGGCCCGCGATTGTAAACATCCTGGCGCCCATGCCCAGAAGCAGCCCTTCCCGGCGAAATTCCATTGCCGCGGATGCAATCGTGTTGGCAAAACCGGTGATGGGCACTGCGGCTCCCGCCCCGGCTTTTTCTGCAATTTCATCGTAGATGCCGAAACCTGTCAAAACAGTCCCCACAAAGATCATTGCCGCCAAGGTGACGGCTGCCGCTTCGTTTTTTGTTGTTTCCAAGATTTCCGCTCCGTTTAAAACAAGTTGGCCGAAGGCGCAGAATAAGCCGCCGACTAAAAAAGCCCACGCCATATTACTGACTAAGGGCACTTTCGGAGTATTTTGATTTACCAATTTCTGATAGTCTTTTGGTTTCATACTGTTCATCCCCTTCACCTTTCTTATTATGTTAAAAGGGATGAAAAATATGCTTAAACAAAAAGCGGTTTCCGCACTGAGCGAAAACCGCCTGCCATATTTTAGAATCTAATTGCCCAGGCCCCCCATTACAGCAATCACTACCCCGACCGCGGCAACTGCCAAAGCAACTGTAGTCATAGTTTTGGATGATTTTAATTCTTTTTCGGCCGTTTCCCGGTAAGATTCGAACTCTTCTTCCAGCTCGCTAATCTGCCGTTCCAAGCGCTTTTCCCTGATCAAGGCCGCGTTAACCTGCACATTAAGATCGGAGATCAGCTGATCGCGCAGCTCCTCCAAGAGCTCATCGGTGCCGTGCAGGGTTAAAAAGTCTTTTTCCAGGCTTGCCAGATCTTGGCCCGCCTGCTCTAACCGGCCCGTAACCTCGCTCACTTTTTGTGCCTCCCGCTGCAGGCGGATGGCTAAGGTCTGCAGATCTTTTTCCAATTCCAAATTACGCTGCCCCAGCGTTTGGATGCTTTTTTCAATGTCATCTTCCATTTTCAGCTGAAGGGCCGCAATGACGATTTCCTTTTCTTCTTTCCAATTATTTAAGTACTGGAGATCCTGTTCCTGCTCACGCAGTTCTTTTTCTAATTCGATGACGGCTTGGGTGATTGCCTCTATTTCTACTTTGTAATCTACCAGATCTTCTTTTTGGACGCCAACATGGGATTCAAGTTGGCTGATTGCTTCTAAAGCCTCTTCCATCCTGGCACCCAATTCTATCTGGCTTGCCCCTACCAGGCGGACACGCTCTTCCACTGCAGCCATGCTTTGGCGGACGAAGGCCACATCCTCATCCAAGGACTCCCGGGCTTGATACCAGAGTGCTAATTCCGCCTCGAATTCATGGTAAAGCTGTTTGATTAAATCTAAATCTTCCGTGGTTCCTTTGACTTTGCCCGCTTCGATCTCTTCTAAGATTTGGGCTAAGGCAACTGCCAAAGTAAAGCGGTTAACCGCCCGGTCCCCTTGAAAGGTCCCATCTTCGTAAACCTGCAGGTAGCCTCTGTTGACTAAGGTGACAACGGCCCGGTACGCCCAGTGATCCGGAGTAATATCCGTCACTTTGGCCAATACGGCCGATGTGCCCACTAAGTTGAAAAGCAAAACCATAATCAGTCCGAAAACCAGCCATCTTTTTTCCATAAATAAGCCTCCTCACCGTTAAGGTAGAATAGTAATTTCTTTTTCGACAACAGAAAAGCTGACGGCCTGCCCATCTTTATCCCAAACTTGCGCCCGTTCGCCGGCAATCCGAGCGGTACCGGGGCTTTTGGCCCGGAAATCGATTTTCATAAGTGTGCCGTAAGAAAGGCCCAAGTAGTTTTCAAACCCCCGATCCCCCCGGGCGGCCGTAATTTTACCGGAGGCATTATCAATTTTCGGCATCTGCCACGGAAAAAGCTGAGGAGGGCGCACACTATCGTCAACAAAGAGTGTGCCTATGCTGATATCCAAAATATCCAGTTCGATTTCCAAAAGATCCGGATCAAAGGTCAAATCCAACTCCGCTGCCACAAATTCTTTGATATTGGTTGCCCAAACTTCCACGGAAAAAATGTCGCCAACCTTAACCGGTTCTTTCTCGGGCCCTTTCAGCCAGATCTTGGGCTTTAACTCCGGCAGGTAAATTGAGTTGGCGCGGGCCGCACTGTCTGACTGAAACTTCACCTCTAAAGAGTAGTAAAGTTGGAGCATTTCAGCAATTTCGCTTTCCAAAATCTCCCCGGTGGGCACAAGAAGCCAGGTAAATTCCGCTTCCTCGCCCGGTTCGATGGGCCAGAGGAATTTCCTGGCTCTTTGGCCCGGACCCAAGCGTAAGCCAATGGGGTGTGTCAGCTCCGTGACAACTCCGTAAGCTGTCGCCCCTCCCTCATTTTTTATGGTCCCTTTTACCTCGAAAAAGGGTGGATGATACTTTTCGTCTTTGATGCCCAAAGCAACAGGGCCCTCTAACCCGGGCGGGCTCAACTTTGCCGGGCTGACGATTGATACATCGCGCGTTACCTTCGAAGGCTCGCTGTTTGTTGCGGAAACAATAACTTCGTAAGTTAGGCTGCCGGCAATCCTGCTGTCCGCTAAAAGCTGCCAGCCGGTTTGAATCGTCTCGCCTACTTCTAAATTGCCTAAAGCTTTGATGGCATCTTCGGCGCTGCCTACGAGTTTTAAGCCGGGCGGCAGTTTAATCTCGGCCTGCACATCCATGGCTTTACCCGACCCATCATTTTCAATATAAGCGATGACGGGGAAAGTCTGGAAACCTTCTGCATCGGCCGTGATTTGGTATTGTGCCGTTACGCCCAAAATCAAATCACCCGAAGTGATCGTCACCCCGCCTAAGCCGTAGTAAGAGACATAACTGCGGGACTCGCCGGGCGCTAAGGCTTTTTGATTCCAAAAAAGAGCAATGGCGCTGTCCAGTTCAAACTCGCCTTTGCGCTTGAAATCGCGGTAAGGCTCAAAATCGAATTCCCACAGATCATCAGCCAAGCTGCCCCAGTTCGTAAAATAAACTCTGTCGGGGACAGTTATATCCGGGCCTTTTAAGGTCCCCTGCGAAATTACTTGGGGATTACTGATAGAATCGAAGGCCTGCCAAAATTCGGGCATTTCATAGGAATAAAAAACAGTGTCGGTAAAAATCTCCCGCTCCATGGCCCGAAAGGGTGCACCGTCATTAGAACCGAGCATGGTATCGAGCATCAGCCTTAGGCCCACCATGTGGGAGACTTCGTCCGTATTTTTCACCTGGTATTCAATGCGGGCCGTATCCATCAGGCCCGTTGTTGAGCTGCGGGCAAAATGTAAAATCTGCCAAACTTCCACAGGTCCCAGCTGCCAGGCACTTTGAATGGTGTTATCTACAACTGTGGGCTCTTGGATAACCCGGCCGTACTCGCCTGCCCTGCCTGCCCTGCGGTCCGTTTCACCGCCAAAAACCCAGTTTTTATTACCGATCCTAACCGTCGTGTAGGATGTCCAAGGGTTGTCGCCCCCGTAGATTAAATGCTTGTTGTGGTCTGTGTCCCTCTGGGGATCGCCGCCTGTTGTCCGCACGGAAAAACGGCCCGCATTCGGCCCGGAATCGTTAACCACAATGCGGATGTACTCGTTTTCCAAGGAAACCGGCGGGCCTATTTCGGCAGAAGATGCCGCGCCGGCTAAAAGCGTAACTAACAGGCTTAAGAGGGCCGTACAGGCCAAAAGTCTTTTCTTAGGCATAAATTCGCCAACCTCCTTAGGGTGCATCCTGCGGTTTCATCAGGCCGTAGCTCACCGAGGGGACAAATTCTTCCCTGGTATACGTATGTTTAACCTCAACCTCATAATCAAAATCGTGTTCCGGCCAGGGCGCCATCTCCGCTTCGTATTTCGCCTGGGCGTCCAAATCCTCATGGCCGGAAGATTGAGTCGTTATGACCTCCTGCAGCTGTCCTGAGGCGGTAACACGGACTGTAGTGATAACCGTCCCTTCTTTTCCTTCGTGTGCTGCATCTTTCGGATATATCGGATTACCGCCACCGGGATATAAGCTGAAGCCGCCGGGTAAAGGTGCCGGTGCCGGCGGTGCGCTTTCAGCTTCCCCTTCGCCCGACTGAGCCAGGCCGGGAGCATCGGCTTCTCCTTGAGTCCCTTCTCCCGAACCGGTTGTGTCGGCTTGGCTTGCCGGAGTGCCCGAATCCTCAGCCGCTTCAATCTCTTTATCCTCTTCATCTATTGCCAATTCCGGCCCTGTTTCACTCGTCATCAGTTCCCCTTCCCCGAAAAGAGGAGGTTGTTCTTCCACCGGCGATTCCTGCACTTCGGGCGGATCCGGCTGTGTCGGTGTTAAAGGCCTGCTCCGCTCCACCTGAGGTTCTTCAACCGCGGGGATTTCCGCGGGGACGGGCGCTGTGGCCTCTGCCTGTGGTGTTTCCTCTTCAACGGGGCGCGGTTCGGTAACCCGAGGTGCCGCCGTTTGGGAAAGGCGGTCCGTGATAGGCGAATAACGCTGGCTGACGGACGTTTCCACATGCATTACTTGGATAACACCGCCGCCGGTCATACCCGGGACATCTGAGGGTGTTAGGAGAGAATGAAAATCCGGGAATGTTAAAAATAAGATGGCATGAAGAACCACAGAGATTAAAATAAATTTATTTAACCTCGGTTCATCACCGTAAGGGTTGTACACATAATTCTCTCCTTTCTTTTAGGATTCGTGTTCCACAGCTAAACCCAATTTATAGCCGCCGACGCTGCGTACGTGATCAAGCGCCGCAATGACGTATTCGTAGCGGACCTCTTTATCTGCTTTAACGATCACAAAAATCTCCGGGTTGACCTCGAGGCGTTCCGCCAGCCGGCTGCGCAGTTCAGCTCCGGTCATCCTTCTGCCGCCGACGTAGAAGGCACCGGATTTGTCCACGGAAATCTCGAAACTGGTGCTCTGCTGGGGGCTGCCGCTTACCGCTTTCGGCAGTTCTATGTCCATACCCAGCGGTGTTGTCTTAATTGTTGTGAAGATCATAAAAAATACCAGTAAGAAAAAGACAATGTCGATCATAGGCAGAATATTCGGGCCGCGGCTTTTTTTGCTTACCCGCTTTAAATTCATTAGAATTCACCTCTGGAATCAAGGACGTTCAAAAGCTCCGTGCCCTGTTTGTTCATGTCGGCTATTTGGCGGTCGATGATGCCGCTTAAATAGGCGTGAAGCGCCATGGTGGGAATGGCGATAATCAGCCCGGCAGCGGTGGTTATCAAAGCCTCCGCAATACCGGCACTGAGGGCCGATGCCTGTGCCACGCCTTCCAAGGCGGCCATGATGTTAAAACTTTTAATAATGCCTGTTACTGTGCCTAAAATTCCCAACAAAGGAGAAATCATGGCTACGGTGTCCAAGACATTCATCCTTCGTTCCATTTTGTAAATTTCTGCTTGGCCGACAGTATTCATGTGTTCTTTAATTTCTTCCCTATCTCTGTCATAATAGGCGATGCCTGCAGCCAAAGTTGCAGCCAGCGGGCCCCTTGCCTTTTTGGCAATCTGCATGGCTTCAAGCACTTTGCCCTGGCCTAAAGAAAGTTTGATGTCTTCTACCAGATCCTCTGCGTCAGCTCTGGAACGCAGCAGGTACCAGAGCCTTTCTACACCGACCGCAACGGCAAAGATAGAACAAAGAAGTAAAGGAATCATTACTGGACCACCAAGTACGAAAACTTCGAGCATCGATACCCCTCCAATTAGCTTAGCTGATAGAAATATGCCTTGTACAGATTCGACATAGTACCCCGGAATCCTTGCTCCCAGATATACTTTACATTGATATGGTTCGTGAGAAAAAGGGGCTTTTTGGGGAGAAAGAAAAAAGAACCGCAGAATCTGCGGTTCTAGACTACTTTTTTGTTTTCCCCCGGCCTGGTCAAGAATTCTTCTTTCGTGATCCCCATTAAATAAATAACCTTTTCTCCGCCGCCTGCCACTTTTCGCTGCAGGCGCCACTCCTTTTTAAAGCCTGCTTTTTTGTAACAGCGCAGGGCGGGGAAGTTAGTGGCGTAAACCCTCAGATAGACGCGGTTGAGGTTCATTTTTGTGAAGGCATGCTCTAAAAGTGTAAGCACGGCATCGGTCCCATAACCTTTGTTTTGCAGCCCGGCTTTAGGAATTTCAATCTTTAATTCGGCCTCGCCGCTCCGCCAAGCGATATGGTCTAATTCTATTTCCCCGATCGGTTTGTCCTCCAAAAGAACATCGTAGTGGACCCGGTAGCGGTGTGGCTTTGTGGCTTTTAACGCAATTTTCGCTCCCCTGATTAAAGACATTTCTCCAACTCCCATAAAATTGAAATTAGCGACTTCAAGGCGTTTGAGAGATTCGTTAAATATGTTCTGGGGATAAGGGCCTAAGCCTGCAGGGAAATAAATCCTATCGCCGCCGGGCTAACCGATCGACCCAGCTTTGGGGGATTGTAAATTTACCCAAGAAGACCTCATCTTTGCCGCCCGGCCCGTGGCAGTCGGAACCGCCTGTCGGCGTCAGCTGCCATTGAGCCGCCAACTGCAGGAAAAAGTCCACCTGTTTTTGATCGTGGCTGGAGTGGACTACCTCCAGGCCGGCCAGGCCGGCATCAACTAAGGCGGGTAAAACCGCCAGGTCTTTGATTAAGCCCGGATGGGCTAACACGGGTACGCCGTTTGCCTTTAAAATGCTTTTTACTGCCTGCGCGGGGTTTAGCTTATGCCTGGCTACATAAGCGGGGGCCTGCGGCGCTAGGTACTTTTCAAATGCCTCCTTCTTAGTCTGCACATATCCTCTGCTTTCTAGAGCAGAAGCGATATGGCTGCGGCTGACCACTCTTCCGTGGCCGAACTGCTCTACATCGCCGTAAGAAATCCAAAGGCCCAGGTTATTCAATTTTTCCACGATTGACTCCGCCCGGGTAATCCGGTCACGGCGGGATTTTTCCAAAAGTTCTTGTAAGCCGGCATTGTTTTCATCGATCCAATAACCGAGAATGTGGATCTCTTCTCCTTGGGCGGAAAGGGTACTCAGCTCAATCCCGCTGATTACTTCCAACCCGGCAGGGGCATGTTTTTTGGCCTCGGCGATGCCTTGGGTAGTGTCGTGGTCCGTGATGGCAATTATCCTCAAAGAGTGTTCAAAAGCTTTTTGGACAACTTCTTTAGGTGTCCAAGTACCATCTGATTCTGTAGTGTGCAGATGTAGATCGGCTGCCAAAATACCACCTTCTTTAAAGTTCAAAGCGCAGTTGGCGGACAATACGGGCTTCGATGCGGGAAACCTGCGCTTGGGAAATACCCAGCGTTTTGGCCACTTCCACTTGGCTTTTCTCCGCAAAGTACCTGAGTAAAATCAGCCGCCTGTCTTCCGCCGCCAGTTTTTGCAGGGCCTGTTTTAATAAAAAGCGCTCTTGATCGGGATTGACTGCCAAGAGTTCTTGGAATTCCGGACGTTCTTCTTCGCCGGCAACCTTTTCCTGCAGATAAAATACGGGAGCGACTGCCTCCAGGGCCGTCACCACCTCTTCTGCGGCGATCTGCAAATGTTCCGCCAGCTCCGAAATAGTGGGGGCCCTGCCCCACTTTTGCGTCAGCTGATCTTTGGCGCTGATTATTTCAGAAGCCAGCCTCCGCAAAGACCGGGCCACTTTGACGGGGGAAGTTTTGCGCAGCTGCTGTTTGATTTCCCCCATAATTTTAGGCACGGCGTAAGTTGAAAAACGGACATCGTAGCTTAAATCAAAATCCTTAATTGCCTTAACCAGCCCTAAGCTGCCTATTTGAACTAAATCCTCGTATTCTATGCCTCTGTTTAAAAACCGCCTGACGATACTGAAAACCAAGGGGAGGTTTTCTTCTACAAGGCGGTTTAAAGCTTTCCCATCACCTGCTTGCGAGCGGGCAATCAGCTTTCTGGTTTTATCCATGGCTGCACCTAACTTTCCCGCCGCTTGACCTTTTTTATCATTTTCACTTTTGTACCTTCATTTGGTGTGGATGAGACCAAGACTTTATCCATGTATTCGAACATAAAGGTGAAACCTAACCCCATCCGCTCTTCGGGTAGGCTGCTGTAACCCGTTTCCTGCGCCTTTTCAATATCTTTAATGCCCCGGCCGAAGTCTTCCACAATTATTTCCAAAACTTCGCCGGCAGAAGATGCGGAAACTTGAATAGTGCCTTCTTTTAAACTGTAACCATGAATGACCGAATTAGAAACAGCCTCGGAGACGGCCACTTTAATATCTTCCAGTTCATCCAGCGTCCAATCGAGCTGTGCAGCAAAAACCGCAACAGATGTCCGGGCGAAAGCCACGTTGCGCGTATCAGCGGGAAACTCCAGTTTGATCCAATTTGTCCCTGCCATTAAAGTCGCCTCCTTAGACCCTTTTAAGAATTTCTTGCGTAGAACTGCCAAATTCCGCTATTTTCTCCATACCGGAAAGTTTGAGTATGCGCTTGATTCGGGGGTTAGCCTGCACAAAGTAAAGGCGGCCGCCCCTGGCTTCCAGTTCCCGGTAGCGCCCCAATATTACTCCCAAACCGGAGCTGTCGATGAAAGACATTTCTTTGGCGTTAATAATTAAATGTTTCAGCTGGGGCCGGGCAGCGAAAGATCTGGCAACATCCTTTTTGAAAGCAGGCGAAGTATGCAGATCCAATTCTCCGCTCAGCGTGGCTATGAGTGCTTGTCCCGCTATTTCCAGGCTGTAGTGCACGGTTTTCCCTCCCGTTTTGATTTAGGGACACTGTTCTAGGCAGGGCGGCCGTTTACCTGTCGACAAAAGGGCCCGAAACTTATCAAAATACTGCTTGGGCCAGTAGGCGCCCCAAGCGGAAGATTAAGACGCTTAACTTGGCCTTTTTGACAGCCGTCCCGGTTACAATGGCCCCGGCCCCGATTTGTTCGTCGCCGTAAAAGGCCGTAATGGTGCCTACAACCGTGCCTTGACTCAGGGGTGGGCGTAAGCCGGGCTCGATCTCAACCACCGTTTTCAGATCTACTTCTTTTCCCCGCTCCACTGTTACGTAAAAGTCGTCTTTCAGCACCACATCTCCTCTCATCGGTTCGCCTGCCGCGCAGTGGAGTGCACCCACAACTGCATCTTTGCCATAAAGCTCTACGCTTTGGTATTTCCGAAAACCGTAATCCAAAAGCGCCCTTGCATCCGTTTCACGGTCGGCTTCATCTTTATTGCCTAAGGTAACGGCCAACAAACGCAGTTGATCCCTTTTGGCCGTTGCCGCAAGGCAGTAGCCCGCCTTTGTTGTAAAGCCGGTTTTCAAGCCGTCTACGCCATAGTAGCGGCGTAAAAGGCGGTTGGCATTCCAAAGCACGGGGATCCCGGTGGTTTCCGGCCGCATGGTGTATTCGTAGGTGGAGACAAACTCCATCAGTTTGGGCACCGTTAAAGCATGCCTGGCTAAAACACCCACATCTTGGGCACTCATTAGATTTTCTTCCCCGTTTTCCTCCGGCAGGCCGGAAGAATTGTAATACTTGGTTGCGCTTAAACCGAGCTCTTGGGCCCGCTGATTCATTACTGCGACGAACTTTTCTTCACTGCCCGCTAAAAACTCCGCAACCGCAACGCAGGCATCGTTGGCAGACCCGACTGCAATAGCGAAAAGCATTGTTTCTAAATCAAACTCTTCGCCCGCTTCCAGCCAAATCCGGGTACCCCGCTTGGAAGCGGCGTAGGGGCTGGCGGTGATGATATCGCTTAAGGCGACTTCCTCCCGCGCTAGAGCCTCCAGGGCTAAAACTAACGTCATCAGCTTGGAGATGCTGGCAACCGGCAGTTGTTCAGTGCTGTTTTCTGCAAAAAAAATGCGGCCGCTGTAAGGATCCATTAAAAGAGCGGCTTTTCCCTTCAGCTCCAAGGCAGCCGCCGGGCCTGCCAAAGCAAAAATTACCAAGACAGTAAGCCAAAACCTCACTCGCACTTGAAAATCCCCCTTCCCTATTAAATAAATATGGGGGACATTTCGCTATTATACGTCTTTGGCGGTGATTCTTGCCTTGATTAAAGGGGCTTTTTCGGGCTGATCCGTGCCGATTGTAAAGGCCGAAGCGGCCAGCGGCATGGTTTTTTCTAAAAGTTTTTCTCTGTTGGCGTATAAAACCGCCAGCGTTTCTCCTTTTTGAACCTGCTGGCCCACCTCTTTTTTCAGCACGATACCCACGGCTGAATCAACTTTTTCATCTTTGGTTTTCCTGCCGGCGCCCAGTTGTCTTGCGGCAATACCCAGGCTCACAGGATCTATGCTTTTTAGATAACCGGCAGCTTCCGCTTTAACCGCCATCTCAAACTCCGCTTGGGGAAGCAGCGTTAGATCTTCAATGACGCGGGGATTGCCCCCCTGCGCCTCGATGAGTTCCCCAAACTTTTCCAGTGCCGCTCCGTTCTCCAATTTTTCTCTCAAAAGGCTGCGGGCCTCTTCCCTGTCTGCCGCTGCCCGCGCCATAAGCACCATTTCCGCCGCCAGCATTAGGGAAAGCTCCGTTAAATTAACCGGGCCTGCCCCGCCTAAAGTTAAAATGGCTTCTTTTACTTCTAAAGCATTGCCGATAGCCCTGCCTAACGGCTGGTTCATGTCCGTAACTAAGGCTGTGGTTTCTTTTTGGGCCAAGGTGCCGATTTTAACCATCGTCTCCGCCAGCTCTTTTGCTTCCGGCAGAGTTTTCATAAAAGCGCCCGTCCCCGTTTTTACATCCAAAACAAACCCGTCGGCACCGGCAGCAATTTTTTTACTCATAATGGAAGAGGCAATCATGGGGATCGATTCTACTGTGGCGGTCACGTCGCGCAGCGCATACAAAAGTTTATCCGCCGGAGCCAACTGCCCCGTCTGCGCCACAATGCTTACGCCGATTGTGTTAACCTGGTTGATGAATTCCTTGGGCGTAAGTTCTACTCGATACCCCGGAATACTTTCCAGCTTATCCACTGTCCCGCCCGTATGGCCCAAGCTGCGGCCCGACATTTTCGCCACGGGCACGCCTAAGCTGGCGACAAGGGGGGCAGTAATTAAAGTTGTCGTATCCCCTACCCCGCCGGTGGAATGCTTATCTACTTTGATCCCCCTAATTTCGGCAAGATCCAAAGTCTCGCCGGAATGAGCCATCAGTAAAGTGAGATCGGTGATTTCTGCCGGTTCCATGCCCACAAAGTAGACGGCCATGGCAAAGGCCGCCATTTGATAATCGGGGATGGAGCCGGCAAGATAACCTTCGATCAGGTAGGCCAGCTCTTTTTGGCTTAAACGCCCACCGTTTCTTTTTTTGCGGATTAAATCAACTGCCTCCATCAAACTCACCTCTCGCTTGGCATAATTTCTTTCAAGAAGCTCTCTCCCGCGGTTTCAAATTCCACATCAAAAAACTCAGCTACACTTTTGGCAACATCTGCGAAAGTTTTCCTCACCCCTAAAGGCCCGGGCTTTATTTTTTCCCCGACTACTAAAAGGGGGACGTATTCCCGGGAATGATCGGTACCCGGGGTCGTCGGATCACAGCCGTGATCCGCAGTAATAATCAGCAGATCCTCCTCTTGGAGCGCCCCTAAAATTTCGGGCAGGCGCCGATCGAATTCCTCCAGGCCCCCTGCATAACCCAACGGATCATTGCGGTGGCCCCACAGCATATCAAAATCAACGAGGTTGGCAAAAATTAAGCATTCTTCCTCTTTTTGTGCCAAAAGTTTTAAAACCCCGTCCACAATTTCCCCGTTGTTTTTCCCCGCCACATTTTCACTAATGCCCCGGCCCGCAAAAATATCGGCAATTTTCCCAACACCGTAAACAGGAATTTGAGCTGTGGTTAAGGCATCTAACACGGTAGGCCCGATCGGTGCCAGGCTGAAGTCTCGGCGGTTAGCCGTGCGCTTGAAGCTGCCCGGTTCGCCCAAAAAAGGCCTGGCGATCACGCGGCCCACGGCATGATCCCCCTGCAGGATGTCCCTGGCTGCGCAAGACCACTTATACAGGGTTGCCGGCGGCACTATTTTTTCATGGGCGGCGATTTGAAATACACTGTCCGCCGAAGTGTAGACAATGGGATAACCCGTTGCCAGATGCTCTTTGCCCAACTCTTCGATAATTACGGTACCGGAAGCGGGGTAATTGGCCAGTGTCCGCCTGCCGATTTTCTTTTCAAATTCCAAAATGATTTCTTTGGGAAACCCCTGGGGGTAAGTGGGGAAAGGCCTGTCTAAAATTAAACCGGCCAGCTCCCAATGCCCCGTTGTCGTATCTTTGCCGGCAGATAGTTCAGCCATTTTTCCCCAGGCGGCTTTAGGATTTTCCGCCGGCGGTACTCCTTCGACCGGAATAATATTGCCTAATCCTAATTTTTGTGAATTAGGCATCCTAAGGCCGGCAACGGCTGCAGCTACATTGCCTAAAGTATTGCTCCCCTCATCGCCGTAAAGGTGGGCGTCAGGCAGTTCGCCAACCCCCACGCTGTCTAGGACTAATATAATTGTTCGTTTCATTCCTCTTCCTCCTTTAGGCGGCCTCTGGGGTGGGCAGCGAGAAAAACTGAACGCAGCCGGCCCTTATCCAAGTGCGTGTAAATTTGGGTCGTTGAAATGTCCACATGGCCCAGCATTTCCTGAACTGCCCGCAGATCTGCTCCCCCCCGCAGTAGATGTGTGGCAAAGGAGTGCCTGAGCATGTGGGGGGAAATATTTTTTTCAATCCCCGCTTGGACAGCCCACTTTTTGCTGATCTTCCAAAATCCCTGCCTGGTGAGGCGGTTACCCCTGGTGTTTAAAAACAAAGCCGGTTCTTTGGGGTTTTTCAAAAGCTTCGGCCGGGCGTACTCTGTATATTTTTCCACCGCTTTTAGAGCATGGCTGCCTAAGGGTACAATGCGTTCTTTGCTGCCCTTGCCCCAACAGCGTACAAAGCCCAACTCGTCCACATCACCAACATCCAATCCCACCAACTCCGAGACGCGCAGCCCAGAGCCGTATAAAACTTCCAGCATGGCCCGATCCCTATAGCCAGTGGGCTTGTCCAAGGCCGGCGCTTCTAAAAGTGCCGCGGTTTCTTCTTTTGTTAAAATTTTAGGCAGTTGCAAACCCCGCCGGGGCGCCGTTAGATAGTCGCAAGGGTTTTCATCAGCTTTCCCTTCATCGATTAGATAAGCAAAAAAGCCCCGGATGGAAGCAACTTTGCGCGACCTGGTACTGGGGGCTAAAGCTTGGCCGCCCAAGCTTTCTAAAAACCCCGTAACATCCTCTTCCGTAGCCTCCCGCCAGTAAGAGCGGATTTTGGCCAGGTAGGCCCTGAATTGGTGCAGATCTGTACTGTAGGCCTGGACGCTGTTAGCGGCCAGCCCTTTTTCAATGCGCAGAAAGGCCAGGTATTCCTCTATCGATCGAGAAGAAACAGCCAAAGTAAACCCTCCTAGATCAGATAACCGCTTGTTAGGTGGATAAAGATGGGCGTTAAATAGATTTCAATTAAAGCGGCCAAAACCAGCATGATACTGCTGCAGAGAGACAAAAACGTTGTACTGGCGAATTGGCCGTAAATGCTTTCCTTAGAGAGGCCCAGGAGTTTGCGAAAGGCAGTTGAAGCAAATGAAAGAGAGCCCGCGGCGCTGACCAATAAAGCCGGTACGATCAATAAATTGTGGGGCAGGATGGAAGTGGTGGAGATAATTAAACCGTTAATTACGGCATCCTGCACCAAAAAACCTATGGTAAAGCCCAGGACGAAACCTCTTAAAAAAACTACGCCCAGAATTAAAGGGGAGCCGATAACTGAGAGGCCTAGGACAAACAAAAGCCCGCTTGTTTTTAAGATGTTGTCTAAAATTCCCCGATAAACAATTTCGCCCCGGGGTGAATCCGCGGCGTTGCCTTTATGCAACGCCGTATACACACTGCCCAAGTAATTCGTCAGATCAGCCTTCTGCTCCCCGGAAAGCTTTTGGGTAGCTACTGCCCCGCCTGCCAAACCGGCAGTAAACAGAATAATTAAAGCCAGATAAAGGGACAAGTGGCGGTTGAAGTATTTTACGATCAGCTCGCCTAAAGCACCGGCCATAAACAAAGCACTCACCTCTTATTAGCATTACCCAATTTTATGCTTATTTCGGCCTGTTTATGTTAAGCGAGATGTGCTGTGGAGTTTAAGGTAATTACCTGCCAAGGGCACTCTTCGTTCTCCCCGCGGTAGAAAAATTCGGAAATCCCCGTATTAAAAAGCCTGATGCAGTGGGATTTTTCCAAAGGAATATGTAAAAGCGAGGCGATGTTCCAGCGGAAGCAGCCGCCGTGGCCGACCACAAGCACTGTTTGGCCTTGATGTCTGCTGACAAAATCTCTGAGTGCCGCCTGGAAACGCACAACCACTTCCCCGGGCAGTTCTGCCCCCGGTATTCTGGTATGCAGGCTGTCTTTTTGGCGCGCCCGGTAAAGTTCGCCGTAGTTTTCCTGAACTTCGGTTCGGGTTAAGCCCTCCCAAAGGCCAAAAGCTATTTCCCTCAGCCTGGGATCAGTCTTTGGTTTCAGGTTGTGGTGGCGGGAAATTTCCTTGGCCGTCAGCAGTGCCCTTTTTAAATCGCTGCTGTAGGCGGCATCAATTTTTCTGCCTGCCAAAAACTCTCCCGTCCTTTTTGCCTGTTCAAGGCCTAATTCGGAAAGAGGGCTGTCTTCCTGGCCTTGGTAACGCATCTCTTGGTTCCAAATTGTTTCTCCGTGCCTTACAAAGATTAGTCTAGTCATTTTGTCACCTCTCCAAAACTTTCGCTACCCTGCCGTATTTTCCTCCCCCACCGGGCAGAAATGACAGACGGCCCTGCCGCATGGCTGCAATGAAAGCCTTAATTTCGCTGCCGGCCAAGGCAGCAATTTCGGCCAGCGGTACTTCGTACAAAATCTTAATTTCCGGGCCCAGGTGAGTGATCATTTTTCGGTAAGTTTTTTGGCCCACGCCGGGCAGCATCAAAAGAGGTACGTGGGTGATATAAGGGGGGCGGCCTGTAAGCGGGCCTTCGTAGTCGCTGATCTTTTTGAGGCGGTCCCACACGCCAAATATTACAGCGCCGTCGCAGTGAGGGCAGGTAAAATAGGGGGTTTTCTCCTGCGGCGTCCACTGGCAGCGGGGGCAGAAACTGCGGAAGTATTTGCCCAAAGCAGGCTCTAAACCGTGGACCCTGGCTATGGCGCCTTTTTTGCCCGCCAAAGCCTGCCGCCAGCTTTCAAAATTAAGGCCGGGCAGGTCGTAAACCGTAAATTCCCTGCCTATGGCCGCCAAGGAATGGGCGTCAGAATTGCTGATATAAGGATATTGATGAGTATCACTGACCTCGGCGGCCATTTTAGTTGTACCGCTTAAACCAAGTTCCAAGCCTGCCAGATCCGCCGGCCGGGCAAACATCTCGCCTAAGCGGGAAACGCAGCTGCCGTAGACTCCTTTGTGGGGCGTAAAGGCATGGGCCGCCAAAGCGACGCCCCGGTTTTTTTTCACAATTTCAAGCCAGTGATCGGCGGAGGTTTTTAACCTCTGAGTGGAAAGGGAAGGGTTGGTCAGATAAGGTTTTAAGGCCCGGGCATAACTGCGCACTTTTTCCAACGTAGGGAAAAAAGCCAGAAAATGGGCTGCTCTTGGCCCGTGAGCTAGTTCAACTTCGCTGCCCAAAAACAAAGTGGTTTTGCCCAGCCGCAGGCCCCCATTTTCCAGTGTTTTAAGCTTTCCCTGCTCAATTAAGGCGGTCAAATCAGACATAACACCGCTGCAGGCCGCATCGACAATGCCTATTAAATCTAAGCCTTTTTCAAATTCCGCCGCCCGGAAGATGTTTTCTATCGTTAAATGTTTAGAACCGGTGATCTTCACCGGTTCCCCCCGCGACGTCCTGCCGATATGGATGTGTAAATCTCCGTAAAATTGCATAAACTTACCTACTTTCGCTCAGGAAATCAATTCACCAAATCTTAAGGCGGCAGCCAGCACGCCGTGGAAAAAAAGCGGATCCTCGCCGGGCCCTCTGCCCATTGTTTTTAGGGGGATGATCTTGGGATCCAGGCGTTCAAAGGCAGGTTGGCTGTCCTGCCAGCTGATTTTGTGCTGCAGCCGGGCAGCCTGTTTTAAGGCTTCCGGCAGCTTTTGCAGGCAGTTGGGCAGGCCCAAATGGACGGGGCCCAGGACCACATCTTCAAGCACTGTCAGGGTATGGTGGCTGAAGCCTTGGTGCCTTTTTCTTTGATCGGCCAAGCTCAAGCGGGGTATGGCAAGCGCAGTCCCTTTCAGCTGCAGCACAGCATTCAAAAAGATCCCCTGCTCTATAGCTGTAGTGCCCCACTTAGTTCCGGTGCCTGCAATTCCCGGCCCCATTAAAATAACGGCCCCATCCGCCCGGGCAACGTGCTTGGCAGCTAAAAGGGCGCTGTAGACGTTAACGGCCTCTAAATCGCCCCCAAAGGCGCTGCCAAAGGTAATTGTCTTTTGGATAAAGCCCAATTCTTTCAAAGCGGCAGCGGTGCGGCTGAAAGCTATGGGCAAAGCCGCGCCGTCCGACATGAGATAAACTAGGCGGCAGCCCGGCTTAATGCTCTGCAGCGTGTAAGCAAAAGGAGCCAGCATGCTGTGGAGGCTGCCCACAGCAACTGCCAACCCCTCTAAGCTTTCTGCCTGCGCCATGATCTCGTGATAAGGGCTTTCTTCTGCTTCAACGCAAAGTACGCGGCCCTGCAGCGGCGTATAGCGCAGTTTCATAATGTGCCCGCGGCCCATTAGACTGCGTTCCTGCCCGAAAACGGCAAGAACGTAGTGCCAACCCCCCGAGCCTAGGTTGAGCTCTTCGGCAGTGGTGTTTAAAACCAGCCTGTCACCGGGCCGGCAGGGCCCGACTAAGCCCGGGTAGCTTAGGGCGCGAGCTTCATTTTCACCGATTTGTACAGTGAGTTCTTGGCTTTCCCCTTGAGTTTGAACGCTTGTTACGATCCCGGTTTTAAGCGAGCATTCCAAATAAGTCGGCCTCCTTGAGGTTCTCTTATTGGTATGCCCGACCTCTTTCTAAAGCTTGCATATTTAAAGGAATTAGGTGATGATGCCTTTCGCTTAAGACTTTTTCCAAAGATGTCTCCACAGTCTCAATTTTTACTAAGTTGGTTGCTTCGATGAAAGAGCCTAAAAGCACCATGTTAGCCACCCGCGGGTTGCCCAGTTCATCGGCGATTTCATTGGCGGGGACGGCTATAACACGGATGTCTTGCCGGGTCGGTTTTTGTTCGATTAAAGTTGAATTGTAAAGTAAGATCCCATCTTCGACCACAGCCGGTTCAAAGCGGTTCAATGAGGGCAGATTCATCACGATGGCGGTGGTAGGCCGGCTGACGACGGGAGAACCGACTTCTGTTTCGCTCACTACGACAGAGCAGTTGGCGGTCCCGCCCCTTTGTTCAGGCCCGTAGGATGGAAACCAAGAGACAGCCTTGTCTTCCAGCATCCCCGCATAGGCAATCAACTGCCCTAAAACGAGAACTCCCTGGCCGCCAAAGCCGGAGATAATTATTTCAGCCATATTAATCACCCTCCTTTGCTGTAATATCTTTATAAACTCCTAAGGGGTAATAAGGAATCATGTTTTCTGCCAGCCACTTCATGGAATCAATGGGTGTCATACCCCAGTTTACGGAACAAGTTGAAAGTACTTCCACCATGGCAAATCCTTTACCCTTAAGCTGCATTTCAAAAGCCTTTTTGATAGCTCTTTTAGCCTGCAGGATATGGCGGGTGTCGTGCGAAGAGACGCGGGCTAAATAAGAAGGCCCTTCCAAAGTTGCTAAAAGCTCGCACATTTTAATGGGGTACCCTGTCTCTGCCACCGAGCGCCCTCTGGGGCTTGTAGTAGTCTTTTGGCCGATTAGGGTCGTTGGGGCCATCTGGCCGCTTGTCATGCCGTAAATTGCATTATTGACAAAAACAACTGTGATGTTTTCCCCTCTGGCCGCAGCATGCACAATTTCCGCCATGCCGATGGAGGCCAAATCGCCATCTCCTTGGTAGGTAAAGACCATTCTGTCAGGTAAAACCCTTTTAATGCCGGTAGCAACCGCGGGTGCCCGGCCGTGAGCCGCCTGCTGCATATCGCAGTTAAAGTAGTCGTAAGCAAAGACGGAACAGCCGACACTGGCTACGCCAATGGTGTTTTCCCGAATGCCCAAATCGTCAATGGCTTCGCCCACCAAGCGGTGGATTATGCCGTGTGTGCAGCCGGGGCAGTAATGCATTACCGCATCGGTCATTGACTCCGGTTTTTCAAAGACTACTCTCATTTGCAAGCCCCCCCTTCCATTACTTCAGTGATCTTCTCTAAAACATCTTGTGGAGTTGGTACCATACCGCCCATACGGTTTGTAAAATGCACTTTGCCCTGACCGGCCACTGCCAAGCGGACATCTTCGATCATTTGGCCCGCACTCATTTCTACGACTAAAAATTGTCTTTTTCCGTCTGCCAAAGCGCCGATCTGCTCTTCGGGAAATGGGAAAAGGGAAATGGGCCGAAAGAGGCCGACTTTGTGCCCCAACTCTCTGGCTAAATCCATAGCCGAGCGGGCTACCCGGGCTGAAGTACCGTAGGCTACCAAGACTAAATCAGCATCGTCTGCCTGCACTTTTTCAAAACGCACTTCTTCTTTTTTAATGCGCTCATACTTGGCCTGCAGCGCAAAGTTCTTTTTCTCGAATGATTCCGGTACTATGTCCAAAGTATTAATCACGTTGGGTTGGCGACCGGCGGCGCCTGTTGTGGCCCAATCTTTCTTGACCTCTTTGGACTCTTGTGCCTGGGAAAACTCAACGGGTTCCATCATCTGCCCTAAAATTCCGTCACTTAAAATCATGACCGGGTTGCGCCATTTGTCCGCCAGATCAAAAGCCAATGTGGTTAAATCGGCCATTTCCTGGACGGAACCGGGTGCCAGGACAATCAAGCGGTAATCGCCGTGCCCGCCGCCCTTAACTGCTTGGAAATAGTCGCCCTGCGCCGGATGGATTCCTCCTAAACCGGGGCCGCAGCGGACCACGTTGACAATAACACAGGGTAATTCGCCCGCGGCAATATAAGAGATGCCTTCCTGCTTGAGGCTGATTCCCGGGCTCGAAGATGATGTCATAACGCGGGTGCCGGTGCCCGCGGCACCATAGACCATGTTAATGGCGGATACTTCGCTTTCCGCCTGTAAATACACACCGCCTTTTAAAGGCAGGTGATATGCCATATAATCGGGGATTTCATTTTGAGGTGTAATGGGATAGCCAAAAAAGGCTTTGCAGCCTGCTCTTATTGCCGCTTCCGCTAATGCCTCGTTTCCCCTAATTAAAATTTTGCTCACAATATCACTTCCTTTCCGGAACCAATCTTTTAATAGTTAACACTAGATCAGGACAAATTACAGCACAAAGCGTACAGCCTGTGCAGTTTTCCGGTTTAACGACTTCCACGGGGTGGTAGCCTCTGGAATTAATACTTTTAGAAATTTGTAATACATCGTGTGGGCAGGCGGTGATGCATAAACTGCACTCTTTGCATCGTTCTCTGTCAACAATCACTGCTCCTTTCGGCATTAACTCACCTCCTCTCCCAGATAATGCCTTGCCGGCTCTTCTTTCCTCAAAACCCGTAAAGCGCCCCAAGCTAAAGCTTCTAATTCGTTTTCGCCCGGCAGTATAGTAAGGGGGGCGATGAATTCAACGTACTGCTTGATTTCTTCGACAAAGCCGGGATTAAAGGCTAAGCCGCCGGTTAAGACGATTTGATCAACTTTCCCTAAGACAACTGTGCTTAAGCGGCCGATCTCCTTTGCAATCTGATAGGCCATTGCTTGGCAGTAAAACAAAGCTTTGGCATCACCTGCTTCAATTCTTTTTGTTATGTCCCGCAGGTCATTTGTCCCCAGGTAAGCCGTTGTGCCTGATTGGCCGCAAAAGAGCCGAATTAAATCTTCTTTGCTCTTTCTCTTGGCGAAAAAATAATCGATCAAAGCTGTGGTGGGCAGGCCGCCGCTCCTTTCCGGCGAGAAAGGGCCTTCGCCCGAGAGGGCATTATTAACATCGATGACCTGGCCCCGCCGGTGCACGCCGATGGAGATGCCGCCGCCGAGATGGGCCACAATTAAATTCAATTCGCCTACAGGCCGGCCCAACAGTTCGGCTGCCTTCTTAGCACTGGCCTTTTGGTTTAGAGCATGAAAAATACTCAAGCGTTCAATCCCCGGCGAGCCGCTGATTTTGGCCACTGGTTCCATTTCATCAACTACAACAGGATCGACGATATATGCGGGGATTGCAAGCCTTTGGCCTAAATCGAAAGCGATCAAAGCCGCCAGGTTGGAGGCGTGTTTGCCGTAAATTCCCTCTTCCAGCTGGCGGACCATAAGATTATTGATTAAATAAGTGCCGCCTTTCATTGGAGCCAAAAGCCCGCCGCGGGCCACGATCGCCGTTAAGGCATTTAATTCAATGCCTAAAGAGTCCAACCAATCAATAATCACCCGCTCCCGAAAACTGCGCTGTTCCACTATTTCTTGGAACTGCGCTAACTCTTCTGTGGAATGATGCAGACTTACAGAGTGTAATTCTTCGCTGTCTCGGTAGACTGCCAGCTTGGTACTTGTTGAACCGGGGTTAATAACTAAGATCAGCTGCCTTAACAAGTCACTCCCACCTTTCACACCAGCGCTTGGCAGGCTGTGGCGATGGCATTCAATTTGTTTTCGGGGCTGTCGGCCCGGGATGTTAAGACAATTGGGCAGGCCGCACCGTAAATGATGCCTGCGGTTTTCAAACCGCCTACGTAAGTAAAAGCTTTATACAAAATATTGCCGGAGGTAATTTCCGGCACCAGTAAAATATCAGCTTGGCCCGCGACCGCGCTTTGCAGGCCTTTTTGTTTGGCGGCCTGCAGGGAAAAAGCGTTATCAAAGGCAAGCGGGCCGTCTATCAGGGCCGGTTTTGTAAACTGCCCCCGCTTACCCATGACCGCAAGCGCCGCGGCATCTACCGTATCAGGCATTTGGGGGTTAACCGTTTCAATCGAAGCCAACAATGCGGCTTTGGGGTGAGCAAGGCCGAGTGACCAGGCAAAGTTAATGGCATTATCTAAGATTTGAAACTTTTGGCCTAAATCCGGTTTAATGTTCATTGCCGGATCACTTAAAAGGCAGAGCCTGCGGTCCTCCAATTCTATAACAGCAATATGGCTGAGCAGCGATTGAGTGCGAATACCTTCTTCTTTGTTGAGCACCGCACGTAAAAGAATGCTCGTATTTAAATGCCCTTTCATTAAAAGGGAGCTGCGCCCTTCTTTGACCAAACGCACAGCTGCCGCGGCCCCCGCTAGTGGCGTGGCGGCCTCGACAATTTCAAATGGGCTTAAATCTATTTCCCCTGCCAGAGCCGTTTTTTTAATTTCTTCGGCTGGGCCTGTGAGAATAACCTCATTTAAAAACCCAAGATCCAGCGCCTGCCGGCAGGCGGTTAACACTCCCGGATCTACTGCCCAGGCCACCGCTAAACTCTGGCTCGGCTTATTTTTTAAGTTCCTTTTTAAAGTTTTAAATCCCATTGCAGCTTCTCCTCCCTAGCTTAACAAGGTTTCGTTTTGCAAAGCCCGCCGGCCGGCTGCCAACAAAGCCTTGAGGCTTTGGGCACCGGGGTAAAAAACTACATCGCCCAAAAATTCAACCCGCTCTTTGATGGCTGCAGCCAAAGTTTTCTCCTGCAGCAGTTCACCTCCTAAAATGATGGCATCCAGCTGACCCTTAAGCACGCCTGCATAGGCGCCAATTTCCTTGGCGATTTGATAAACTAAAGCTTCTTTGATGGGCGCTGCTTGGGGGGCAGCAAGTTGGGCAAGATCTTCTGTGCCTAAATAGCCGAAAAGCCCGCTTTCTTCGTTGACCCGCCGCAGTGCTTCTTCTTTATCGGCCGCGGCGGAACACAGATCGAGAAGTGCATCGTAGGGCAGAGTGCCCGATTGGCGCAAAGAAAAAGGGCCTTCCTCGCTGCTGTGGGCCGCATCCACGGCTGCGCCTTTTTTGAAGGCACCGATGAGAAATTCACTATCGAGGTTGGCAATGACAAAACGGGCAGTCTGAAAAGGAATACCCCTTTTTTCTGCTTCCAGGCGGGCTAAGTATGTAAAGATAAAACTGCCGCCGCCCTGCGGCCGGGAAATCTCCGGCGTGCCGCTGACAAAAGCTTTTCTGTCGAAATGACCTTCACTGACGGGATCGAATAGATAGGCGGGGGCATTGAATTTAACGCCTAAGCGGTGGGCAAGTTGCAGCCCGGCCCCTGCTGCTTCGGTTTTTCGAAGGAGCCCCTCAGTGACCGGTTTGAATTCTTGTAAGTCGGTTGGGGCGGGTGGCCTGGTTGTGACAATCACCTGCAGGGAGTCTGTGGAGTCTTTCAGCCAGCGGGCGATTTCTCTCTCAACTGCCCCAGACAGGGGCCCTGCAAGCGATATTTCTTTAAAAACCCGGCGGCCGGCGGCCTCTAAGGCCAGTTGAAGGTGTGAAGTTTGGGGGTAGATTGCAAGGATTCCCATAAGCGGTACTCCTTCCTGGCTTGTTTTCAAAACGAAAAAGCAGGTAGTTTTTAAATATACCTGCTTTATTACCGTTCTATAAAGTTATTTCGATATTATTCGCCGGATTCCTTCTCCGGTGGTAAAGCTTCTTTGCGGGACAGATTGATCCGGCCCTGCCGATCAATCTCTATAACCTTGACGGGGACGTCATCTCCCACTTTTACCACGTCTTCTACTTTATTGACTCTTTTTCTGTCCAATTGTGAAATATGCACCAAACCTTCCTTACCGGGTAGGATTTCGACGAATGCTCCAAAGTTCATAATCCGCTTAACTTTACCCATGTAAGTTGTGCCCACTTCCACATCTTTGACGTAGCGCTCTACCATTTCTAAAGCCTTTTTACCGCCTTCTCCATCCGTGGAGGCGATGTACACGCGGCCGTCGTCTTCGATATCGATCGCAACACCCGTTTCATCAATAATCTTACGGATGGTCTTGCCGCCGGGGCCGATGACATCCCGAATTTTATCAACCGGGATTTCTAACGTGATAATGCGCGGTGCATAAGTGGACAGCTCTTTACGGGGTTCTCTGATGACGCCCTGCATTTTGCTGAGGATGGAAAGGCGGCCTTCTTTAGCCTGCCGCAGCGCTTCGGCCATGATCTCTTCTGTGACCCCGCTGATTTTAATGTCCATCTGCAGGGCAGTAATCCCTTCGGAAGTGCCGGCCACTTTAAAGTCCATATCGCCTAAGGCATCTTCTAAGCCTTGAATATCGGTGAGGATTGTAAAATCTTCGTCCATCATCATTAACCCCATGGCAATGCCGGCTACAGGCCGTTTGATGGGGACTCCCGCATCCATCAAGGCAAGAGCACTGCCGCAGACACTGGCCATCGAGGAGGATCCGTTTGACTCCAATACTTCCGAAACAAGCCTGAGAGTGTAAGGAAAATCATTCTCATCGGGAATTACGGGTAGGAGCGCTCTTTCCGCCAGGGCACCATGGCCGATATCCCGCCTGCCCGGCCCTCGCATGGGCCTGACTTCACCAACGCTGTACGAGGGGAAATTATAGTGGTGGATATAACGCTTGCTTTCTTCGTCCGTCAGATTGTCCAGCCGCTGTTCATCGGATTTTAACCCCAAGGTTAGAGCGGTTAAAACTTGCGTCTGCCCCCGGGTGAAAATGCCGGAGCCGTGCGCTCTGGGTAAAACGCCAACTTCGCTGAAAACCGGGCGGATTTCGTCCGGCCGGCGCCCGTCAGGCCGCAGCTTGTCTTTCGTGATAGAGCGGCGGATTTCTTCTTTAACTATATTATCGAAAACTTTGCTCACATCTGCTTTGTTCTTCTCGTGTTCCTCTTCGCCGAATTGTTCCAAATAGGCAGCCTGCGTTTTCTTAAGCACATCGTCAATAAGGCTTTCTCTTGCCAGCTTTTCCGCAGTATGCATAACCGCCAAAATCTTTTCAGTAGCGAACTCCCTAACCCACTCATCAATTTTCGGTTCAGGTTGGGCAACTGCGACCTCAATTTTTTCTTTGCCGATTTTTTCCCTAATTTCCGCCTGCAGGGCGCAGAGTTCCTGAATTGCCCCGTGGGCATAATTGATAGCCTTCAGGACCGTCTCTTCCGAAACTTCGTTTGCCGCAGCTTCAACCATTGTAACCGCATTGGCCGTGCCTGCTACAGTTAAATCCAAATCCGATTTGGCGGCTTCCTCCAGGGACGGATTAATGATAAACTCGCCGTCAACTAAGCCGACTTCCACTGCCGCGACAGGCCCGGCAAAGGGTATGTCGGAAATATGTAACGCAGCACTTGCGCCGATTAAGGCCGCTATTCTCGGCGAATTGTTTTTGTCTACCGATAAAACCGTGGCCACAACCTGGACATCATTGCGGAACCCATCGGGGAATAAAGGCCGCAGCGGCCTGTCGATCATCCGGGCAGAAAGCGTAGCTTCTTCACTGGGCCTGCCTTCCCGCCTGCCCCAGCCGCCGGGAATTTTACCGACGGAAAACATGCGTTCTTCGTAATCGATTAATAATGGGAAAAAGTCAATGCCCTCTCTGGGCTCTTTACTCATGGTGGCCGTTACTAAGACAACGGTATCACCATATCTCATCAAGACGGAACCATTAGCCTGTTGGGCTAATTTTCCGAATTCCATTACCAGGGGGCGCCCCCCCAGCGTGAAACGAAACTGGGTTAACATCTTTTAACCTCCGTTTTTATTTTGTAGGCTTTTTTAGTATTATAGCCTCTTTTATCATTT
>JBHGWS010000141.1:0-3663 GCA_041936745.1 Candidatus Darwinibacter acetoxidans
TAGTTATCGCTTTTCCATTGCTTGGCCCCGGATTTTTCCCCAGGGGGCAGGCAAAGCCAATCCGCGGGGAATAGATTTTTATAAAAGGCTTTTAGAAGAGCTCTTAAAGCAAGGCATTAAACCCGCTGCCACCCTTTACCACTGGGATCTGCCGCAGGCCCTAGAAGAAAAAGACGGCTGGCTGAATCGAGATACCGCCTATCGATTTGCCGATTACGCCGAAAAGGTTTTTGCGGAACTGGGCGATCTCGTCCATTCTTGGATCACTTTAAACGAACCGTGGTGCTCCGCCTTTTTAGGCTACGGCAACGGCCAGCATGCCCCCGGTATAAAAAGCCGAACTAAGCCCTTTATTGCAACACACAACCTGCTTTTAGCCCACGGTTTGGCTGTCGAAGCCTATCGCCGTTTCAATCTGCGGGCAGATATAGGAATCACTCTAAATCTTTCGGCACACTACCCCGCGGGCGATGAAGCAGCAGATCTAAAGGCTTTAAAGAAAGCGGATGGTTTTCAAAACCGCTTATACTTAGATCCGGTCTTTAAAGGCATGTACCCCCAAGATTTAGACGATTTCTTAAAAGTTATTGAGCCTCACCTGCTACCGGGCGATTTAGAGTTGATTTCGCAAGACATTGATTTTCTGGGAATTAATTATTACACCAGGGCCATCATTGGTGCCGATAAAGAAGGCGGGATCAAACATCATCGAGGCGAAGGGCCGCGCACAGCTATGGACTGGGAAATCTATCCTGAGGGTTTATATGATCTTTTGTTAAGGCTGCACAGAGATTACGGCCCTCTCCCCTTTTACATCACCGAAAACGGTGCTGCCTTTGAGGACACTGTAGAAAACGGAACGATCAACGACATTGAACGACTGGAATACATCAAGGGCCACTTTGCCCATGCTGCCAGGGCAATCGCAGCAGGTGTCCCCCTCAAAGGCTTTTACGTTTGGTCTTTTTTAGACAACTTCGAATGGGCTTTTGGCTATGAAAGGCGCTTTGGCCTGATTTATGTTGATTTTGCAACCCAGGAAAGGATTATGAAAGAAAGTGCCCGCTGGTATCAACAATTTTTAAGCGAGCAGAGTCAATCCCAATAAATCCACCTCGGAGGGAAACAGATGCTTAGTTTAAGAAAAGAGCTAAAATTACTTCTGGTCTTAACTGCTTTGGCCCTTATTTTCACCCCTAAAATACAAGCGGGAGCCGGGCCAATCGACAAAAACAGTTCCCGGGACAGCCATAGCAGCATATATCGGGATCCGCGGCAGCCAACCGACAAACGGGTAAAAGATCTGCTGCAGCAGATGACCTTGGAGGAAAAAATAGGGCAGATGGCCCAAATAGAGGGTACCAGGCTCATGGGCGCGAACCAATGGGATCGCGGGCCCCTCAACGAAAGATGGCTGAAAAATGTGCTTGCAGATAACAAAGTGGGCTCAATTTTTAGCGGGGGCGGTTCCGCTCCCGTTCCCAATACCCCAAGAGCTTGGGCAAAATTGACCAACACAATCCAGCGCTATGCTCTGGAAAACAGCCGGCTTAAAATCCCCGTAATCTATGGAATAGATGCAGTCCACGGGCATAACGCTGTTTTAGGAGCGGTAATCTACCCTCATAATATTGGTTTAGGTGCGACCTGGAATCCTGCCTTGGTGAAAGAATTGGCCGCAGCCACCTCTACAGAAGTTGCCGCTACCGGCATCCATTGGAACTTTGCACCCGTTGGCGATCTGGGATTGGACCTCCGCTGGGGCCGCTTCTATGAAACTTACGGAGAAGATCCCTATTTAGCCGGCAGGTTGGCCGCTGCCGCCGTAGAGGGTTTGCAGGAGAGCTGTTCCGGTTTACACATTGCGAGCACCGCTAAACACTTTGTAGGTTATTCGAAACCCCAAAGTGGCCAAGATCGGGCTAACGCAGACTACTCCCTGCGCAGCTTGCGTGAAATTCACCTGCTGCCTTTTGAGATGATGATCGAGGCCAAGGTAGCTGCTATCATGCCTAACAGCGGCACAGTTAACGGAGTGCCGGTCCACGCTTCCTACTATCTTTTAACAGAGGTTTTAAGAAACCAAATGGGTTTTGAAGGAGTTGTTGTCAGCGATTGGGAGGATATCCATAAATTATATACGACTTATGGCATCACCGATAATTACCGCGACGCCATCCGATTAAGCATTAACGCCGGCGTGGATATGTCCATGATTCCCCATGATGCGCAGGGCTTTACTTCTAACCTGCTCAGTCTGGTAAGAGAAGGCCTTGTCCGGGAGGAGCGCATTGACGAAGCGGTCGGGCGCATCCTCGCTCTTAAGTTTGAGTTAGGCCTCTTTGAGGATCCTTATACCGATCCCGAAAAAGCTGAGGATGCGATTTTCTCCGGGGACCGTAATTTGGCCCGGCGAGCCGCTCTAGAGTCGCTGACATTGCTAAAAAACAAAGACAGGATTTTACCTCTGCCCCAAGATATAAAATCAATTTTAGTCACAGGCTCCAAGGCGGCTGATATTACAAGCCAAATGGGGGGCTGGACCATCGAATGGCAGGGAGCGGTTAACCCCGCTGAAATGCCACCGGCCGTGACTGTGCTGGAAGGCATCAAAAACGCCCTACCAAACGCCAACGTGTATTACAACTCCGGGCCGGTTCTTTCGGAAACGCTTGAATTGGCGTTGAAGTCGGAAGTTGTGGTGGTTGTAGCCGGTGAAGGCGCCTACGCTGAGGGGCTCGGCGATAATATCCAGCCAAAACTTACAGCAGAAGATGAAGCATTAATTCAGGCACTTAAAAAGGCGGACAAAGAAATTGTTTTGGTCCTAATCAGCGGCCGCCCACTTTTCATTACAGATATAATTGATGATGTGGCAGCAGTGCTCATGGCCTATTATCCGGGCACCGAAGGAGGTAATGCCGTTGCTCAAATACTATTCGGCAGCTACAACCCAAGTGGGAAACTGCCCTTTTCTTGGCCCGCCGACCCGGGCCAACTGCCAATATGGCACAACCAATGGATAACCGGCAGTTACGAGCCGCTTTACCCCTTCGGCCACGGTTTAAGTTACACCCACTTTTCCTATGCGAATTTAACCGCACCAAGGCAGGTAGACAACAATGAACCGGTAAAGATTACCGTTGAAGTTACAAATACCGGCCAAAGAGCCGGCGACGAGATAGTCCAACTTTATCTTAAGCGCAGCTACTCCCCTATATTGCCGAGGCGTCAGCAATTAGTCGGTTTCAAACGCCTTTATCTTGAACCGGGCGAAAAACGCACAGTAAGTTTCCAATTAGATCCTAGGGCATTGGCAGCCATTCCCGGTGATGTTTTGGGAGAAGCGCCAAAGGATGTGCAAACCGGGGAATATATTGTTTTTACCGATGAATTGACCACTAAATTTATCGTCCCGTAATCTATATGTTCCCGCCCAGCTTATCGATGAAGTCTGAACCACCGGCTGAAAGAAGAGCGTTTGGGGAAAACTCGGTTTCCAAAAAGCCATCGTATTTATCGTAAACTTCACTCCAGGATTTTAGATGAATTAGCCGTAGGCCGAAACATCGTTTTGGCCTATTTTTTTTGTTATCGCTTTCGGCTTTCCCCCTGTGACACCCGAATCGGAAATTAGTTTACGTTGTTCCTCTTTTATCATTC
>JBHGWS010000142.1:0-37837 GCA_041936745.1 Candidatus Darwinibacter acetoxidans
ACTAACCTTTGGGCCGCTTTCACAAAGAAACGGTAGTTAGCTTCATCTTCCCTGTCGATTCTTTCATCGATAACCTTCCGGTAATATTCTAGAGCCTTTGGAAAATTGCCCAACTTTTCTTGAATTACAGCCATGTAAAAATACTGCTTGGCGAATTTCTCTTCGTAGCGTTTTTCCATTGTCAAACACTTTTCAATGGCTTCGGCGGCTGTTTTGTAATCTTTCTTTGCCAAAGCCTGCCTGGCCAAACCGAAATAAGTGTCTGCATACAGCTTAGTAAATGGAATGACATTTTCCGGGCAGTATTCCCACATCCGAAATTCCCTGCTGTTTAAAACTTCCGCAGCCTTTTCATGTTCGCCTAAGTGGTTGAGAAGGTTGGCTAACACTCTTGTCTCATTTTCCGTAAGGCGGTTTTTCGCCCTGAAAGCCTCCGTTAACCTTGTTATTTGCACCTCGTCGCCAAGCTGTAGGTAACAATGGGCTAAAATTTCGGCAAGGCCGTGATTTAAAGGCTCCTTAGTAAGGCCCTGCCTTGCTGTTTCAACCGCTTTAGTGTAATCTTGTTCGTGTTTTTGATAATAAAAGGCCAGGTTCCTGTATAACACAGAGTAGTTGTAATCCTGCGCTGCCAGTACCTCCCATTGCCTTTTAGCTTCGGTGTAATTCTCCGCCCCGTAGTGCACTAGGCCGTAAAGATAGCGCGCCTTGGGCGAATCATTTATGACAGCGCTTAAAATCTCCCCATCCAGCCTGTGATTGGGAAAGACATAGGTTAAATCCAGGCTTTCAACCGCTTCTTTTAAAGCGGTGTAGTCTCCCTTACTCAAAAGCGCTTGATAGTAATTTTGGTAAGCCGCAAGAAGAGAATTTTCCAAGCCACAGCTCTGTAAAAACTCAAGGCAGCCCTGATAGTCTTTTAGTTCGTGCAGGAAGGTTAAAACTTCATAAGCGTTTTGGGCGCGCTGGAGAAACCCTGCACACTCTTTTTCTCCGCCGATCATAGATTGCAGGTAAAACGCAACATAATCAATGGGATTTGCCGCTAAGTGCTCCCGGAGCACCGCTGCCGCTTTTTTATAATCTCCCAGCTCAATCAAAACATAAGCCAAAAGCAGGCGGCTTTTGTAGTGAAAGGGCTGGAACTTTAAATTATATTCCAGTTTGGCTTGAGCCTGCCCCAAGCGGCCTTTGCTGACAAGATCTACGGCGGCAAAATAACTTGCGGCGCCAAAAAGTTTAGAAGCGGGAGGGATTTTAAAGAAGGTGCGCAGTGCCTCTTCCCGCCGACCCAGCCGCCATAAAGCCAAGCCGTAATAATACTGGAGAGCCACGTTTTCCGTGTCGGCTAAAGCTAAATCCTCCAAGGTAGCCAAAGCCTCGGCCGCCAGCCCCTTTTTCAAATAGCAGCGGGCCAGCCGCAGATGAGCCCCCACGTATTTTGGGTTCTCTTCAATCAGCTCACGGTTAAGCTTAATCGCTTTGTTATAAAAGCGGAACTGCTCGGCCCGCACCGCTTCGGTAGCCGCGGATTTAGGCCGCGCCTTGGGCGGGATGTATTCTTGGCGGTCAATCACTGCCAGCGCGTTATCGTTTGCCAAAACGGTTTCCCGAAGCAGCATCTTTGGACCCGATTTAATAACTAATTCAATATCCTTCTCAAACCAGTTTAATTCAAGCTCTACATTGATTTTTTTACTGCTTATAGGATCTAAAGCAAGCGTTTTTGTGAATTTTTCTTCGCTGCCGTTAAGCAGGATGACTTGGGCTGCGGGAAAACGGGCAGTAGCAAGCAGGCTTAAATTCAGACTTTTGCCCTCGAGCTTGTAAGAACAAATCACATCTTTGGAGGCGGCCCCCAAAGGCCCGTTGGCCAAAGAATGCAGCCAGTACTCCTTTAAAACAACTTTATTATGGGGCTCTAGAAAGCTGAATTCATTTTGCGTCTCCACCGAACCGGCCTGCAGCTCTACGTAGCGATCGTCATTGTCCGTCAGCCTTTGACACCACAGCTTGCCTGCCACCGCATCTCCCCAGGACCAGATCTTTTTGCCGGGGACTTGCCCGTAATCGGCTATATGGACAACACCGCTGTCCGAAGCCGGGTCATATAACCCTATGTAATCCTTTAACGCTTCACTGCCGAAAGGCAGTGTAAACTGCCGTAGGGTATCATTGTAGCGCAGGTCTTGGCCGTCGTGGAAATAAGGCCAAGGGCGCCTAATCCAATCGTCTTCTTCCAGATACCATAAAACGGGATAACGCCAGACCAAACCGGGGGTTTCCAGTTCGGAACTGGTTGCCCAGAAGTAATAAGAATCGTCATAATCGTTCGGGTTATACAGCCTTGTAATCTGTTCAATGTAAGCTTTGCTTGGATAAAGCCGCAGCTCCACAGAAAAGCGCTGCCAAGAAATACGGTCCACATCACTGACAATTAGAGAGGCGGAGCCGTCTTCGTAGCTGCGGGTTGTTGTATCGGCCCGGTCTAATGCAGACGGCCGATGCCCCCGGTTAGGAAAATTAAATTCAATCCCGCCTGATGTCCAAGCACCCGTAGTACCCACCATCTGCGGTTTGACCACGGGGTTGCGGTAGAACAGGTCCGTGCCGCTTCGCTTATCGTAACAGGAATACAATTTGCCGCCCAAAGCGGGCAGGACAGTGAGTTTGAAATATTCATTTTCCAGGCAGTAGGCCTTATATTCCACATCCGTCGGTTTATCCGCAACCTTATTTTTCAACGGATAGGGATAGAAATTGGGCATACCCACGTACTCCGCAAGGAAGGGGTTTGGATCCGCCTCGCCAATTTCATATGTTTTTAAAGTCAACCGATCAGCATAGACTTTTACTTCTTTCAATGGTACTGCCCCCTAACTGTTAGCTCTTGCCAATGCCTGCCGTAATGCCGGCGATAAAGTGCCTGGCTACCAAGATGTAAAATATGACTGAGGGGATGACAACTAAAATCACGCCGGCAAAAAGCCCCGACCAATCCCCCGTGTAAGTCAAGCGGCTGATCAAAGAATAGAGGCCTAAGGAGATGGTTTTCTTTTCGTCCCTGCTCAAAAAGACCAAAGCCAGCTCAAACTCTTTCCAAGTCATGATGAAAATGTAGATACTGGAGGAGATAATCCCCGGCCGGGCAACGGGCAGCATAATCCTAAAAAATGCCTGCCAAGGCGATGCCCCGTCAATTAAAGCCGCATCCTCCAAAGTCGTGGGAATGGTCTTGAAAAAACCGATCAGCAGATACACGGCGAAGGGTACTGACGTAATTGCATAGAGCCACACAATCCCCCGGTAGGTATCAACCATTTTCAGTTTATTCATGATTAAGTACAGGGGGATGTAAATTGTCTGCACCGGTATGGCAATGCCGGCGATAAACGCCATGGTAATAAAAGAAGAAAAGCGAAAGCGCAGCCGGCCCAAGATGTAGGCTACGGGCGTAGCCAAGATCTGCACCAACAAAGTGGCTAAAAAGACTACCCCCAGGCTGTTGATTAGATAACGCAGTAAACCAAAATCAGTCAAGACCCTGACATAGTTATCCAAGCTCCACGAGGTGGGCAGCGACCAAACACTGCGGAAGATTTCCCTGGTTGTCTTGAAGGAAGACATTACCAGCCAGAAACCTACGAGAAATGTAAAAGCCAGCCAAACGAACAAGAGAACATTCACTAAGTATTTTGGCAGTTCGGAAATTCTTCGTTTCACAGTCTTCCCTCCTAATACTCCACACCGTCCGGTGTTTTAAACAAACGCTGAAAGGCGTAGATTAAAATAACTACCAGGACCAATAAAATAATCCCCATGGCGCTGGCGTAGCCCAAGCGATAAACGGGTGTCCGTTTCCCAAAGCCGATTAGATAAAGCTGGACGGCAATGTTGCGGATGCTGACAGGGGGATCTGTAGTGGCACCGCCGATAAAGGCAAAAATATAACCGAAGATTTTAAAGGAAAAAATTGTCCACATTACAACGGTAATCTCCAAAACATCACGAATCAACGGAAGCGTAATGCTGGTAAACATCTTCCAACTGGTGGCGCCATCAAGCTGTGCTGATTCGTAGAGGCTGGGCGGAATGCGATCTGTCGCCGCCAAAAAGACAACGATAAAAAAGCCAACATGGATCCACACCAACAGCGACAAGATTGAGCCAAAGATAATATCTTCCGCCAACCACGGCCGTTTCAAGGCACTGAGCCCGAAAGTGTCAAGAAAGTGGTTGAAAGCACCCCAGCGGGGATTAAGTAAAAACGTCCAGCCGATACCTAAAGCTACCGGGGAAATCGTGTTGGGGATAAAGAGGATCATTTGGATAAAATCCTTCAATCGCCGCGATTTAAAGGAAGAAATCCTGTACGTGAACAACAGGGTGATGCCAAAAACCAGCACCCCGCCGTAAAGCACATACTTCAGCGAATTGACTACGGATTTAAGAAAGATCTCATCTTTAAACAATAATGAGCTGTAATTACTCAAGCCCACAAAATCCATTTCGGGTGCAAAGCCCGCCCAATCAAATAAGCTGTAGAAAAATGACATACCAATCGGCACAATAATAAAACTCACGTAAAAGACAAAAACGGGAAGAAGCGTGGCTAAGATAAATCCGCGATACCTATTAACATACATGCTGCCGCCAATGTCCATCAAAACACCCCCTAGACGTGAAAATAGGTGCCGGCCGCAGCCGGGCCGGCACCTTAACGAAATCAATTACCGCGCCCAGAAATTAATGGTTTCTGTCCTCAGTTTTTCTGCATACTCAGCCCCGGTAATGTTGCCCAAGAGAATTTCGGAGTTGAGAGGCAAAAATACTTCCAGATACCAACCGGGATAATCAGCGTGCACACCGTCGTAGTCAGTGTGTGTAGATGTAGCGTTTAGGATGGCTTCATGCATATCCGTCAGCTCCAGCGGTGGCTCGATGCCTTCGCGGGGAGTCATATTCAACGTGTCATCGACCCAAGCCTGGGCATATTCTTCTTTCAAGAAATAAGCGATGAACTGTTTTGCTAGATCAGCATTTTCCGCATTTTTCAAAACGCCGAAGCCGTAAGGATCAATCCTCACACTTGTGGGATCACCTTTGCCGCCCTCAATTTCGGGGAAAATAAAGGCACCGTAATTGAAATCAGGCCCGGCAGCTTCTCTGGTCTCAACCGGGATCCACGTTCCGCAGAAGAACGTACCGGCAAAGCCCATAATCCAATCCATCTGAGGTGCTGGGTAAACGGCCCCTTCGTAGCCCTGCATAAGCAAGTTTTCACCGCGCCTGCTCATTTGATAGAGGATATCCCCTACTTTAACCCAATCGGGATCTTCGAATAATTTACCCGTAGGATCACCTGCTGCCGCATTCAGGGCACCTGCGCCCAAGATGCGGACCGCTACTTCCGTTGGGAAGAAGCTGCGGTAAACTTCCGTCAACAGGCCGAAAGCGATGGGGTCAATAGCGTTGGCTTTAAGTACTTCCGAGACCTCCAGAAACTCGGTCCAAGTCTTCGGCGGTGCAATCCCTAAATCGTTCCAAAGATCAACATCGTACCAGAAACCCGCAGTAATCAGGTTATACGGGATGACATAAAGCCCGCCGTCTTCCCTGAAGTGGCCTTTATAAGATTGTTCCATTAAGGCTTCGCCTACGTTGAGTTCCTCTCCGGGTACCTGCATCTCTAAAACGTCATTCAGCTGCATCAACATATCGTTGGCCAGCAGCGCACCATATAATTCCGCTGCGTTTTGATCTACCAAGTCTATGTTCTCGCCCGCAAGCAGCCTGGGCCGTACAGTTGCTAAAACTTCGCGGCCGGCCCAGCGTACATCAATCTTTACCCCGAATTCCGCTTCGAAGTCTTTAATAGCCCGGGCCAATACCTGCTGCTGCGGTTCCCCTTCGTTCCACATGGACCAAAAACTGAAAGATTCTTGAGCAAAAACAGCACCTGTCACTAAGGTCAAAGACAGCAATAGGACAATACCGACAACTAGCCTTTTCATTCTCAATTATCCTCCTTGTTAGTTCTGTCTAAAACAACGTAATCAACCTTTCGCTCCCCTGCCACCCCCCCTTTACGCTAATCAGTGTTAAATTCCAACTCGCTTAGCCATGCCAACGGATTTAAACAGTTTAATCTTTTTACTGACCAATTCTTCCGCTTTTAAGCGAGCTGCTCCGAACACTTTGCGCGGCTCAAATTCTTCGGGATTTCTTTCTAAAAACTCTCTGATCCCATTAGTTACAGCGTACTTTAAATCAGTCCCCACATTGATCTTTTCAACCCCACTGCTGATCACTTCTTCAATAATCGCTCGAGGCAGATCAGAGCCGCCGTGCAGAACTAAAGGTACTTCGACCAGTTTTCTTATTTCTCGCAAGCGTGCAAAGTCTATCTTAGGCTCCCCCGGGTACAAACCGTGCAGGGTTCCTATGGCCGGCGCCAAAAGATCGATGCCCGTTTCCGCCACAAACTGCGCTGCCTTGTTCGGCTCGGTCAGATAAGCATCGCCTGCCGCCAAATCCAGATCATCTTCTTTGCCGCCTACCCGCCCCAATTCGCCTTCGACGGAAACACCGTAATCTCGCGCTGCCGCCACCACTTTTTTGGTTAAGGCCGCGTTTTCAAAAAAAGGCAGATGGGATCCGTCTATCATAACGGACGTAAAGCCCAACTTCATGCACTTTAGAGCAAGCTCAAAACTTTTACCGTGGTCCAGCTGCAGGGCAATAGGGACAGCCGCCTCCCCTGCCGCCACCTGCACTATTTTGCTTATGTACGCGGCTCCGGCGTATTTCAAGGCGCTTTCCGAAACCTGGATTATAACGGGTGCCTCTAGTTTTTCAGCCGCCCAAACTACTGCTTGGACATCTTCTAAATTATGGACATTAAACGCCCCTACGGCCCAACCGGCGGGCTTTGGCGTCAGAATTTCTTTTACGGTCACCAGTGCCATTGCGCTTTCCTTCCTAATCTAAGGGCTTCTTTTATTAAAGCCCCAAAAGTCGTTTTGCGTTCCCGCTGTAAATTTTCTCTAAGATGTCATCGGGCAGGCCGATGCCGTAAATCTTCCAGCGCCCTTGGCCGGGGATTTTAGCCGCGGAGTAATCGAAATACTCATTCCAAGTTTCCAGAAACTCAAAATAAGGGGTGTAGTTAAAGGGATAACCGGCCACGGCATCAATGCCGAAAAGAATGCGGTCCTGATGTTCAATAAAGAACTGGCGGGCGGTATACGGTTGGCGGCCGATTTCCGCCAACCGGGCCGCAAAATCGATGTATAAATTGGGGTAAGTCTTAAGCCACAAGCTCACCTGCCCTAAATTTTCCGAATAAGAAGCCCCGTGGGCGATAATAAAAGTGGTATCGGGATTTTCCCTCAATAAATTTTCCTGCTGTTTCATCAACTCTTGGAAAGTGAATAAACCCGGTTTATAAAACGACCACTCGGGAACTCTCGTTAATTCTTCAAAGCGTTCATTGCTGGCATCCACCGGTTTGAAAAACGCCACGGGGTCCCCAATATGCACTAAAACGGGCAGGCCCAATTCAGCTGCTTCTCTCCAAATAACCTTAAGGCGCTCATCATCCATGGCTATATAATTGCCTTGCTTATCCTTTTTTGCCAAACTGATATCTTTCCAAAACTTAAGGCCCAAGACGCCTTTTTCTTTTGCTTCCTGCAGAGTTTCCTGCACATAAGCCTCGAAATTCGGCTCATCTAATTTAGTTACGTCCACTGAACTGAAAACTAGGATAAAATCTTCAAACGGCTGGATCTTCTCTAAAAGTTGATCGAGCGTTGTCCCCCAAACTGTCTCCTGAGCCACAACCTTTTCGACCCCGAAGGATTTAAATTTAGCCACCTCTGCCTCTGTATCGTAGCGGTTATGAAAGTTGGGGCCTAAAACCAAGGGGCCAAAGTGGGCATGAATATCGATAACGGGGTATCTTGGCTTCGGCACTTTTCTTCTTTCGACAACCAGTTCGCTTTGGGGCACAAAATCCCCCAATCTTAAATCTTTTGGCACGGCGGGCTTCCTCTCTGTTGTTATGACAACATAACTTATAATTATATTTTGACACTAACTACTAAATCCCTGCCTGTTAGGAACATTTTTCTTACTATCCATTAACAAATGGCATGATTTTTACGGCTTTGTAGCAAAATGGTACTTAGCAAGGATTTCACCGATGTGGTCTTTAATTAAAGCCTCCGGGTTATTAACCAGCTTACCCGCCCTAATTTTCTCATACTGGATGGGGAAATACTGAGAAAGGAGCGGTAGGGGCAACTCCCGGGCATTTAAATTTGCCAATAAAGTGCTTAAGGCTCCGGAGATTTTAGGATGGGGCCAGTAATACCTGATGCGGTCCGATAGGCTGTACTTTCTGGCAAACCGCAATTCCTCTTCGCCCCCTTTATAGTAAGGGCGCCAATCCTTTGGTTCAGCCAGCATTACTTCCTCCACAACCGATTTCAGGTTGGAAAGCTCTCTTCTGCTGCCCACAAAGAGCTCCCGCTCTATGTTTTCCAACAAAAAGAGGGCTTCGCGGAAAGCAAAAGTAAGCTCGGGCCCTACCTTTAAAATGCCAACGCCGTCAGCTACCATCTCTTTTAAGTGGTGCGGCTGTTGGTAATCGGTGGAATGGCCTTCGAAAATTAAATTAGGGTACTCTTTTAATGCAGCAGCAAGCCCCGCCGCTTCTTTTCTGTCATACTCGTGGATAGAATCATCACCGAATTCCACACCCGGCTGGACAACGACCCCGACAACACGCTCCCAGGCAGCCTCTAAACCCCGCGCCAGAAAAGCATTTTTAGTAAGTGAAACGGTGGCGCGGAAATCTTCCGGCTTCGTCACGCTTAAGGCTTCCTCTTCCGATTGGGTGCCGCCCGGCACGGGCACTTCACTGCCCACTACATAAACCGGTGCAGGCGCATTGGGGGTTTTTTTGCGCAAATTTTGATAAGCCTCTTCCGCAACCTCCGCCAGATCAGCGGTCCGGCGGGCAACTATTTTTGGATCTAAAGGTTGGCTGCGGTTTCCCGCATCGCCCCCTAAGTACATGCTGGCATCTAAATGAATTTTCGTAAAGCCGGCGGAAACGTAGTCAGAAATTAAGGTGCGGGCCTTTTGCAGGGCTTCCTCGGCCGCTTCTTGGCGCCAAGGGTTAGGCCCCAAATGATCGCCGCCCAGAATCAACAGCTCTAAAGGGAAATCTATCTTTGCCGCTAAAGCAACCACAAATTCTTTAAATTCAGCCGGCTTCATCCCCGTATACCCGCCGAATTGGTTGACCTGGTTTGAGGTTGATTCGATCAATGTAGGTATCTTTTCCCTCTTGCCAAATTCCAAAGCGGCGGCAATGACAAACTCATTAGCACTGCAGACAGAGAATATTCCTAAGGGAACACCAGATTTTTGCTCTCGGACAACCTTCAACAAGTAATGATCATTAAACAACCCTAAGCCTCCTTGCTCTTTATTTCAATTCACCGATATAATCCTTCTCGGCTTCATAAAGCTCATTAAACATATCTCTGATCTCAGCCAACGAACACACCGCCGCCGTTAAGGGATCAACCATCAGCGCCCGCATTGCCATTTCTCTGTCCTTTTCCAAAAAGGCGTTGACCGCCAAATCGAAAAAGGACATGTTGCTTTTATTCAAAGCAGCCAAATGTTCCGGCAGGCGGCCGAAATACGTGGGGCTGACTCCGTTTTGATCAACTAAGCAGGCCACTTCCACAATCCCATCCTTGGGTAAGTTTTCGATCAGGCCGGTGTTAAGGACGTTACCGTAAATAACGGCCGGTTCATCTTTTAGCACAGCTTCGATGATTAAAGCGGCGTATTCATTACTGCGCTTGATAATGAGTTCTTCCTTGCCCGCAGCCAGATCTTTAATCAGCTGATCCGTCCGCCTGCGCCAAAGCGGCCAGTTTTTGGCATAAAACCCGGTCGCGCCGTTGTAGCCGGTGCTGCAGTGGGCATCGATTAAATCCTGCCGCTTTCGGTAATAAGGGATGTACTCGGAAAAATGGCCGCTGGATTCGGTGACAAAATAACCGAGGTAGTTTAAGGCATCCAAGCGCACCGGATCTCGGGCCGTAAACTTAGGGCCTTTTGTCTTCTCTTTCAAAATGGGGTACATATCCTTACCGTTATGCTCCAGTGTTGTAAACCAAGCCATATGGTTGATGCCTGCACAGTCCCACTTCAATTCTTCGTAAGGTATTTCTAAGTACTCAGCTAACTGTTTACTTGAGCCCTGCACGGAATGGCACAAACCTACAACGGGCAGCTCAGTCACTTTAGTTGTAGCTAATGTTATGGCCGACATAGGGTTTGTGTAGTTTAAGATCAGGCTGTTTGGCGCTAATTCTTCAACATCCCTTAAGATCGCAAGCCAGGCGGGCAGAGTGCGCAGGGTCTTAAACAGCCCGCCGGGCCCCATCGTATCGCCAATGCACTGTTTGACCCCATACTTTAAGGGGATTTCAAATTCCAATTTCACAGTTTCTAAACCGTGGACCTCGATTTGATTGATGATAAAATCGGAGTCGGCGATGACTTCCCTCCGATCCGTTGATGCCAAAATGGGCCAATCTTTCCCAAGTTTGGCTAAAACCATCTCCACCAACTGCTTGGCTAAAGCCAAGCGCTTGGCGTCAATGTCCACCAAAGCAATTGCCGCTTTGTCTAAACCGGCAATGCTAGCGATATCACCCACAATATTGCGTGTAAATGCACTGCCCGCCCCGATAATTGAGATCTTTACCATCGGCTTCCTCCCTAACGCCCTTTATTTTTCTTTTCCGCCAAGATCTATCCAAGGAGCTAAACCGCCGGGCTGATCGGGGTTTAAGCCCCGCTCTAACGCTTTGTAAAAAGCGATGGCTTGGGGGATAAAGATAAAGGGGATGCCTAAGACAGCAAAGTTTTCATACTGCGGTACGAAGACTTCCCGGTTTGCCCCCAGATCCCGTTTTTCACCCATGCTGACAGCTATCACCCGGGCCTTGTTTTTGCGCAGATCTTGAATTAAAGCAAGCTGCAACTCGTTTTCCTCAGGCGAAAGTGCCGCTACCACGAGTGTTTTCTCATCAATTAAGACCATAGGCCCGTGGCGCACATCTAAAACGTGATAGTAATTAGCGGGCAGTTGGGGAATTTCCGCAAAAGCCAAAGCCGCTTCCGCCCCGATCCCTTCCAGTTCGCTGTCAGCCAAAATAACGACCTTGTCCCAATCCTCTTTGGCTATAGTTTCCGCCATCCCCTTATACTCGGCCATAAACCGCTCGCCGTCTTTGACTGCAGCGTCAATTTCTGCCAAGAGCTTTTCATCATCTGCTAAAATACCGATTAAGATCAGGTTGGCTGCATAAAAGTTTGTCACAGTGCGGGTTTGGCAGACACTTTCGTCAAAAGCCCAAGGTATTTCCAAAGTCAACTCCGCCAGTTCACTTAAAGGGGAATCTTCTTTGGCCGCAATGGCAAGAGTAGGCACACCCATCTTCTTCGCCCGCTCCACATTGATAACCACCTCGCTGGTTCCGCCGGAGCGGGACGGAGCGATGATAACGGTGCCTTCTAAAAGCTTTTTGTAGTGATTGAAGTTAACCAACAAATCACCGGCTGCCACTGCATTGGCAGCTAAATTTAAGCGTAATTTCGTTGAAATTTCACCTGAATGGCAGAGAGTGTAACCTGAGCCCGCGCCGATAAAGGTTAAACTTCTCGGTTCATATTTTTTAAAGAGGCTTTTGATTTGGGAGCGCTTCGCCAAAAACAGGTCGTAAGTTCGCCGCAGTGCTTCGTATTGACCAAATATTTCTTTTTGAGTTAAGTACATGCAATCACCTTTCTTGTTATGTTGTTATGACATTGATCTTCCTAAAGAAAGCGAAACTAAGTTTCGCTTTCTTTTATACTTATTTAATCCAACTTGACCTGAAATCTGAATTTATCACCGCGCACAACCCCGCGGGTGTATTCCACACACCGAGATGCATTATAAGCGAGGCGTTCTAAATCCAAAGCCGCCGCGCCCTCTTTTAAACCGAAAATCTTCGCTTCTTTCCTGCCCAAAGCCACCGCCCCAAAACTTTCTTCCGCCGAGTTGGCCACAACCCCGTAGCGCTTACTCATAATTTCATAAAGGGGCGACTTTGCCAATTCCTTTTTGGTCAGGCCGGGGAAAAGATCCACGGGCAGATAAGTGGATTCGATGGCGATCGGTAAATCACTTGCCAAGCGCAGGCGGGTAAAGCTGTAAATTAGGCTTTTATCCGTCAGGCCAAATATCTTCTGCGCCTTTGCATCGGCCTGCTTGATCTCAAAATCCACTACCTCGTTTCTAGGTACTAAACCCCTTTTTCTAAACCCTTCCGTGAAACTGTAAAAGCTGGCCAGGGTTTGTTCAATTTTAGGAAAAGAGACAAAGGTGCCAAGCCCTTGTTTGCGGACAATCAGCCCTTCCCGCTCTAATTCGGCTAAGGCCTGCCGCACAGTTATCCTACTCACTCCGTATTGCTCGCATAGTTCAAATTCCGTAGGTAACCGCTCTCCCAGGGACCATTCATTACTTAATATTTTATCACTTAAGATTTCTTTTAATTGATAATATAAAGCTACCGGTGAATTACTTTTGACTAATTCCATAGCTGCTCCTTCAAGGTTGTTATAACTATATAATACCTTATATCCCCAAAAAATCAAGCGGTTTACGCCGCGGGGGGCAGTTTTAACCACCGAAAGAGCCCATTCTTTAACTTAGACAAAAAACAAATATTTCCTCTTAATAATTTTCTTACAAGAGGAAATGAGAAATATGTGGCGAAGCAGTCGCGGCAAGAAACGTAGAAAAAGGGGTCATCTTATGTACTATTTAGGCGTGGACGGCGGCGGTACTAAAACAGCCTTTATTTTGATTTCCGAAGAAGGCTTTGTGCTCAGTAAAGAGATAATGGGCACTTCCCATCCGGATCAAATCGGGCTTGAAAATGTAGAAAAAGTCTTAAGAGAAGGCTTGGAGCAGGTGTGTCAAAAAGCGGGCGTAAATCAGGCCGAGATTGCCTACAGCGTTTGGGGCCTGCCCGGTTACGGTGAAAATTTGGCAGATGAAAAAGCTTTGAAAAAAGTCGTCGGTGAAATTTTAAAAAGCGATAACTATAAATGCGTCAACGATGTTGAAGTGGGCTGGGCAGGCTCACTGGCCTGCCAACCGGGGCTCCACTTAGTTGCAGGCACAGGGGCAATCGGCTTTGGTAAAAGCCCCAACGGCCAAACTGCCCGCAGCAGCGGCTGGAGCGAAGTTTTTGGCGATGAAGGCTCCGCGTACTGGCTCGGCCGTAAATTACTGCAGCTTTTTTCCAAACAGGCGGATTTTCGCCTGCCCCGCACCCCTTTATATCGGCTTGTGCGGGAATACTTCGGCCTTACCCGCGATCTTGATTTAATACCTTTAATCGCCAAGGCGAGCCGAGATGAAACGGCCAAGGCGGCCAAAGTCGTCTATAAAGCTGCTTTAGCCGGCGATGAACACGCCCTCAACCTTTATCAAAAAGCGGCGTTGGAACACAGCCAAACCCTGCAGGCACTTTTAAAACAGCTGAATTTTACTCATCAGCCCGTCCCCGCCTCTTACAGCGGCGGAGTGTTTTTGGCGGGCGATTTTATCTTAAAGCCGCTAAAGAATTATCTTAAACCCCTTAACATCAAACTGCAGGAGCCGGAGTTAAGCCCAATTTTAGGTGCCGCCCTGCTGGCTTTGGATTTAAGCGGCACGGCTTGGTCAAAAAAAACCGTTTTTAATTTAAAGGAAAGCGGTTAATTACCTTTCTGCCCTTTTTGAATCTCGGCCAAGAGCTCTTTGTAAATCTCCCGCCGAGCGGGTTTTTCCGCCTGCAGCAGGCGCCGCAGAATGAGAAAATAGAGGAGTTTTTCAAAATCGAATTTCTGCTCCGTTCCTATTTTTAAAAAAGCGGTTTTCTCGGGATTTTTTAAAAGATAAGCGGAGAGAAGCAAAAACAGGGGTGAATTGGGCCTAAGCCCGCCGAACAGCTTTCGGAAAACACACCGCGGGTGGCGGATCAATTCGTTCAAGCCCCGCTTCCCCCGAACTTGGCGCGTTTTTTTGCAATTATCCAGGCAAACCAATTCCTTTCTGCCAATCCACCTCAGAGGTGTCTTCTGCAGTTTTCAGAAAAGTCCTTCTTGGGGTCAAACACTTTTATCAAAGGAAATCAGCTCACGGCCGAGAATTAAAACTGAGGAGAAAAAAATTTTTAGTTATTTAATTAGGAGAGGTGAGTTTCGGTGTTCAAAGAACTTGTCAAAAAAAGCCGCAGTTTCCGCCGTTTTAAACAGGATCCCGCGCCCACGCTGGAGCAGTTGGCAGAGGTCGTGGCTTTGGCCCGCTTGGCTCCTTCCGCCAATAATGATCAGCCTTTAAAATATTTTTTGGTCAAAAGCCAAGAGTACTTAGATCACACTTTTTCCTGCCTGCAGTGGGCTGGCTATCTTACCGATTGGCCCGGCCCCGCGGAAAATGAAAGGCCCACCGCTTACATAATTATCTGCAGCGATCCTGCCCTGCGCGATAACCCGGAGATCGATGTGGGCTTGGCTGCGCAGATAATGATCATGGGGCTGAGAGAAATGGGTTTTGGCACCTGCCTTTTAGGCTCGGTTGATCGGCCCAAACTACAAAAGCTTTTAGATCTGCCCCGCGGGCTTAAAATCCACTTAGCTTTAGCCGCAGGCACACCGGGAGAACAGGTAGAGTTGGCAACCGTTGCTGATCAAGACACGCGCTACTGGCGGGATGAAAACGATATCCACCATGTGCCCAAGAGAAAGCTTTCAGAGCTGATAGTGAGGAAATATTAAAAACAAACGAGCCCAAAGTAACGGGCTCGTTTTAAATTCTTCGGAGCAGGATAAATTCACACTCTAAGCTAATTCAATTTTAACCGGTGTCGCATTAGCGATATTATCGCTGACCGGACAGCGGTCAATTACAGTTTTCAACCATTCCGCCAACTGCTCATCAGTTGCATCGGAATCCGCTTTAACACTCACGCGGATCTCCTGGAAACCCGCTCTGTTGTTAACGGCTTTGCCCATAAACTTAGCTGGATCCAGATCCCCCGCCAGCTCGAAATCTACGCCTCTCAGTTCAAAACCCATTTCCTTGGCCACAACATGCCCCACAACTGTCAGACAGCCGGATAATGCGCCTAAAATAAACTCTACGGGGTTGGGGCCGTGGTCTGTGCCGCCTAAATTTGTGGGCTCATCAATAATCATTTCAAAATTACGGGCCCTGACTACGGTTTTAGTAGGGTTTTCGCTTTTGGCTGTAACTCTAAAAGTAGCTAAACTCATTCTATTCCCTCCTGTATTCACTATCACTATTTATTTTAGCTATTCCCGTTTGAAAAACCGGCTATGCTAAAGTTCCCCCTCCGAAGCGCCTTAACACCTTAAAGGAATAGTCTTCTAGCAGCAATTTCATTATATATAAAGAAAATTAGATGTCAAGAGAATCTTACCGTTTCGGCGCTTTTTTCAGCCTTAAGGCTGAGCTGAAAGCCTACCCGGGTAGAATGGCAAACCATCGCCCCCATGTTATAATAAAGAAAAAAGAAGGGACTGACCCAAATGAGACCTAAAGATATCGGCGCCCTGCTTTTAATCATTTTCGGTGCCTATTTTCTAACAAAGAATCTAAATATCCTCCCGAGCTTGAAAGTCTTTTGGCCCGTGATCCTCATAGTCTTGGGCAGCATTGCCCTTTACCAAGCTCTGCGGGGCGATGGCAGGCCGCAGCGGGATTCTACTTGGGAAATAGAAGGGGATTCCTCCTCGTTTAGAGGCTTAGTCGGCATCTTAGTTTTTATCGTCGTCGGGTTTGCCGCCCTCATCATCTTGGGCGTTTTAGCACCCGTGTTTTTGTTGGGTTTGCTCTTTTTACCCTTGATCCTCTTTTTCAAGTTAGGCTTTGCCTTTTTAAAACTACTTATACCTGTGGCCCTTTTGGGAGCACCGCTGATTTTAATTATCTTTCTGCTGTCCTTAATTTTTTAAGGGGGAAACGATCCCGGTCTCTTGGGCCAGGATCGTTTTTTCCTAATCTTTCAACGCCCAAAAGCAGTGCTTGGGGGAAATGATCTTCTCTTCCTTCTTTAACTTGTTCATCACTTTGTCCACTTCTTTGCGGTCAATGCCCGTGTCCTCCGCAACTTTACCTGCCCTGACCGGCTCCGGGGCCTTTTCGAAGTACTCCAAAATCACCTTATAGTTCTCCACAAAATCACTCCTTAATTTTAATTACATTTTAGTTTACCACAAAAAGTCTATTCTGCAAACACCTGTTCCAAATCTTCCATCATCATTTCTGTCGCCGTAATCCCGCCGGCAGCCGTATACCACACCTGGGAATTGAGGTAAATTATGCGGCCGTTTCGGGCGGCAGAAGTCATTTTGACAAGCTGGTTATCCATCATCTGCTTTGCCGAAATGCTGCCGCCGGCAATGGCGGCCCGATCGATAATTAACATTAAATCGGGATCCACTCCAAGCAGGTATTCAAAGGAAACGTTTTGGCCGTGGTTTGCCAGTTCGATGCGGGGATCGGCAGGTTTAAAACCAAATGCTTGGTGAATAACGCCAAAGCGGGAGTTGGCGCCGTAAACGCTTAAAGCACCGTCATTGGCCATAACCACTAAGGCATTCAAGCCGCTCTCTTTTCCCTTCGCTCCCAAAGCCGCCGCCTTTTCGCTCAGGCGGGCGAGGTGTTCCCGCACTTGCCTTTCTTTGTTAAAGATTTCTGCTAAAACAGTAAGGTTGGCACTGAAGGAATCCCAGTAGTTTTCTGTATCTATCTCTAAAAAAACTGTGGGCGCGATGCGGTTCAGCCGGTCAAACTGCTCCGCCTGCCTGGTGGTGATCAAAATTACTTCCGGCCGTAGTTCATAAATACGCTCGAAATTAGGCTCAAACAAAGTGCCCACATCGACGTATTCGGCTGCCTTAAATTTCTCCAGGTAAGGAGGTAAACTTGCCTTAACTACACCGGCAACTTCGATGCCCAGCTTATCTAAGGAATCTAACATACCGTAGTCAAAGACCACTACCCTGGCGGGGTTTTGATTTACCTCCACCGTGCCGAGCTTGTGCTCAACCGTAACAGTCTCGGCTTGGGACAGGCCTGCCGTTAAAAGGAGAAGAGAAATTAGGAAAACAACAGTTTTTTTCATTATGCCACCCACCTTATTGATAATAGACGCAGATTTTCTGGTCGTTGATATCCTCAATGTGGAAATCGAGGTTGTAAATCCCCGAAAGAACCTGCTCGTTCATAATAACATCTTGGCCGCCTTCCGCCACTACTTGGCCAGCGCGCATAACAACGATGTGGTCGGAATAACAGGAGGCAAAGTTGATATCATGAATCACGATCACCACCGTTTTCTGCATGTTTAAGACCAAAGAGCGCAGAATGCGCATCATTTCCACGGCATGCTGCATATCTAAATTGTTTAAAGGCTCGTCCAGCAAAATGTAGTGGGTGTCCTGGGCGATGACCATTGCCAAATAAGCCCGCTGCCTTTGGCCGCCGCTTAAATGCTGCAGGTATTTATCCTTCATTTCCGAAAGCTGGAGGTAATCTAAAGACCGATCGACGATCTCCCAGTCAGCTTTGGTCAAATTCCCCTGCGTGTAAGGAAAACGGCCGAAACTGACTAACTCCCGCACGGTCAACTTCAAATCAATGTTGTTAGCCTGCCTCAGGATGGATATCCTTTGGGAAAGTTTGCCGCTGTCCCACCTTTCAATTTCGCGGCCGTCGATGTAAATTGCACCTCCGTCTTTTTTCAAAAGCCGGCTCATTACGGAAAGCAGGGTGCTTTTACCGGCGCCGTTAGGGCCGATTAAAGAAGTGACCTTACCGGCGGGGATGGTTAAAGACACATCGTCCACGGCCTTAAAATCACCGTATTTTTTTACCACGTTCTCCAATTGGATCATGCCCGATTCCCCCTTACTAAAAGATAGATAAAGTACATCCCGCCGCCTAAGTTGATAATCACACTGATCGGCGCGGCGAAGTTAAAAACCCTTTCCGCCAAGACCTGGCCGCCCATCAGGGCAATGATGCTGATTAAAACGGAGGCCGCAATTAAATATTGGTGCAGGTAAGTAGCTAAAAACTCCCGGGCCAAATTGGCCACCAAAAGGCCTAAAAACGTGATGGGGCCCACAAGTCCCGTGGCCACGGAGACTAAAACGGCCACCGTAATGAGCATTCTTTGCACCAGCTTATCGTAGTCCACTCCTAAATTAAGGGCCTGCTCCCTGCCCAAAGCTAAGACATCTAAAACGGGATAGAGGCGGCGGCTGAGGAAAAATACCGCACCGATTATAACGAAAGAGAAGGCTAAAAGTTCCGTGTTAACATTGTTGAAACTGGCGAACATGCGGCCCTGCAGGATTAAAAATTCATTGGGGTCCATGACCATCTGCAGAAAGCCCGCCAGGCTTTGAAACATAGTGCCCATAATTACACCGACTAAAAGCAGGAAATAAATGTCCTCACTTTCCCGCTTAAACAAAAGCCTGTATAAAAGTACCGCAAAGAGCATCATCGCTCCGACGGAAAGGAGAAAGTTGATGTTTTCGCTTAAGTGCAGGCCGCTTTGGGAGCCAAAGAAAAATAAGATCACGGTCTGCACAAAAAGATATAAAGAGTCCAAACCCATAATGCTCGGCGTTAAGATCCTGTTTGCCGTAATGGTTTGAAAAACAACGGTGGAAAAAGCAATGGCACTGCCCGTCACTAAAATTGCCGCAGTCTTCGGGATGCGTAAAGAAAGCGCATACCGCCAAGAGCTTTGTTTTAAGCCCCATGTGAGATAAACAACGGTTAAGGCTAATGCTAGATTTGCTAAAAGATAAAGTCTGCGCTTGTCCGTCATGCTGCCTGCCCCCGGAAAATGAGGTATAAAAACATTATGCTGCCCGCGGCCCCCACGGTAAGGCCGATGGGGATTTCATAAGGGGGGATGACTACACGCCCCAAAAGATCCGCCGCTAATAAAAAGGCCGCCCCTAAAAGGGCTGTGGCCCCAATGCTGGCTTTTAAGTTATCGCCGTAATAAATAGTGACCAAATTAGGCACTATCAAACCTAAAAAGGGGATGCGGCCCGCCGTGATAATCACTAAAGCGGAAAGAAGAGCGACCAGCGTAACCCCAATGTTGACAACCAGCCTGTAATTGAGCCCCAAGTTTACCGCGACTTCCTCCCCCAGCCCGGCAACTGTAAATTGGTGAGCAAACAGATAGGCTAAAATTAAAAGGGGCACACTTAGATATAACAGCTCGTAGCGGCCCTGCATAATCAAAGAAAAATTGCCCAAAAGCCAAGACGAAATGTTTTGGATTAAATCATAGCGGTAGGCGACAAAAGTCGTCAAGGCATCGAAAATGCTGCCCAGCATTATCCCTAAAAGAGGGATAAAGATGGCATGTTTAAACTTAACCCGCTTTAAAATGGCCATAAAAAGGAAAGTGCCTGCCAGGGCGAAAGCAAAGACCAGGGACATTTTAAGCAGAGAACTGGCCTTGGGAAAAAGTATTAAAACAGCCAAAACTCCCCCCTTGGCCGCATCCACCGTGGCGGCAGTCGTCGGTGAAACAAAGCGGTTGCGGGTAATCCGCTGCATAATCAGGCCGCTGATACTCATGCTCATCCCGGCCATGATTAAAGACATCACCCGCGGGATGCGGCTGATTACCATAATCTTAAGCCCCCGGCCGGCAAAACCGCTTAAGCCTAAAAATAGTGAAAGAAGTGCCAGAAATATTAAGGCGGTTAAAAGGTAGCGGTTCTTCATTTGGCTTTGTTTGACACCTCCCCGCTTCTTCTGTAAAATGAAAGGAGATCGTGATTGAGAATGGTTTTCACTCTCATAGATTCTAACACGATTACACCTTTTTTTCTTATAACATCTTTGGATCTTTGTCACGATCTTTAGGTTAAATGCGAGGGGGAGGAGCTTATGTGCGGCTGCGGATTGAAAGAAACACTGGAAGCGACCATGAACCTTTTTTATGCCTGTACGCGACTGCCCATCACGGCGGTTACAAAAGAAGACTGTAAGAAGTGTAAACGCCAAAATCAGGTAGGTATGGGGCCCGTAGATTACCCGGCGGGGGAAATTGCCCTGCCCGGCGGAAGATCGCTGTACACCTGCCCCATCTGCCCCCACGGGGGCAGGGCGGGAATCTTCCTGCTCGGCCCTTACAGTACGGCCGAGAGAGATCAAAACTACCGGCCTAAAGACGCCTTCCCCCACCTGATCGCGCTTTTGCGGAACTTACAGGCCGGCTGTGCCGTTACGCGGGAAAAAACCCCCTACTGCCTGCACGTGCACCGGGCAGTAGAGATGATAAAAACTCAGTACAACCAAGAAATTACGCTGGCCGGCACAGCGGAAAGCCTTGGCTTAAACAAGTCCTACCTTTCTACGCTCTTTCGAGAGCAGACCGGCCGGACTTTTACCGATTACGTGCACGATGTGCGCATTGCAGAAAGTAAGAAGCTTTTAGAAGGGACATCTTTGTCTATCTTAGACATTGCACTCCAAGTAGGCTTCGCCAACCAAAACTACTTCAGCCGCATATTTAAAAAACTCACCGGGATAACTCCCAGTGAGTTTCGAAGGAGGATTAGAAAGACAGTCCGACTTTAGGCGAAAGTTTTCGCTTTTGCTTCTACCGTCCAGTTGAAGTCATCGGGCAGGCGCCCGTTTTGGATGCCGGTAATGGTATCGTAAAGCCTTTGGGAGATCTCGCCGATTTTGCCCCCGCCTATTTCAATGGTTTCATCCTGCCAGGTAAGTTTACCGATGGGGGAAATCACAGCTGCGGTGCCGCAGCCGAAAGCTTCTACCAGCCTGCCGTCTTTGTGGGCTTGAAACAGCTCAGCAATAGCTAAGCGGCGCTCGATTGCGGGGATACCCCACGATTTGAGCAGGTGGAGTACGGAATCTCTCGTGACGCCAGGGAGGATTGTATCTCCCAGCGCCGGAGTTATTAACTCGCCGCCGATATTGAAAAACACATTCATTGCCCCTACTTCTTCCACGTACTTTTGCTCTAAGCCGTCCAGCCACAAAACCTGCGCGTGGCCCGCTTTGGCCGCTTTTTCCTGGGCTTTTAAGCCGCCTGCGTAGTTGCCCGCGGCTTTGGCAAAGCCCGTGCCGCCCCGCACCGCCCGCACATAATGCGATTCTACATAGATGCTGACGGGGTTGATCCCCTCCGGGTAGTAAGCGCCCACGGGTGATAAAACAACCATAAATTTATAAGTAGAAGAAGCCCTCACGCCCAAAACGGGATCGGTGGCGATGATAAAAGGCCTGATATAAAGGGCGGTTCCCGGTTCGCGGGGAATCCAATCCTTTTCCAGGGCAACTAATTCTTGGATGGCCTCCAGCACAAACTCCTCATCGAAGGCGGGAATGCACATCCGCTCGTTGCTTCGGTTTAAGCGCTTCATATTCTGCTCAGGCCGAAACAATAAGGCGCGACCATCGGGGGCCATAAAGGCTTTCATCCCCTCAAAAACGGCTTGGGCATAATGAAATACCAGGGCAGACGGTTCTATCTGTAAAGGCCCGTAAGGTATAATACGGGGGTCATGCCAGCCCTGACCCTCTTTGTAATCCATAACAAACATATGATCAGTAAAAATACGGCCAAAACCAAGCTCGCTTTGATCCGGCTTTGGCTTCGGGGCAGCGGTCCGCTCTAAAGAAATCCGCATCCGTTAACACTCCCTCTGAATTTATTTTCCTCTTTGTTTACTTCATTTCAGGCGCCGTAATTCCTTCTTCCGTTTCTCGAATGGGATTTTCTCAAACCTGCACTATATGGGAGTTTGCGCACTTAATTCTGCATTGCCCGGCGAATACTCAGCCCCTTTTCAGGCTTAGTTACGTTTTTCCTTAAAAAAAGAGGGGAAAGAAATATTTTGCAAATTATCTGCCCTTTTGCAACGTTTAAAGAGGCAAGAAACCTACCCAGGCGACAGCTCACGAGGCGATCATAAACCCTCGATTATTGAGATTTACTTGCAGGCCGGCTGTGAGTTTTTCTGGCCGTAAGGGTAACCGTCGCCGGAGATTGCCTCATTATGAATTCTTCAACCTGTTCAGCAGAAATCTCCTGGCCCGAGTTTTTCTTGATTTAGGTTCAATAATTACTCCTTTCAATTTCCAGGCTATACCGACAGAATGGAAAACAAGGACTGCGTAAGGCCACCGAGTAGCTACCATCACTTTGTCGGTTACCGAGGGTTTTTAGAGTCGCTGACCTTTTCCATAATGGTAATTTGTTATACGTTTGAGCCTATCGTTCTCGGTGCTGATTCTAGAAAGTCTGGCCTCGAGTTCTTTAATCCCCTTGGTTTGATCAGAAGGCAAGGGAGCGGTAGGCCCGGTTTGCTTAGCTTTTCGCCTCCGAGTGTGGATCGTATTTACAGATAAGTGCAGCATTTCCAACCTCTTGGTATTCTTTTAAAATTTGTTCTTTAAACTCCTGAGAATAATTCCTTTTTTCAGCGTAATTCCCCTGACTAAACGCTGGCAAATGAAGGATTTTATCCAAACCCATCAGAGGCTAAATAGTTACCTTTTGGACTAGACTCGTTGATCTATTCGATAAGTGGCGCAAACCGCATACTGTACCTAAAAGCCTAATCCGCTGCTGCTACCACAAACCCCACGAATACATTACGACAACAATGGCGGCCGGGCCCGGATCCGGTGCAAAGCCTGCAGTCAGCTCTTTAATATCAACAAGACGAAACTAAAGTATCCTTCTTCTGCCCTTCTGCAGCGGGCCATTGAGCACAAGAAAAGCCTCAAATAGTTCAACGCACATAAGTGTACTGCCAACAATCCGGCAGTGCTGGCAAGCGTTGATGTGTTCAGTATCAACAGGAGCCGTTTCGTTACAAAAGAGGGCCCCGGCCCAAAATCCTAAACCTAGCCGACTACCGTACATGTTTGCCAAACTAGTATGCTTTTCGAAATTTTGGCACTGCCCTCTTCTTTTCTTCATTGCACTTTATAATCCGGTCCGGGCAAAGATTTCTTTGAATCACTTGCTCGGAAAATAGTTTGTTTTTGTATTTCCCTGAAATGCCTCAACTTTGCCGGCATTTTAAATTTTAGGAACTTGCAAATCACTTTAAGGAATTCACGAAAATGCCGGATCCATCGGGCTGGCAAAATAGCAAGCCCACAATCATAAAACCCCCAGATTAAAACAAGATATGCCAGCTTTACGATCCGTTATTCCACTTGAACTTCCAATAGTGGTGCATTTTGCTGTGCACCATACAAGTCGGTTGCCAAGGGATGATCTGCAGGAACATGCTTGAGGATGGAAATTTTTATTCCCTGACATTCATCAACAAACCAGATTCCCAAAACATCCTGAATCTCTAGCTTATAAAGTTCAGCAATCAACTGCTTGCTTAAAACACCCGAGCCTTTCACTTTCTTGTAATTGGTTTCGCTGCTAAAAAAAATATCCAATGTTGTGATGAAAGGAGAGGCGTTCTTACTCCGGATCACAGTAGCTAACTCTTTCAGTTTCATTCGGTTTTCCCTCCTTTGCCAAACTCGCGGACAGCGGTACGGAAGGGTTCCTGCGGATCTTCAAGAGGCCAGGCGTGCCAGATGGTAAATTCGTAAACATCCCCGATTGGCAAAGCGCGGCCCGGGGAAAAAGGAATAGCAATGTTACCGGCTGTACTTAAACGCCCGGAAAAACCGTGATGTGAAATAGTGGAACTGACAAAAGAACACACACTATCCGCCATTTTTTGGGTCTTACCGATCACATCGATCAAAATACAGATCTCGTGCCCCGTAACATAAGGTGTTGGCTCGTAGGAGCCTAATACGGCGTCTTTGCCGTACACTTTGAAATTTAAAGAGTAATCGGACTGCGGTAAATAGGAAAAATAGTCCCGGGTAATTGCCGTGCTTTCTTCCAAGATAAGATCAACGTTTTTAATCACGCGCGGGTCACGCACACCGGCGATGCAAATGCTCCGGAACCCTTTATGCGCCGCACCCTCCAACTTAACCGTATACTCCGAAGCCGCTATCCACTTCGCCCCTTGAACCCGCACGATGTCTTCCGCCACCTGGGTATAGGTAGCAAGGCTCACATCCAAGTTGCCACCGGGATTTGCTTCCCGAGCCGGATCGAACCGCTCGTAGAAAGCGTGACCCGTAACACTCTCCGGTGTGCACTTTCTGGCGGGATTGGTTGGCTTCACCTCAAAATGATCCTCGCGGATAATTCCTAAAAGCCCGTCATTACCACTTCCCGGTGTGGCGGCTAAGGCCCCGTCTTCCATGATTTTTCCAAAGTGCATAGAAAGGCCCTTGTCAAAACCGTGCAGAAGGGGCATCGCGGCATATAAGCCTACATCTAAGGAGCGGCCACACACAATTCCATCCAATCCAGGGGTATTCTGCCACAAAGCCATCACGACCTCCGGCCCTGCCTGAGCCACAATTCGGCTGCTGCCCCGGACATCATCTATACTCAAATATTCTTTTAAAGCTGGGTGGGGCACAATTCTTTTTGCCTTTTTACCATTTTCTAAATGGGTCACCAGATATTCCGGATCAATTTCACTTAAAACGATTCCTAATCTAAGGTTTAAAGCGTGCTGCTGGCAAATCTCTTCAATGAGCTCCAAAACCAGTTCGGTGGTGCTGTCCGTTCCAGAACCCCCCGCAGAGACGATGAAAGGCACATTATTTCCTTTAGCGATAGTTATAATTAACTCTAGATCCCGGCGTAAGGCCTCTTCCGCCATCACCGGCTTTCCTGCACCAAGATAATAGGGCCCTGCATCTGTCGTGGTTCCTTGTGCGATAATAAAATCAAGATCATATTCTATCGCTCTTTCCAAAGATTTTTTATCCACGCCGTGGCCCACGAAAGACGTTGCTGAAAAGATCTTCAACTCTTTTTTCTTTAACATTCGATTTTCCTTTCTAACCCATTAGCGCGACTAATTCCTGGGCAACCTTGTACAAATCTTTTCCCTTGGTAAATTCTAAACAAGTGCCGGTTGGGTAACGCACTTTTTCAATCCAGCGAGCCGGAATTTTCTTTACCCCGAGCTTCGCTCCTAAAAGAGAACCGACTACGGCTCCGATGGTATCAGCATCACGGCCGAAGTTGCCTGCGTAGACAACACCTTTGCGAAAATCCCCTTCACTTAACCGCAGGAGGGCAAAGGCTTGCGAGATTGCCTCAGGCACGGCGGCTTTGTAACTAGTCCAAAGCTCGGTGTGCAGGGGTGTCCAGCAATCTTCCAATGTCTTATACCGATCAACGATTTCCATGGCTTTAGCAAATGTGTAAGAAAACCAGGATTCTTTCGGAATCACTGCTTGAGCGGCAGCCAAAATTTCCTCAATACTGCTTCCCGCCATTGCCGCGGCAACTCCCACAGCAACTGCTTGGGCTCCCCAGATCCCATCCCGATAATGGCTTAATTCTGCATCAATTTTTGCGTAGCGGGCCGCTTTTTCCAAATTACCCGCGCAGATGATCCCTATCGGAGCAACCCGCATAGCTGCGCCATCGCTATGATGATAAGAGTTATACATTCCTGTAAAAGGGGGGCGTAATCCCCGTTTCAAATTTAGGACGGCTTCAATTTCACTTGCGCCACCTCGAAAAAATTCGTCCTGAACTAAAATGTATTTCTGCCAGGCGGCAACAACGGCTTCTGAGGAAAAATCCCCCCCGCAGTCGATCAAACTTTGGGCGGTAAGTAAGGCAAATTCAGTATCATCAGTGCTCCACGATGCCTCATCCGTAAAATCCATGGTAATGCCGAAACGTTGGTGGTTAGCCTCCGTTCTTGAGGCATCGCCAAAAGAATCCCCAATCGCCAACCCGATCAAAGCACCATATGCTTTGTCGAACCGCGTTTTTTCATCAATCATACGATTCACTTCTTTCCGTTGTACTTGCGAACCTATCAATTAATCGCAAAGTTTTTGCAGCCAAGTTATCAAAACTGGAATTATCAAAACCCTTCAAGCTTGTCCGAATACGGTTATTTAAAGGGCCAGTCCACTTGTGTGGGATATTTTTGGCACCCAGCAATCCACCTAAAATTGAACCGGCTGTCGCCCCGTTAGAGTCTGTATCCCACCCCCCCATCACTGAGTAGCAAATCGTCTTCTCAAAATCGTTATCCCCGTACAGGAGGGCCGCCACAAGCAGGGCTCCGTTGTTAATAGTATGCACCCAATGATAGTGGCCGAACTTTGCGTAGATTTCATCAACTGCAGACTCAAACGATCTCTTTGTGCTACAAAGATCGATTGTGTAACGAAGAGCCTCATTAAGCCTGCTCTCAGCGGGAACATAATCAAGAGCAATCAAAATAGCGTCACTAACGTTATCCACCGCGAAACAGGCGGAAATTAAAGCGGCAACGAACATTGCTCCGTAAATACCGTTTTTAGTGTGGCTGATAGCTGCATCGCGATAGGCAAGTTCAGCCGCATATCTTGGATTACCCGGAGTAATCCAACCCCATAAATCCGCCCGGATTTGGGCTCCGATCCATTCCCGGTACGGATTCATCCACCTAGCCGTCTCGGGAGGGGCAAAAAACTGTAAAGCATTAAGATAAGCCACCCGCTCGGCCGTAAAAGTTTGTAAAACCGGCAGGGCCGTCAGCCACATTTGCAGAACATCCTTAGAAGTAAAATTAGGCCCAAATTGCTCCGCTGTATGAAGGTTAAGCATGGTATAATTTAAATCGTCATCTTCCGGCATACAAATAATATTTTCCCGCAGAGCCACCTGGTAGGATTTGTGCCAGGTATGCTCGCTAAAAACCTCAGGCGGTATTCCCGCTGCGCTAAAGTAATCATCTAAGGGCCAACGATTACTGGCCATCAACAGTTCACGAATCCAATAACGCGGTTTACCTTCAACAGGTTTTCCAAGCAAGCATCCCGCTGCCCGACCCAGCCAGCCCCCTTTGATCTTATCTTCCAGCACAGAAGGCTTAAGATTAACTTCCAAAGGCGAGCGGGGTGCAGAACACAGAGAAAAGATGCCTTTCAAATCAGAAGGTTCGCTCCGCTCATAAGGGCCGGGAGGCGTTGACGCTAAGCGATTCCAGAAAGTCTCCGCCAGAGCCCTAAGCTCTAGGGGCTCATTGATATTCTGTTTTGCTTTTTCCCATTCCGCTGGCCAACACGAAACTCGTCTGCCCTCCTCTCGGGCTTGGGAAAACTCCCGTTCAATCAACTCTTCAGGATCGATCCAAGTAATTTTCATCGCCTTTAATCACCTTCCATAAGCCTTGTGGCAAGGTCCGCCAGGTCGGCACCCGCAACCTTAGGCACAAACGTCCCTCTAAGCGGCGAAAGCCGCGATTTCCAGTTACCCGATATAACCTTTGCTCCGTTTTTTGCGCCCAGCAGTGCCCCAACGAAAGGAACTACAGAGTCTGACACCCTGGCAAGGCAGTTCGCTAAAGCTATTCCTTGTCTAAAGGAATCAGACATTTTCTTAAAAAGAAACAAAGCAATTGGCAGTGTTTGAGGGGCAAGATTTGCATAACTATACGTTTTGTCCACAACACTATTATCAAGTTCCAATAGTAAATCCAAGGGATCTTGCTTTAAATCAACAGTACAGACTAAATCCCATTGCTGCTTAATCCAGCTTCCCTGCGGGAAGTAACGGATAGCCCAGTCTACTGCCTCTGTACAACTCCCACCGTCCACAAGGCAGGCTATAGCGCTAGCCATGGCCATAGCCGCCCATACCCCATCTTCTTTGTGGCTGACCATCGCCTCTATTCTGCTATTTTGCGCCGCTTTGTCAGGGTCCCGGGAAAATCGAATCCCCACAACTACCGCCCGGCTGATCGCCCCGTCATCATAGAAATGAGGATTATCATTTCCGGACATAGGCGGTTGGAGGCCCTTGGACAGATTTAGAATAGCTGACCGTTCAGCTATCCCTGATCTGACATTGTCCTTATTGGGAAGAATATGCCTCACCCAGTAATCACCCACAAAGCCGAGGGACAGTTCGCCGTCAGCCTCTATTAGAAGCTGGGCCGAAAATGCTGCCCACTCACTACGGCTAGAGGGAGACATAAGCAATACATCGGGGTCTCGATTCATAATAAAAGGCACAACAAAGCGATCAATATTATTGGCTCTGTCATTCGCCAAAATCCTGCCTAAGATGCGTTCCATCCACATTGGAGTTGCGAAACGGGTGCGCTGCATAGAAGAGTGGGTAATTGCATCCCCAAATGCCAAACCCAAAAGTGCTCCTTGTGCCCTAGAATATCGATTTTCTTGATCTGTTGCTGCTTCATGCATCTAGCTTGTCGCCTCCTTTTCCGCCAGCGCCGTAAGTGCCCGAGCAAGTTCCACAACATCTAGATCTTTCGCTTTGCGCACATACTTACCGGTTGCGGGCCGGATCTTTTCCCACCACTGTTTGGGAACACTCTCGCTACCGGAAGTGGCACCACCGAGTGCGCCCGCTATAGCCGCTATTGTATCTGCATCCCGCCCTACATTTACGCCGCCCAGGATTGAGTCCCTGAACTGCCCCTTAGCAGCCGCGTAAACTCCCAGGGCAAGAGGCACCGCCTCAGGGGCCATGCTTGTCCAGAAATAATGTAAAATGCCTATCTTATCATGCAGTTCATCCACCGCTTCGAAAACACAATCGCAGGAAGTACCGATGGAAACGGCTTTTTCTATCTGCCGATAGATCCAAGAATTTTCAGGCACAGCATTTAAAGCAGCCTCAATCGCGGCTTCCCAGCCGTATCCCGCCATTGCGCTTGACACCGCGGCCGCAACCGCTTGGGCGCCATAAACTCCTTCTCCACCGTGAGTAATTTGAGCTTCCAGCGCTGCAAAATCAGCGGCCTTTTTAGGATTACCCGCAAATACTATACCCGCAGGAGCTATCCGCATCGCGGCGCCATCACTATAGGAATCAGGTTTATTCCGCCCACAGGCAGGAGGCAAGACACCTTCTCGTAAGTGGTTAATAGCACCGGAAGTGCTAAACCCGCCGCCGGCAAGCTCGCCTTCCTTAATCATTTCCATCCAGGTATCGATAATGTTTTGAAGGGTAATTGTCGGTCCGAACTTTAAGAGCAACTTCGCGGTCATTATCGCGTACTCTGTATCATCTGTCACAACAGAATCGGGCCTTAAAAAGCCTTCAACCCGTCCGTATTTTTCCTTGATTTGTCCAACACTCCACCCTTCTACCGGTGCGCCCATGGCATCGCCAATAGCTAGCCCCATCAGGCAGCCAATTGCCCTTGACTCAAAAGACGGTGTATCCATCAAATTCCCCCCTTTATACTGGATCTTGGACTTTGTCGCAACCCCGGCAAAGTCCAAGATCTTTGTTTCCTCAATTATTGTCTAACGAATCAACTTATCTTCTTCGATATGCCCGGTCCAACTCGGCTTGGGCGGCAGCTGTTTCCTCTTTTACTATTTTTTCAAGGGGCCTTTCGCCAAGTTCTTGGTAGCGAACCCAAATGTTTTTCAGATGGGGTCGTACAAGCTCTTTAAAGAACCGACTTTTTTCGTAGGGAGGTATTGCCGGCCCTTCTTGGGCTAATTCCCATTGTACGGCACGCAAGCGCTCTGTATCCCAACCAATTTCTTCCCAAACATCTGGATTTGGCGGCGGCCAATGCCCCATTTCCGCCGCAATCAGACCCGCTTCAGGTCCGCTGATGAATTTCATAAAATCCCAAGCCAATTCTTTGTTTTTAGAACCGGACCACATGTAGTACTGGACAGAATGCCCGTAGACTTTCGGCTCAACGCCCTCTTTAACTGGCGGCAAAACAGGTGTCCAACGCAAAGAGGAATCATAATAGCGCTGTGTGTTCCACTCAATTAAGCCAACTGCTACCTGTCCGGTGACGAAGAGGCGAGAAGCACTGCTGCCTGCTTGGTCCATGAAGAACTGGGGAACTAACAAACCTTCTTCTTCTAATTCTAAAATGAACCGAATCGCTTCAATCGTCTCCGGAGAATCCAAATAGCCTTGGACTTGACGGCCAGTTTCGTCAACGAGGCTTGCCCCTAAGCTGTAACCGAAAGGATGAGATTGCAGGGTGTGTTCCTTATTCGTTCCGGCAAGGCCAAAGATGTTGTTTTCGTAATCGACAATTTGCCTAAGAATATCTCGCATTTCTTCCGTAGTCCAATCACCCGTTGGGTAGGGAACGCCCGCATTATCAAAAATCTCTTCGTTATAAACAAATGTAAGGTAAACCGCATCCCGCGGGACACTATAGTAGCGGCCCTGATACTCGGCTCTCGCCCGGGCCGAAGGGAACCACATTTCGTGGGGGTTAAAGCCATCACGCTCCATATAAGGAGTCAAGTCCTCCAAGAAACCATCCTCAGCCTGATCCAATGCAAAGTAGTAAGTGAAAACATCAGGCGCTACACCAGCAGCTATACTTGTTAGAATTTTTTCAACGTAGCCCCCTTGAGGCACATTTTGAATTTCGATGACGACATCGGGGTTCTTAGCCATATAAGCATCTGCAATAGCGTGATATGTGGCCTGCCACTCCAATGTGTCCGGATTAGCCCAAACAAGCTTTTGTTTTGCAAAAACCGTAGTGCTGATAACTGCCACAAAAAGAAGGACCAGAAAACCAATCAATCGAAATTTTTTCAAAGTAATACCTCCTTAAATTGTTAGTAATGACTTGCATAAACTTTTCCCCATCTCCCACCCCCTATTCTACTATCCTTTGATGCCTACAGAGGCAAAGCCACCTATCAACTGACGTTGTACGCAGAAATATAAAACCAACATCGGAATCGTAGACATTACGGTGGCTGCCATTAATACGGGCCAATCTGTCTCGTACATTCCCTGCAACAAGCTAAGCCCTAAACTCAACGTGTATTTTTTAACGTCATTAAGATAGATTAGAGGCCCGAAAAAATCATTCCAAACATTAGTCACTGTTAATACGGTAATGACCGTTAATGGAGGAGTGCATAACGGTAGTATGATGCGAGTAAAAAGCCTGAAAGTGCCGCACCCATCAATCCTGGCGGCCTCATCCAGCTCCAAAGGAATACTCATCATGTACTGCCTCATTAAAAATATTTGATAGGCACTACCGGTAAAGGCAGGTATCGTTAACGGAAGAAACGAATTCACCCAGCCCAGCTTGTTGAAAATAATGAAACTTGGAATTAACGTAACATGGTAGGGAATCATTAACGATGCCAGAAGAAGCATGAAAAGAATATTTCTACCGGGAAAACGAAGCCGCGCAAAACCAAAGGCTACCATGGAAACGGAAAAGATGTGGCCTGCCACATTTACCAAAACAAGGAAGGCACTATTCATAATAAACTTGGCAAAGGGCCCCATATGGAACACTCTGGTGTAATTTGACCACAAAAAAGGTTTGGGAATCAGTCTCGCCGGTATTGCAAAGGCCTGATCCATGGATTTTAAAGAGGTAAGAATTGCCCAGGCTAAGGGCACCAAAAAAATGCAACACAAAACAATTAAGACAACATGTCCAAGTACGTTACCCACCAGTTCCTTTTTGCGTTTTGAACCAGGTATTGTCTGTAACACCTTTCTCACTCCTAGTTATTTCTTCGTTCGGCTTCGTAGAATACCCAAAGCGGCGAGCTTTTAAAAACCATCATGGTGAAGGCCAGTATGATGAGGGCCAAGATCCATGCCAAGGCAGCCCCATAGCCCATGTTTAAATGGCCAAAGGCTTCATTATACAAATACAAAACGTAAAAATAGGTTGCCCGCATCGGCCCTCCTTGGGTCATTACATAACCTTGTGTAAAGGCCTGAAACGCACTAATCATTTCCATCACCATCAAAAAGAACATGGTCGGTGATAGCATGGGTAAAGTGATCCGCCAAAATTGCTTCCACTTAGAGGCCCCATCAATAGTAGCTGCTTCGTAAAGATAGGGAGGAATGTTCTGTAAGCCCGCAAGATAGATGATAGTAGTGCTGCCCACCCCCCAGAGCTTCATAAAAATCAAAGAAGGCAAAGCCCAGTAGGGATGTCCCAGCCAGTTTGGCCCGCTGATTCCGAACAAGCCTAAAAATTGATTCAGTACCCCAAAATCCTTGTTGAATACCCACAGCCACATCATGGATACGGCTACTCCGGAAATAACCGAAGGCAAGTAAAAAATGGTCCGATATAAATTCATGGCCCGCAGCTTTTTATTGAGCAATAGCGACAAAGCAAGTCCCACGGCCAACTGCAAAGGCACCGAGAAAACGGTGTAAATAAATGTCACTTTAAGCGATTGTTTAAATAGAGGATCATCGAGAAAAATCTCGCTGAAGTTGTCCAATCCCACCCAACGGGGTTGAGTAACGATATTCCACCTTGTGAAACTCATTAAGAACGAAGCTAGAAGAGGACCGGCCGTAAAGAATAGAAATCCAAGAAGCCAAGGCGAGATGAAAAGATATCCCTCCAATGCTTCCAGTCTGCGTCCCACGAATCTACTCTTCACCATGTTTTCATTCCCTTCTTAAATTCACCAACTGCGTAAAGGTTTACGCACTACTGAAAAAAATTATATTATATGTATACCATTGGCATCAAAAGACCAAATCCTCCCAGGCCAGCTCTCCAAGTAACCATTTTGCGACGGCAACTATCGGTTCTTCCCGCAACGGTACCAACACTCCATCTGCCTTCTTTTTAAGCGATGCCAGCCCATCACCAACAGCCAAGCCGATGCCTGCGGACTCGAGCAATGACAAATCGTTGGAATCATTGCCTATTGCCACAGTATCGCGGGCTAAAATGCCTAGAATACGGCAAAGATGCTGTAACCCCTGGCCTTTATGAGCCGACTTTGGTGTAAGCTCATAACGAGAAGTTCCGTTTCGAAATACCCAAAAAGGACTACCGCAACTGCTTTTCATATTGATTTCTGCTGGCAAATCAACCAGGATGCGCTTAAGCACCAGATCGTTGCATTTTTTAAAAAACTGCCCGATCGCCAAGGTTTGCCAATCGGCACCATCGTACCAAGAGACCGACCCGGACAAGTCAGCATAATCCCCTAAAAACTCCATTACATCGAGGTTCTTTATTCTCTGGCTGTATATAAGCTGTTCTTTATGGAAATCGTAAATTTGTGCCCCATTGGCCAAAATCACCGGCAAAGTAAGGCGTAATTCCTGGACCACCTGCCTTGCCTCCCATTCGTTTCTGCCAGTTGCAAGAGTAACCCCCAGACCTTTGTCTTGCAATTCCCGGACAGCCTTCTTCGACCTCGCTCCTAAAGGGAAATCCTTATCCAGAATAGTCCCATCAACATCGCAAATTAAAATCCGTATATACTCCAGAACCCCCACCCCTTTCCGCAGCAACTAAAACCTAAATTAAGTCCTAACGCAAACACTTGATTCGCGCACGACAAGCCTTGGCACGACCTGCAGCTGTTGAGGCTTACGCGTTATATCCGAGGTAAGCCGCTCAAAAAGTAGTTCAGCGGCCATACGCCCCCGTTCAGCAGCCAACAATGAAACGGTGGTCAGGGCAGGAAAGTAATTGGCCCCGTGCTCTATATCATCCATGCCCACAACAGCAATATCGTGGGGTACTTTAAGGCCCCTGGCCAGCAGATACCTGATAACGCCTAAGGCCATTAGGTCATTAGCACACATAATCGCGTCAAGCCCTTGAATTTCCTCAATTATCTTCTGCGCTTTCAGATAACCGCCCGCTAAAGTAAAATCGCTAGAAAAAACGAGATTCGGATCCCGTGGTAATCCGTGCTCGATTAAGGAAGCATAGTATCCATTAAGCCGGGACACACCGGGAACCGTTTCCGATGGCCCATTTAGAAAGGCAATTTTAGAATACCCCTGTGCTAAAAGATGTTCCATTGCCAACCTTACCCCTTCGGAGGAGTCGACTAACACACTATCAATCTCGGGGTCACTGCCGGTACCGGTAATTACCACAACTGGGCGTATGGCCTGCTTAATTAATTCTTTGTGTTTTTCGCAATACAGAAGCGGGGAAATGATCAGGCCGTCCACATATTGTTTGGAAAGGCTTTTGATAATCCCAAATTCCTCTGCAGCAAGTGCTTCGGTACTTAATAAGACCAGGCGGTACCCGTAGTTTTTCGCCACCCGTTGGACGGCCTTTGCCATAGCAACATAGACGGGGTTACCGATATCCGCAACTGCAAGGGCAATTTGTTTTGTTCTTTTCAACTTGAGGCTTTTCGCTATATGATTAGGTGTGTAACCGATTTCGCGAGCTACCGCCTCAACCTTCCGTAAGGTTTCACCGCTATAACGCCCTGTTCGATTAAGAACCCTGGACACCGTAGCAATCGATACACCGCTTTTTTCGGCAACATCCATAATAGTCACTTCGCGTGTCTTCTTTTTTTGTTTATCTTTCATTGCGGGCTCCTTTAAGAACACTCTTTGCGTAAAGGTTTACGCAAGTATACTTCGACCTCTTATCCCAAATACCTGCTTTAATTTAAAAAAACATAATAAATTTTCTAAAGAAGATTTGCTGCCAAAAGGCGATTCTTAAATTAAGGCCTTCGTATGTTGTTTTCCGACTAAGACACTTGCGTGGCCTGTTATTTATTAAATTTGAAGCGCCTTCTGGCTCTCGCTTGAAAACCGCGGCCAAATCGATCTTCTTTGGAAAGAATTCTCTTAACAAACCATTTCATTCTCATTGCTACCGCGCTGAATATAATTGGATGTTATTATCAGGAAAACGCTTTTTCCTCTATCGACCGCAGCGGCTCGATTAGGCATCTTGATTGCTGTGCACCGACCGGTTTTACGCTCGATAAATGCAGCAAAGCACCCCTCGTTTTTGCCCCGGCTAATAGTCTTTGATACGGTAGCCTACAAAAGCCCGAGTCAGCAAGCCTTTTGCTGTGTTTCCCTGTCCGGCCGCAATTTGCTCTCCTCAGATCACACTTTTGCCGGGCCTTTTTGGATCAGACTTCCCGTTTTGTGAGTTTCGTTTCATTTCCCACGAGATATTAGAACTAGAAAAATCCTGATTCTTCCCTAGCGGCTTTTGGTCGAATTGCTATCCTGGCCCGTTCGAATGTGGCGGGATGTGTAAAGACCATGTAAACGCCGTGGAATTTGAGTGGCGTAGTATTACGCTGCTTCGCGCCCCTTTCCTTGGCTGCCCGGTTCCAGGGGATACTGAGGCAAAGCAGACCATCGCTGAACATTAATTAGGTTTGAGAAAAGGCAAATTAACCCGGAATCGAAACCATGTAAGGGATAGCGGCGTAAACATTGACGAATTGCACTCTCTAAAATCTCCGCTGCAAGAACACATCGATCATCGCCTCAGAAACCGCACCACAATTTTAAACTAAAAAGCCGGAAAAATGACCGGAAGTATTCGCCGCAGGCTGCAAAGGTATATTAATCGCTTTTTCGGTGAAGAAAGCGGCAAGGGTGCATCAAAGGTTTTCTAAATAAGAGGGACAAAAGAACCTCCCGGAGCAAACTGTTTCCGATTTGAAGCCAAAGTCTTTTTTCTTCACCGACCCGTAACGACAAAACCAACCCCAAACCTAAGAAATGTTTTAGATTAAAAGGAGATTCCGTCCTCTTTTATTTTTCCGTCAGCCGTAAAAACTCCGCCGCATCGTTAATGCTTAACTGAACCGCATCCCGCCAAAATTCATCCTTGGTTAAATCAACGCCCAAATGCTTTTCGGCGAGTTTTTCCACGGGCATTACCGGTGTATCTTCCAAAAGCTTTCTATACTTCTCCGCAAAGGCCGGCCCTTCTTCTTTCGCCCTGGCATACACCCCCGCGCTAAACAGGTAGCCGAAGGTATAAGGGAAATTATAAAAAGGGACGCCTGTGATGTAGAAGTGGAGTTTGGATGCCCAAAAGTGGGGATGGTATTCCGCAAGCCCGCCTGCGAAGGCATCTTTTTGAGCCTGCAGCATCATCTCATTCAAGGCTGCCACACTTAAAAGCCCCTTCTTTCTTGCTTCATAGAATCTGGTTTCAAAGAGGAAACGGGAGTGGATATCCATGAAAAAGGCCACACTGCGCTGGATCTTGTCTTCTAAAATGCCCAATTTCTCCTGGGGGGTTGCCGCATTTTGCATTGCCCCGTCAACTACTAAAAGCTCGCCAAAGGTAGATGCGGTTTCCGCCACGTTCATGGCATAGCGCCTTAAAAGCACGGGCTTATCTTTGAGAACATGGCCGTGGTAGGCATGCCCCAATTCATGAGCCAAGGTGCCTAAGCTTTGAATCGTTCCCGCATAGGTCATAAAGACGCGGGATTCTTTGGAAAGGGGCAGTGAGGTGCAGAAGGCACCGGGCCTTTTGCCTCCTCGATCTTCCGCTTCGATCCAGCTGTTTTTAAAAGCCCGCTCGGTGAACTCGGCAATTTCCGGGCTGAAAAGGCCCAGCTGCCGGACGATGAAATCGGCGGCCCGGGCAAAGGGGATATCCTCTGCCGCATCGCCCAAAGGTGCATTCACATCATACCAAGCAAGTTTCTCTAAACCTAAAAGCTCCGCCTTCCTGGCCATATATTTTAAAAGATGCGGTTTGCCCCAATTGACCGCATCCCACATGGCTTCTAAAGTATCCCTTTCCATGCGGTTTACCAAAAGCGGTTCAGCTAAGACATCGTCCCAACCGCGGTTTTTATAAAGATTTAAGCGAAAGCCGGCCAAATGGTTTAAGGCACCGGCACAAAGTTCCGCTTCTTTTTCCCAGGCTGCCTCCAGCTTCTGAAAGACGTTTTTGCGCACACTGCGGTCGGGGTTGGCAAGGAGGTTAACTGCTTGGCCCACAGAAAGCTCCTGCATTTTGCCGTCCCGCTCCACCTTAACTGCCATCCTGCCCACCACTGTATTATAAAGGCGGGACCAGGCGTGGTAGCCGTCTACTGCCAAATCGGCAACTAAGGCTTCCTTTTCGGCCGCCATTTTAAGGCGGGCAAGTTGGCGCCTTTCATGCAAAGTGAAACTGTATTTTTCCAAGTCCCCGTCTGCCAAAAGCTGCTGCCAATCTTCTGCCGAAACAGAGGCCAAAAGCTCATCGACATGGGTTAAAACAGCCCCTAAACGGGCCCTGAGCCGGCCCAGATCCCCTTCTAAAAGGCGAGCCTTTTCATCCTTAACGTTTTGGGCGGTCAGGCAGCCGATAAAAGCGCCGCTTTGGCCCAAATTTGCCATTACTTTCTGCATTTTCGCAAGTAAAGTCCCCAACTGCTCTTTAGTCAGCTTAGGCGTTAGACCCGCCGCATATTCGGCCAGATCTTCGATTCCCTCTTCCGCTTCCGCTAACTTTTCTAAAAGTTCTTGAGACTTACTGCCGCCGGGAAAAATGCTTTCTAAATCCCAATTTTGACTCAATAAAGCCATCAGATTATCCCTCCCGTAATAATTTTAAGAATGCACCAGCTCAAAGCGGGCCGTAAAGTGGCGTAAAATAGGCGGTTCGTAGGTGAAAGATACGCCTTTCACATTATCCCGCGCCCGGTAAACTTCAATTAAGCTGTCCGCAATGTAGCGGATGTGGTTATCTGTGTAAGTGCGCCGCGGTATAGTCAGGCGCAAAAGCTCCAGTTCGGCTAAGCCGTCTTCATTAGTCTTTGGATCGCGGCCAAAAAGCAAAG
>JBHGWS010000143.1:0-66089 GCA_041936745.1 Candidatus Darwinibacter acetoxidans
CATCCATATTAGTCAGTATGCCGGGCCATTTAGTCGTGCCCGAACTCAACAGCCCCCCCTCCCACCCAATTGCAAGAAAAGGAGTCAGCCAGAGGCCCTCCTGTGCTTTTTCTTTCGCCGGGTAGGCGCTTAAAAGAAAAATGACGGCAGCTTCCGGCAAGCCGGCGGCCAACTGCTCCAAAAAATCCCTGCCCTCCGCCGCCATGCGCCGGCTTAGGGTTTTCTGCTGCGCGGGCAGTAAAAATTGGCTGTATTGGTCCAGCCGGTAAGGATCGCCCATGTCGACCACGATAAGATCGGCCGCCGCGGCAAAGACCAGCTCCGCCACAAGCTCGTAGTTTGTCCTTACCCCGTAAGGATAACCCGCATCGGCCAGCAGGATCTCCTGCCCCACAGAACCGAAGGGGGCCCTGCCCGTGGGATCCATTGCGATTAAGGGGGCCCACCGCACTTTTTCCTGCGTATCGCTGCAGCCCAGTACCAAAGATGATCTGCCCGCTTGTTTTAAGGCACTGCCCAAAGCACCGGGCTTCACCGTATAACTTACGTTTTGCGCGGCCAGGAGCGGGGCTATGTAGGGCAGGGCAATGGGGCCTTTTTTAAGGCCCGTATTCAACTCATAGGGGCCCGGTTCTTCTTGGGTTAAAAAAGCCGCCGCCTGGGATGTGCCTACGGCCCTGGCACCTGCGCCGATGCTGAGATAACCGGCGCCGGGAGCGCTGCCGCCGCCCGCCCGCGTATTTAAAAGACCAAAAGCGACGGGGCCCTCTACATTTAAACCGGCCAGCTGCTCCCACTGCAAACCGTGCCACAAAACCAACACGACTTTGGCCTGTACAGGCAGGCTGAGGCCGCAAAGGATGATTATGGCAATTAGAAGCTCAAGTCGCTTCATCTGCCGACCAGCCCTTCATAAAGGGCGCGCGTGCACTCCACCATCTCTTTTTCGCCAAACAGGACGGAAACGCGCTGGAAGTTGAATTCGCCCATCCTGGCGGCCTTTTCCGGCTCCTTATAAAGATGAAGTAAAGCCGCGGCCAGTTCAGGCACCTGGCCCGGGGCCGTTAAAAATCCGCCGCGGTTGGGCACAACGGCTTCCCGAAAGGAAGGCAGATCGGAAACTACCACAGGCAGCCTGCTGGCCATGGCTTCCAAAACGCTTAAATTAAAACCTTCGCTTAAACTCGGCAGAGCAAAACATTCCCAACCGGCCATCAGCTGGGGCACATCATCGCGCCAGCCCAAAAAACTGACATGTCCCTCCAGGCCCAAGCCCCGGCTGTACTGCACCAACTTATCCTTTTTCGGCCCGTCGCCGACCACAATTAATTGTAAATTAGGCAGTACCTTAGCGGCCAGCGAAACTGCCTCCAAAAGGGCGGTGAGCCCTTTTCCCGGTATTAAACGGGCCACCGTGCCGACGGCCCAGGCATCAGGGGCCAACCCCTGCAGTTGGCGGGCTTTTTTTCTGGAATGCCCGGAAAATTTAGGCAGGGTAATACCGTTGCGGATCGTTAAGACCTTTCCCGCCGGTGCGTATTTAATCAGCTGGGAACGGACCGCATCGGAAACGCTGATGATGCGGTCCATGCCTGTAAAGATCCACCGTTTGACAAAGCGGTGGCCAAGGCGGCCGAACATTGAGCCCGGTTGGGGAAGCATGTTGTGTGCCGTAAAGAGAAAACGCCCGCGGCGGGGAAAACGAGACGCCAAGCCGGTGACCAGGGCCGCTTTCAATCCATGAGCGTGTACTATCTGGGGGCGTTCTTCTTTTAAGATCAGGCGCAACCTGCGGATCACCGCATAGTCTTGGCCGATCTTCAAGCCATCTGCCACCTCGAGCGGAATGAAGCGGCGCGTCTGTGCCCAACTCTGCAGGGCGGAAGGGCCGACCAGGACAAATTCGAAATCGGGGATGCCTGCCAACAACTGCTGTAAATGCTGCAAAATCCCGCCTTCGGCGGGGCGGACAACCAACACTATTTTCATAACCTTCCCCTCCTGCTGTTCCTCAACTTATTTTGAACCAAATTTAATAATCAATACAGGGAATAGTAAGTGAGAAAGAATACTGAAGGAGGAAAGGAGTGGTTTGATGCGTCGCAGGCTGTTGCTTCTTTTCACACTGGTCATTGCCGTAGTTCTTTTCGGCGTTTTTCCCGGCCGAGCCCCGCAAAAAAAGGACGAGTCCCGCCAAGAAGTGCAGTTTCTCCGTTTCGAGCCTTCGGCCCCGGCCCCGGCCGGGCTCACCCCTTTGTGGAATTTACAAAACCACATAGATGAAATTTCCGAAGCGGCCCTTCAAAAAGACTGGGCGCTGGCTTCCCAACGGTTGCTCGATTTGGAAGACGCCTGGGCGAACCTTGGGGCCAAGCGGAAAAAACAATTGGCTGTAGAGCAAGAAATTTCCCGGGCCATAGACGAGCTGCGGTTTAAGGTTTTAAGCCGCAGCGAACGGGAGGTACTAGCCGCCGCCCAAAAGCTGACCCGGCTGGTAAGCGAGCTTTCCCCGCCTTAAAACCGGAAGGGGAGCGCCGCCCCTTTGAGCGAGCGCTCCCCTTTTTTTTAACCTTGCTGCTCGGGGTTATCCGGGCTGGGTTTTGCTTCGGGCATCTTAATTCCCTTCTTCTCCCGGGATTTCTCCGATTCAGAGTGCCGGTCCGCTATTTCTTCCGCTGTTTCAAAAAAAGTATTAGCGCCTTCTAAACCGCCAAGCTGCGACTTCTGCCTCGCCTGCTGACGCTTTTTCTTTTTGTCCTTCGGCACTTCCCACCACCTCCTTCTTCCGTTAGTATGAACGAAGGAGTTTGGAATTATAATGGAGAATACTGTAGTGAAATCAAAGGCAGGAGGCCCAATAAATGAGTATAGCCATAATCGCCAACCCCATCGCCGGACGGGGCCGGGGCGAGAAAACAGCGCATTTGGTAAAACAAATCCTGGCGGAATGGAATGTGGAATTCGAGCTGACTTTTACAAAATATCACAAACATGCCATAGAATTGGCCGCGGAGGCAAGCCGCCGACATGAAGTCGTGGCTGCGCTGGGTGGAGATGGCACCATCCGCCAGGTCCTGGAGGGAATTAGGCAGAGCGCTTCCATCCTGGGCGTTATCCCCGGGGGGACGGGCAATGACTATGCCCGCGGCCTTAAAATACCCTTAAGGACAAAAGAAGCCCTGCAGGTTTTACTCAAGCAGCACACCGCGCCTTTGGATGTGGGTTTGGCCGGGGAAAGAACGTTTGGGGTCTTGGCATCCATCGGCTTTCCCGTCGATGTGATCGAATACGTCAATGCGCACCGGGACGGGATTTTTAAAGGGTCCCTGGCAATTGTGGCGGGAGTTGTTTCCACCATCCGCCATTTAAAGACATATCCCCTGACAATTTCCATAGATGGCAAAACTTATGAAAAAGAGGTAGCGGGGCTTTTTGTTATGAACATGCCTTACGGCGGCGGCGGTTTGAAATTCACCCCGGCAGCCCACTACAACGATGGCGTTTTTAATGTCTTCATTATAGAGAAAATATCCAAGCTGGAATTAGCCCGCACGCTGCCCAAAGTTTATTCGGGCAGGCACCTGCCGCACCCGGCCATTACCATCGTCAAGGGCCGGCAGGTAAAACTGACAGGCGATCCCCTCCCGGTCATGCTGGACGGTGATGTTTTCCAGATGGACAACCTCTCGGCCGAAATACTGCCGCAGGCATTGAAAGTTATCGTCAAAGAAGCCCCCACCGTTTAAGGCAGGGGCTTTTTTTAGTCTTCAAAAGGATACAAAATTATTTTCCCGCTTTGGCCCGCTTTCATCAATTCCAGCCCTTCTTCGATGCGGTTCATGGGCAGCCGGTGTGTAATCAAGGGCGTCAGATCGAGCCCGCCTTCCAGCAGTGCTTGGGCTTGATACCACGTTTCGTACATTTTCCTGCCGTTGATTCCCAGGACAACTGCTCCTTTAAAGACGATGGCTTCCGCCAAATTTATGGTGATCGGATCGGAAGGGATTCCTAATAAGGAGGCGGTGCCGCCATTTACTAAGCAGCTGAAAGCGTCGTTGATAGCTTTTTCATTACCGGACATTTCCAAAAGCACGTCTATGCCCTGCCCATTTGTAGCCTCGGCAACTTTGGCGCAGAGATCTTCGCTCCGCACATCCACGGCCAAATCCACGCCAAACTTACGGGCCAGTTCCAAACGGTAAGGGCTCACATCGCTGACAATCACCTGCCGCGCCCCGGCCCGCTTCACGATTGGAATGGCAGCAAGCCCAATGGGGCCAACACCCGTAATTAAAACCCTGGCACCGACTAAATCGGCCTCAAAGGCAGTATGCACAGCATTGCCGAAAGGATCCTGGATTGCTGCGATCTCAGGATCTACATCATAGTCCCACACCCAAATATTTTCATGGGGCACGGTCACGTACTCCGTAAAACAGCCGGCCCGATCCACGCCGATGATTTCAACCCGTTCGCAGATGTGGCCGCGGCCTGTTTTGCAAAAACGGCAGACACCGCAGGTAAAATGAGTTTCCACGGAAACGAAGTCTCCTACTTCGACACCCTTCACGCAGGGGCCCAGTTCGACTACTTCGCCGCAGAACTCATGCCCGAAAACTAATGGGGGCCTGATTCGGCTTTGTGCCCATTGATCCCACTCATAAATATGAACATCGGTCCCGCAGATGGCACTGGCCTTGACTTTGACCAAAACTTCCCCCGCTTTTGGCTTGGGGACCGGCACCTCAATGATTTCAAGTCCGGGGCCGGGTTTGGTTTTGGCTACCGCTTTCATGGTTTTTTCCATTTCTTATCCCCCTAAAGCAACATTTTTTATTCATTTAACACTTCCATTTGCGCCGCGAATTATCCTGCTTTATTCGACAGGAATTGTGAGTCAAAACACGAATACTGCCTACAAGAAAGTAGGGATGCAGAATGGAGCAATTGGGAATTGTTGGTGCGGGGCCCGGCGGGGCCGAACTTTTGCGCACTTTTTTGGCCATACCCGGCATAAAAATCATCGGCATTGCCGATCCTAATCCTAACAGCCCGGGAATGAAAATTGCACAGGAACACCGCCTTTTTTCAACCGCGGATTACAGGGATTTGGCAGGCATGCCGGGCAAAAAAATGCTGTTTGATGCTACGGGGGTACCTGCGGTGGCCCAAGGCTTGCGGGAGCTGGCCGATGAGAACACGATTGTGGTCTGCCCCGATACAGCCAGGTTGATTTGGCAGATGGTAGAAGCAAAAGAAGAGGTTAACAAAGCCCTGCTTGCGGAATCCACAAGTTTATTGTCTTTTATTGAAAGCGGCCTGGAACATTTGGAGGTTTTAAATGACAAACACGGGGCGGCATTGGAAGATACGGTCCGCCAGATTGAAACCTTGTCCCAAACCACTGCTTCCAGCCACAAGCTTTTACAAGAAACGGAACAAATCATGGCTTTAATTAAAAATGTGGCCGATAAAACGCGCATTTTAGGCATCAACGCGGCAATAGAATCGGCCCGGGCCGGCGATTTGGGGCGCGGGTTCGGCGTAGTGGCCGATTCCATTCACGAGCTGGCCGCAAGTTCCGTTGCCTCCGTCCAATCCGTTTCTAAAACGATTGATGCCATTCATGAAGCCCTGCGGGTTATAGGGGAGGGTGTCAACGATTTAGTGATCCGCATTACAGACATCGAATCAAACCAAAACACCCTGACGCAGGAGCTGCACACCACCTTGGAAGAAATGATTGAAAGCGCCGAGAAGCTTAAGGTAATAGCCGGCGAAAAATGAAAATAAAGAAGCAGCCCGCGGGGCTGCTTTAAATTTTAATGGGGTGAGTAACCGGATTCGAACCGGCGACCTCCAGGGCCACAACCTGGCGCTCTAACCAACTGAGCTATACCCACCGCGAGATATGGCGCGCCTGGCAGGAATCGAACCTGCGGCACTCGGATTAGAAGTCCGATGCTCTATCCCCTGAGCTACAGGCGCCAAAGGCTTGAAAATGGAGCGGGTGATGAGAATCGAACTCACATAGCCGGCTTGGAAGGCCGGTGCTCTACCATTGAGCTACACCCGCTTAAAAGATGGTCGGGGCGAGAGGATTTGAACCTCCGGCCTCCTGCTCCCAAGGCAGGCGCGCTAGCCAAACTGCGCCACACCCCGACGTTTTAACCTCCAAACTGACAATGTCAATATTACCATACAAACCTTGCTCCTGTCAACCGAAACTGCCGTATTTAGATCGGTTTGCACCGGGCCGGCAAAAAGCCCGCAAACCTCAGTCCACGTAGAAAACTGCCGTTTCTCCGCCCCTTTTACAGTATATTCATTTCCCTGCCCACAAGTTCGCAGGCTTTTCAGCCCCGGCCGATGCCCTGCGGTACTGCGCAGCTTCGCACTTAGTTCGCCTTAGGCCGGCAAACGCAAATGTGGAAAACCGGTTTTAGGTTAAGGCCTCTGTAATTCGGCCCAGGTGTTCCACAACCAAGTCAGGTTGAATTCGGGAAGTTTCAAGATCTTTCAATTGGGCTTCACCGCTGAGAACTAAGATGCTTACAATGCCCGCCGCCTGAGCCATAGCTATATCCGTATAGAGGCGATCGCCGACCATGGCCACTGTTTGGGGCTCCTGCAGGTCGAATTTAGCTTGAATTGCTGCGATCATCTCCGGATACGGTTTACCTATTATCTTTGCTTCTACGCCGGTGGCGGCGGTGATCAAAGCAGTCATAGAACCGCAGTCCGGGATGGGGCCCTCCGGAGTGGGGCAGTTTAAATCAGGGTGGGTGGCTATGAAAGGCAGCCCCCGGCGGATGAACTGGCAGGCCAAGCGGAGTTTTTCATAGGTTAAGGTTAAATCAAAACCGAGGACCACTGCTTTAGGATCCTTGGAGGTAAGCACAAACCCTGCCTCCGTGAATTCTTTTTCTAAAGACGGGGTACCCACTAAGTACAGTTCCCGGGGGTAATTATATTTTTTTAGATAAAAAATAGTAGCCTGGCCGGCCGTAAAAACCTGATGGGCGTCGATTTCAATCCCCATTTTTTTAAGTTTGTCCACGTAATAGCCGCTGTTTTTGGAGGAATTGTTGGTCACAAAAATGAAGGATTTTCCTAATTTGCGCATAGTTTCCACAAAGGGAAGCGACCAGGGAAAGAGGCGGTCGCCTAAATAGATGGTGCCGTCCAGATCGAGTAAGAAAGTTTCAATTGAATGTAATTGTTTCACGGAATTCCTCCCCGCGGATTCGATTCTTGTTTGTTATGTTTGCGACGGGGTTTTGGGAATTATGGCGCCAATGGCTCTTTTAGGGCCCTAAAAGAGCGGGCGGTGGGAATCGTCCCCCGCCCGGCTTTTTCAAGCTCATCCCATTTGGGGCCGGCAACTGCCCCTGCCACATTTTTTACAGTATATCCATTTCCCGGCCCACAAGTTCAAAGATTCTTACCGCTTCGGCCAGCTGCTCTTTAGTGTGGCCCGCCGTAACCATGCAGCGGACCCGGCCGGTGCCCAGCGGTACTGTCGGGAAAACAATGCCGGAAACAAAGACACCTTTATCCAAAAGCCTTCTGCTAAATTCCATGGTCTTGGCTTCATCCCCAATAATCACCGGGGTAATGGGCGTTTGGCTGTTGCCCGTATTAAAGCCTAAAGTGCCTAATTTCTCTTTGAAATAATTGGCGTTGGCCCACAGCTTGTCCGTGTATTCCGTGCTTTCCATCAGCATCTTTAGCGCTTCAATGATCGACCCTGCAGCAGACGGCGGCAGTGTTGTGCTGAATAAAACGGGCCTGGCCCTGTGGTTTAACCACTCGTACATTGTATTGGAGCCCGCCACATAGCCGCCCACAACGCCGATGGCTTTGGAAAGGGTGCCCATCGTAAAATCAACCCTACCCTGCAGGCCGAAATGGTCCACGGTGCCCCGGCCCGATTCACCTAAAACACCGGACCCGTGCGCATCGTCTACGTAAGTCAGCGCCCCGTATTTTTCCGCCAATTCGACAATCTCCGGCAGCGGCGCAATATCGCCGTCCATGCTAAAGACTCCGTCGGTAATGATCAGTACGTTATCGTATTTATCCCGTTCTGTCTTCAGAACATCTTCCAGGTGATTAGGGTCCGCGTGCTTGTAGATCTTGCGGTCAGCCCTGCTTAACCTGACGCCGTCAATAATGGAAGCGTGGTTGAGCTCATCGGATAAAATTAAGTCACCCCGCTCCGTAATTGCTTGGATGGTGCCCATATTGCAGTTAAAGCCGGACTGGTAGATAAAGGCGGCTTCTTCCCGCTTAAATTCGGCCAACAGCTCTTCTAATTCTTCGTGGATCGCCATATTGCCCACGATGGTCCGAACAGCCCCGGCTCCCGCTCCGTACTTTTCGATCGCCGCGATTGCAGCATTTTTTAAGCGGGGATGGTTGGCGAAAGCGAGATAGTTGTTAGAAGACAGGTTGATGACCTTTTTCCCGTTTAAAACTGCCGTCGCATCATTGCCGCCTTCCAAAACAGGCAGCCGGCGGTAGACTCCTTCTTTTTTCAACTCTTCAATTTTTTCTCGGAGAAATTTTAATTCGTGCACATTTCCCACTGCACAGACCTCCCATTTTGATAAACTCCGTTTTTAAAGGTATCTCTCTAAAATCTCCACAATCTTGCGGGCCGCCAAGCCCCGATGGCCTATTTTGTTTTTAACTGCGGGCCCCAGTTCCGCAAACGTCTGCCCGTATTCCGGGATTAAAAACAAGGGATCATAACCAAAACCGCCGTCCCCCCGCGGCTCACAGGCTATCTGCCCGCGGCAGAGCCCTTCTGCGTATTTGACTTCGCCGCCGGGGAAGGCCAAAGCCATCACGCAGCGGAATTGGGCAGCCCTTTTTTCTTGGGGCAGGCCTTTTAATTCCTCTAAGAGTTTGGCGTTGTTTTTTTGATCACTGCTCGGTTCCCCCGCGTAACGCGCCGAGTGCACGCCCGGCGCACCCTTTAAGGCAGCCACTTCCAAGCCCGAGTCATCGCCCAAAGCCATTTCCCCGGCAAAGCGGGCGATTGTCAAAGCCTTTTTCTTGGCGTTTTCCCGAAAAGTAGCCCCGTCTTCGATAATAGGGGGGTAACTGCCCAGATCATTTAACGATACGACCTGCAGGTTTAAAGCTTTGGTCAGCGCCTTGATCTCCTCTATTTTATGTTCGTTATGAGATGCAACCAATAAGCGCCGGGGTTTCATTGGCTGCCTCCGAATTTTGAAGTTAAATCCCCGACCAAAAGGCTTTTCTGCAGATCGATCAGTTCCAAGATGCCTTTTTCTGCCAGATCCATCAGCTTTTCCATCTCGGCGCGCCCAAACGGGCTTTCTTCCGCCGTCCCCTGTATCTCCACTATCTTCCCGCTGCCGGTCATGACAACATTAAAATCGGCTTGAGCCCCCGCATCCTCCACATAGCACAGATCTAAAAGGGGCTGGCCTTCCACTAAACCCATGCTGATGGCCGCCAGGTAATCCTGCACCCCCGCGGCTCCTTCCACTTTTCTTAAAGCATCGGCTAAAGCGATAAAGGCCCCGGTTATGGCGGCGGTACGAGTGCCCCCGTCGGCTTGAATAACATCGCAGTCGATCCAAATAGTCCGTTCTCCCAAAGATTTTAAATCGACTACCGACCGCAGGGAACGGCCGATCAGGCGCTGGATCTCGTGCGTACGCCCGCCAACCCTGCCTCGGGAGGCTTCTCTTTGGTTTCTCTTTTCCGTGGCCCGGGGCAGCATGGAATACTCGGCTGTAATCCAGCCAACACCCTGGCCCCGGAGGAAAAAAGGCACTTTAGGTTCAACGCTGGCGGTACAGATCACCTTGGTGTTGCCCACCTCAATCAAAGCGGAACCTTCAGCATGCATAATGTAATCGCGAGTTATCTGCACCGGCCGCATTTCATCGGCTCGGCGCCCGTCAACTCTTTTGTAACCCATTAATTTGCCTCCTTCAAGCCCGCATCCCGATATTTCTCGGCTCCCTGCTTAAAAAGGTCGTTACCTCGGCTGTCAACTGCCACAATGGCTGGAAAACGCTCTACAACCATGCGGTGGACGGCTTCCGCGCCCAATTCCGGGTAGGCGACGACTTCCACTTCTTTAATCCGCTGAGCGATTAAAGCGGCTGCGCCGCCCACTGCCGCGAAGTAGACTGCGCCGTGTTTTTTCATGGCTTCAATTACTTCCGGGCTGCGGCCCCCTTTGCCGATCATCCCTTTTAAGCCTTTCTCCAAAAGCGGGATAGTCAAACCGTCCATGCGCATGGCCGTTGTGGGCCCGGCGGAACCGATCGGTTCGCCCGGCTTGGCCGGGCAGGGGCCGACGTAATAAATTACGGCTCCTTCCAAGGAAAAAGGCAGGGGCTTCCCTTCTTTAATCAACTGGACTAAACGCTGATGTGCAGCATCGCGGGCCGTGTAAACAACGCCGTTGATTTCAACTTCATCGCCGACCTTGAGCTTTTCGGCATTCTTTAGTGGGGTTGTTAATGTTAACATCAAATCGCCTCCGGTTCATGATTTATTTAAGTTTTCAACAAGTGTTCGGAAATGGGCGCCGCGGGCCGCAAAACTCTCGTATTGATCGTAGCTGGCACAGGCCGGTGATAAAAGTACCACATCACCGGGCAGAGCCTCTTTGGCCGCAAGTTTAACGGCCCTGTCTAAAGTCTCTGCCATCACCAGGGGGAAAGCCCCGTATTTTTCCACCGCTTTTTTTATTTGCGGCGCGGTATACCCGATCAAAAGTAACTTCTTCACCCGGCAGTGGATCGCCTTTCCCAACTCATCAAAAGAAAGTTTTTTATCCGATCCGCCCGCAATCAAGATGATGGGGGCCTGCAGCGAACGGAGAGCCGTGATTGTCCTTTGGGGGGTAGTGGCAATGGAGTCATTATAGTATTTGACGCCGTTTTTGCTGGCGATCAATTCCAGGCGGTGGGGCACCCCGGGGAAAACCCGCCCCGCTTCTCGGATTGACTCCCAATCGGCGCCAATTAAATGGGCCATGATTGCCGCTGCCAAAAAATTAGCCGCGTTATGCGGGCCCAAGAGGCTCAATTTGGCCGCAGGCCCTAAGTCAACCGTACCGTTTTCGTCCCGGTAAAATAGATCGCCGCCTTTTAAATAGGCGCCTTTTTCAACTTCCGCTTCTAGGCTGAAGAAATAAACTCGGCCTTTGGCCTCTTTCGCCATTTGGCGGGTGATTTTATCATCGTAGTTAAAGATCGCAAAATCTCCCGGGCTTTGGTGGCGGTAGATTTCACGCTTGGCCTCGATATAATTTGCCATGTTTTGGTGGACATCCAGGTGGTTCTCACTAATATTAGTAAGAAGGGCCCCGTGGGGGCTGCTGCCCAACCGCTCCAATTGAAAACTGGAAAGCTCCAGCACAACCGAATCTCCCGGCCCCGCCTTTTCTATCTCCGTAATCAGCGGTGTGCCGATATTGCCGCCTAAAAAAGGCGCCAATGCCGCCTGCCGCAGCATTTCGCCGATTAAAGCCGTGACAGTTGTCTTGCCGCTGCTGCCGGTTATGGCGTAAATTGGCGCTTCACTGTAGCGGAAAACGAGAGCAATTTCGCTTAAAAAATCTAATCCCTTTAACTCAGGCAGATGTTTGGGAATACCCGGAGTTAGAAAAACAGCGTCATAGCCTGTCAAGCCGCGCAAATAGCCGGGCCCCAGAATTAGTTCAACTCCCAGAGCCCGCAGTTTTTGCACCTGATCTTTCAATTCAGCAGCTGTTTTTTGATCCCTGCCGAACACTTGTGCACCCTTGTTTTGTAAAAACTCAATCAGGGCCATATTGCTGACCCCTAAGCCCACGACTGCAACTTTTTTCCCCTGCCACTCCTCATATATTTCTTTTCGCATTATGCTTTCACTCCCGGCATTCGGTGCAGTTTCACTGGGGGGATCTCCCCGCCCAAAAGTTTTTCCGCCGTAGATTGGAATTTGGCGGGCTCCGCACTTACCCAAAATTCGCTGCTGCCCGCGGCCTGCAGCGAATTAAAGCTGCAGAACCGCTCTTTTACTTCCAAGGCCAAAGCCAAAGCGGGATCCACAATCTTAACATTACCGGCCAGGCGGGCAATTGCTTTGCTTAAAAAAGGGTAGTGCGTGCAGCCTAAAAGCAAGGTATCTATGCCCGCGGCAAGTAAAGGGGCTAAATAAAGTGCCAGGGCTTCTTCGACCTCCTGCCCTTCGATCAGGCCTTCTTCCACTAAAGGCACCAGCTTGGCGGCGCTGACAGCCGTAATTGACCAATCGGGGCGCAGCTTTTTCAGGCGCTGTTGGTACACGCCGCTTTTCACCGTTGCCGTAGTGGCCAAAAGGCCCACCCGGCCCCGGGCCGCGGGCAGAGTGGCCCGCAAGCCCGCCTCGATTATACCAATGACGGGTAGAGGCGCTTGATCCTGTACGGCGGGTAAAACGACTGCGCTCGAGGTGTTGCAGGCCATTACTACCGCCTGCACTTGTTTCTTCTCGAAAAAGCGATAAATCTGCCAAAAATAACTCTGCAGTTGGGCGGGGCTTTTTTCGCCGTAGGGCATGTGGGCGGTATCGCCGAAATAAATTAGTTTGGCGTTGACTACGCCCCGCAGCTTACGCCAAACTGACAGCCCTCCCAAGCCTGAATCATATATTCCTATTATCAATATTATTCCTCCCGCAAGGCTAGATTGGAAAACTGCCCAACAGAGTATAATCTTTTTTAAGCGGTTTGCCGATAAAAAGATGGCCCACCAAAGTTGCGACCCGCTCGCCTTCAACTAAAATTTGGACGTCTTCGATCCCCGCCACCCCTACTAAGGTATTCACTATGCCATAAACTGTCATCATTTCGCCCCGGCTGCCGCCCGGGTGGGCGGAAATTAAATGATGGCTGAAATTAACCACAAGCAGGCTGTCTTCCAGTGCGTAATCCAAAAGCTCCACACCCTCAGGCAGCACAGGAGCCAAACCGGGCTCTGTAGGGCCTTTAATCAATGCCCAAATCAGATCCTCAATACTGCCGCTCGTTTTGCGAAATTCCGGCAGTAGCCACTTCGCATCGGCAGAGGAAAAATAAATAGGGGTAAGAGGTAAATCCTCATCGATAAAAGCCGGCGAAAGGGCCTTTTCTTGGTAAGTCAGCCAGGCCATGCGCCCTAAAAGCAGCAGTGCCAAGAGAGTTAAGCACAAAGCAATCCTGCGCTCCCAAATCATTGCCCCAGACCCCCTGCTTCTTTGATTTCGTCAAAGAACCGCACAACCCCGTGGAAAATACCTTCTGCCGCAGCCCGCTGGAAACCCTCAGCTTTCAGCAGAATTTCCTCCTCGGGGTGATCGAGGAAACCAACTTCCACCAATATCGCGGGTATGGTAGAGCCGTTGAAAACAGCAAGATCATCGCGTGGCCAAATCCGCCTGTCAATCAGGGTGATAGCTTTGACTAACTCATCCTGCACACTGCGGGCCAAGAGTTGGGAAATTTGGTCCCCCGCTCTATATAATGTCTCGGTACCGCGAGCCGTACCCCTCTTAATGTGCGAATTGGTATGTACTGAAACATAAATATCCGCCTGTGCCGCGATTGCCAACTCGGGTCTTTCAAAAATGGAAACGTAAACATCTTTTTCCCTGGTGTAGACCACCTGCGCCCCCGCCTTCTGTAGAAGTTCACCTAAAAATTTGCTGACCGCCAAAGCTATATCTTTTTCGAAAGTGCCGTCATGGCCGATGGCCCCCGGATCAGAACCGCCGTGGCCCGGATCGACGGCGATCACCAAGCCCGCCAACTCCCCTGTGCCGGCCGCCGCCTTTTTCACAGGTTCGACAGCCTTCTGTTCTTCCGCCGGCTCCAATTCAGCTAAAAAAGCCTCTGCTTCCGCGGCGCTTCCCGCAAATAAGGGAAGCATAAAGCGGCTGCCCTCCGCCTGCAGGGCCAAGGGGGCAACGGGTTTTAACAGATCGAGCACAATCCTGGTTGTCGAAGGCAGATGCTGGCTGGCCCTGAGGCGGGCAATGCGGTCGTGCTCAACTGGGATATTTCTGGCAGAGCCGATGAGCGTTGTATTCTGCAGATCAATTACCAAACGATCCGGATCTTCCAGATAGACCAGGCGAAATTCCGGCTCCGCCGAGATTTCCAGCCACAAACCGGCTAACCCGTCCGCAATTTCCAGGCCTAAATCGGCCAGCAGGTAATTAAATTCAACTTCCAAACCGCCCTCAGGCCAGGGGCTGATCCGGTAGCCCGTCGAAGCATTTAAATCAAAAACCAGCCGCATGGTCTGCTCATCGAAAGGGCTGCTCCTTATTTTCTCAACGATGACATCATCCACTGCCACAGCAGGCAGCGCCTCACCGCCCACCCCGAATAAATCGAGCACTAAGCGGTCCGGGTTCACCAATAAATTTGTCTGGTACCCCGTGTATGATTCCAAATCAATAAAAACCCGGGAGCGGGGCCCGCCCATGTAAATTATTTCTTTTAAATTTCTTTCCGCCGCCGCGGCTTCCGCATCTTTCTGGGGAGTTTTTCCCGGTTTTTCCCTCGGCCCGAAACCCTCCAGCCTCAGCGCCATTAATTCCTGCACAAAAACAAGGTCCAAACCCCGCCGGTCCGCAATAAAACGCAGGGGTACAATTACCCCGCCTTCAACCTCCCGAGGTGCCACATCCAGTTTATAGGTTTTTTCACCTACCTGTGAACTTTCCTCGCCGAGCTGCATAATAATGGTTTGATCGGGAAACGTCACGGAGATCTTTCCATCATCTTTGGAAACAGCTAGTTCCGCACCTAAATATTCGGACAAAACTTCCAAGGGGATCATAATGTTGCCGTTAATCATGACTAAAGGCTGCTGCAGCAACACCTCCTCGTCTTCGACATAAAGTTTAAAAGAAGCGTTGGAGAAGCCTTGCCAAAAAAATAAGATTAAAATTAGACCGCTGATTATCCGGGCAGCTCTCTTCATTCTTTTACCTCCACTAGGTGATATTACCTCAATTTCGCTTTCAAGTGGTGTAATCCTGCATCAAGGAGGAATCCTCTATGCTTTCGGGCATCTGGTGGCGCCTGTGCAGAGTTGGCATAATAATACTGCTGATCTATTTAACGGCAGCCTACGCCTGCCTTATCACCATTATTATTCGTAAAGAGGTGCGGATTCTCGACGCTGCCAAAGTTATTTCCGCTCTCAGCACCGGCAATAAAGTTGATCCCGCTTTGGGAGTTTTGGAGGCCCAGGTTCGCAGCGTCTTTGGGGATCCCATCCCCCATGCGGTAATTTTATTGGCGGATCGGCTGGTACAAGCGGACAATACCGGTAACTTTCGAATAATAAATATTAAGCCCGGCACCTATACGCTGGAGATTTTAGCCGGCGATTATGAGAAATACGCAAGGGAAATTAAAATCGAGGCGGGGGTGAACAGCCCGCCCATAAAATACGACTTGGGGTTATGGCCGCAGGATTTTTTAGTTGACTTTCATATTTTCTACAAAGATGCGGGTGAGGTCTTAGGGATCGCCGGCTTTGCCAACGGCGCAGAAGAGCCGATTTTTATCGAGCGGGCCACGATTTTAGATCCGAGCGGTAAAGTAATAACGGATATTTTACACGATAACGACGGCTTCGCCTATTATGCCGATCTCTCCAGCCGCCTGGAGATTGTAAACGAACCGCAAAAGGCATTGAAGTGGCCGCCCCGCATGTGGCAGAGCGGCGAGTTTGCCCCGCTCGCGGGCAATTTTCCCCCGGGCCCATACAGCCTGGAGGTACACTACGCCTTTGCCACGGGGCATAAGCTGGGCCAATACAGAGTGCTTGTGATCACCGATCACCTGGATTGGGACAGCAACTGGAACCCCCACCTGCCTTAAAAACCTATTTGAGGAAACCGCCTAACTCTGCTATAATTAAGCCGGGAAGGGGATTGTTATGGGCCAAATTAAACCTGTATCCGTTAACCGCAGGGCCCGCCACGATTATCACATCGAAGAGACAATCGAAGCGGGAATTGTGCTGAAAGGAACCGAAGTAAAATCGATCCGGCAGGGTAAGGTGAATATCAGAGACAGCTTCGGCCGGGTGGAAAACGGCGAAGTCTTTCTCTATGATATGCATATCAGCCCTTACGAGCAGGGTAACCGCTTTAACCACGATCCTCTTCGGGTCCGTAAACTTCTTTTACACAAACGGGAGATCAGGCGTCTCGCCCGGCGGACTCGGGAAGACGGTTATACTTTGATCCCAACCCGCCTTTATTTCTCCAACGGAAGATGCAAGGTAGAGTTAGGCGTAGCCAAGGGCAAAAGGGTCTACGATAAACGGGAATCCATTGCCAAAAGAGATGCGGACAGAAGAGCCAGGCAGGCCGTGCGGCGCAGGCGCTGAACCGCGCCCGCTTGACAAAAATGGGCATTTTTGATATTCTGAAAACAGCTCGGGGGTGAATTAGTTTCGACGTGGGTAGGATGAGCATCAGAAGCGAGCCGAGGTCCCCAATGCCTCGTTAAAAGTGGGATTTAATTTAACTGCAAACAATAATTACGCTTTAGCTGCTTAGATCGGCTAACGTCCCTTGTTTCTCCGTCCGTTAGAAACAAGACCGACGTCAAATTACGGACTACCCTTTTGGCGCCGCCCGGAGCCGAGATGGGGAAACTTACGGGCTGGTTCATTCTTCAACTGGCTGCAGAGTAGTCGGATGAACGAGAATTAGACTGCAGCTGCGCTCGGAGATGCTGGTGTGATTTCACTTGCGGACAGCGGTGCAACTCCGCTCACCTCCACCAATATTTGAAATTGCTAAAGCCTGCTCAAATCGAGCAGGCTTTTTCCTCTAAAACCTCTGCCCAAGGCAGAGGGCTTTTTTTAAAACCAGAGCGATAAAACTATAGATAAAACCATAAAACCTACAGCGAGGTAAGTTGTAGCTGTCTCCAAAACATGTTCGTAGCCTTTGCGTTTACCGAAAAACATCTGGCCGCCACCGCCAATCGAGCCCAAACCTTCACCTTTGCTCTCCTGCAGGACAACCGCAACAATCAGGGCGATGGAAACAACAAATTGGACGATCATCAAAAACGTTCCCACAGCTCAATGACACCCCCTCGCCTTCACTCTTTACGTTTAAGTAGCTACTACGTTATTCTACCACAGAGAAGCTTTTGGCGCAAGAGCACCGGGCGTCTCTCAAGAGCTAAAGCTGTAGCTGCAAAAATCACCGGCCGGCTCATAGCCTATCTGCAGATAAATCCTATTGGCCGTGGGGTTTTTTAAATCGGCAAACAGGGTGCAGAATTCAAAGCCCGCATCTAAAAGTTTTTGGCTTAAAGCCGCCACACAGCTGGTGGCATAACCTCTTTTCCGCAGATTCTGCGGTGTATAAACTAAGTTGACGGCAATACCCCGGCCCGTCGCCCGGCTTTTAGCAGCCAAAGAGACAACCCGGCCTTGGTGTTCCCAAACAAAAGCGGCCTGCGATTTAATATAACTTTGGGCGGCCCGCCGGCACATCTCCCTGTCGGGGTCGGGATTTAAACCCGTTTCTTTATAAAACTGGCGGATTGCCGCCAAAAGAAAATCGAAATCCGCGGCCTGCACGGGCCGCAGCCTGCCGGGCCCAATCAGGCTTCGATCGACCCGCCTAAGTTCCAAGACCCGCATCTGCATTTTTAACTCAGCGGTACAATGGGCCAGCCTCTGCCACACTGCGGCAAAACCTGCCGCAAGCTTCTTAGGCCCCACTACCCCGGGCATCGGCAGATTGCGCTCTAAAAGAGCGCTGCAAAATATATTGAGTTCGCTTGCGGCCAGGGGGGCTGTGCCGTAGATAACCAAGTTTTCCGGCTCCGTCATTAGGGCGGCAAGCCTTAACTGCTTGGCCTGAAAAAGCGCTGCCAAATGGACTTTTTCGTAAAAATCAGGCTCGCGGCGCAGCCGCAGGGCAAGGCCCAGCATTAAGTTATTCAGCGCCTCTTCCCGTTTTAAATATTCTAAGGTTGCGCCAAGAAAATCCTCAATGTCAGCATACCAGGCTACCTCCATCTTGCTCCTCCTAACTGCGCTTTTCTAAAAAGCTCCGGTACCAGAGGGCGCTGTCTTTTAAAACCCGCGCCTGCGTCTTAAAATCCACGTAGATGAGCCCAAAACGGCGCTCATACCCGAAGGACCATTCGAAGTTGTCTAAAAGAGACCAAACGTAATAGCCCCGCAGATTAACACCGTCTTTTATGGCCCGGGCCCCTTGGGCAAAGTGTTCTTTTAGATACGCTGCCCTTGCCTGATCCAAAATGCGCCCGTCCACAAGCTCGTCTTTGAAAGCTGCCCCGTTTTCTGTGATATAAAGGGGGATGGGGCCGTAATCGTTCTTCAGCCGCATAAGCAGATCGTAAAGCCCCTGCGGGTAAATTTCCCAGCCCATTTCAGTTACGGGGCCTTGCGGACGGCAGCTTTCGAAGAGCCTGCCTTCCGCGGCTTTAATAATACCTCGGCTGTAATAATTAACGCCCAAAAAGTCAAGCGGCTGACCGATAATGCTTAAATCGCCGGGTTCAATATGGCCGGAAACTAATTTCAAGTACTCCGGCACATCCTGCGGATAAGCCCCCTTTAAAATCGGCTCGAGATACCACCTGTTTTGAAAGCAGTCCGCCGCTTCCGCCGCCTTGCGGTCAGGGGCGCTTGCGCCTGCGGCATATTGGGGTATTAGATTAAGAGTGATCCCAATATCTGCCGCAGAGCCCAATTCCCGGTATACCGCCAGGCTCAGGCCATGAGCCAAAAGGAGGTGGTGGGCGGCCCGGAAGTAATTGGGCAGGCCCCGCTTGCCCGGAGCATGCTCACCGCTGCCGTAGCCCAAATAAGCTGAGCACCACGGTTCGTTTAGAGTGATCCATAAATCGACGTAATCTTCCAGTTCTTCAAAGACTAAAGCGGCGTAATCGGCAAAATATTTCGCCGTGTCCCGATTTAACCAGCCGCCTTCATCTTCCAAAGCCTGCGGCAGATCCCAATGATAAAGCGTTGCGGCGGAATGGATTTTCGCTGCCTCTAATTCGGCCAAAAGCCTTTTATAAAAATCCAGGCCTTTTTGATTTACCCGCCCCCGGCCCCGGGGCAATATGCGGGGCCAGGCAAGGGAAAAGCGGTAGCTGTCCACACCCAGCTTTTTCAAAAGAGCTACATCTTCTCGGTAGAGATGGTAGTGATTGCAGGCCACATCACCCGTAGCCCCGTTCAGCACTTTCCCCGGGGTTTTGCTGAAGCGATCCCAGATAGATTCGCCGCGGCCATCTTCGTCAAAGGCGCCTTCAATCTGGTAAGCCGCCGTAGCAACACCCCAGATAAAATCCTTGGGAAATTCCATTTCTCACCCTCCTTACGTTTAATTTTACTTTCGGCTTGAAGATTAACCTTCTTTTGGAGGCTCCCCATAACAAAAAAGAGGCGGTGCGGCACCGCCTCCCTTTTTTTTCTTATTTTTTAATGTTGTAAAACGCATTCAGCCCGGGATAGTCCGCGGCGAAATCCAGCTCTTCTTCAATGCGCAGAAGCTGATTATATTTGGCGACTCTATCCGTCCGGCTGGGCGCGCCGCTTTTGATTTGGCCCGCATTTGTCGCTACGACCAGATCGGCGATTGTCGTATCTTCGGTTTCACCGGAGCGGTGGGAAATAACTGCTGTGTAACCGGCTCTTTTAGCCATTTCAATGGCATTTAAGGTCTCGGTTAAAGTACCGATTTGGTTCACTTTAATTAAAATGGAGTTGGCAATGCCTCTTTCAATACCGATGGCAAGCCGCTCTGTATTGGTTACAAACAGATCGTCTCCCACCAACTGTACTTTGGCGCCTAAAGCTTCGGTGAGTTCTTTCCAGCCGTCCCACTCATCTTCGCCCAGGGGGTCTTCGATGGAAATGATCGGATATTTGTTAACAAGTTCGGCGTAATAAGCGACCATTTCTGCCGTGCTCAAGACTTTGCCTTCGCCGGCCAAGTGGTATTTACCGTCTTTAAACATTTCGGCGGCCGCTACGTCCAAAGCGAGGAAAATATCTTCCCCCGGTTTGTAACCGGCTTTTTCTACCGCCTCAATGATGACCCGGATGGCTTCTTCGTTGGAGCCCAAATTAGGTGCAAAGCCCCCTTCATCGCCCACCGCCGTATTTAAACCTTTACCCGCTAAAACGGCCCTGAGGCTGTGGAATACTTCCGCGCCCATGCGCAGTGCCCCTTTGAAGTTTTTAGCACCGACGGGCATAATCATAAATTCTTGGATATCCACGTTATTGTCCGCATGTTCGCCGCCGTTTAAGATGTTGAACATGGGTACGGGCAGCTGGTAACCGTTAACCCCGCCTATGTAGCGGTACAAAGGCAGCTCCAAAGTCTGCGCGGCAGCGTGGGCTACGGCCAAAGATACGCCTAAAATGGCGTTGGCACCGAGCTTACCTTTATTCGGCGTCCCATCTAATTCGATCATTATATTGTCAATCCCGATCTGATCGGTCGCATCCAGGCCGATGATTTCCGGGGCAATAATTTCTTCCACGTTTTCCACGGCCTGCCGCACGCCTCTGCCCAAGTAACGGCTTTGATCGCCGTCTCTTAGTTCAACCGCTTCAAAAGCGCCTGTGGAAGCACCGGAAGGCACGATAGCCCTGCCGACGGCCCCGTCTGCCAGGTAAACTTCTACTTCTACGGTGGGATTGCCCCGGGAGTCAAGCACTTCCCGAGCGATAACATCATGTATAAACATTAGACTTCCTCCTTCACAATTAAGCTTTCCCCGGTCATTTCGCCGGGTTTGGGAATGTTCATTAATTCTAAAAGCGACGGGGCCAGATCCGCTAAAATGCCGGACTTCAGCCCGTAGCCCTGGGGCGCATTATACAACCAGATGGGTACCAAGTTAGTAGTGTGGGCGGTATGCGGCTCGCCCGTAACCGGGTCAACCATCTGTTCCGCATTGCCGTGATCTGCCGTGATTAAAGCAGTGCCCCCCATTTTTTTAACGGCTTTAAGGACCCTGCCCAAACCGGAATCAACCGCTTCCACCGCTTTGACAGCCGCTGAAAAAACACCTGTGTGGCCTACCATATCGCAGTTGGCATAATTTAAGACCATCAGATCGTAAATTCCCCGCTCTAATTCTTCTACAGCTCTTTTTGTCACCAAAGGCGCGCTCATCTCCGGCTGTAAGTCGTAGGTGGGTACCTGAGGCGAGGGAATCAAAATCCGCTTCTCCCCCTCGTTTGGCTCTTCCACGCCGCCGTTAAAGAAAAACGTGACGTGGGCATATTTTTCCGTCTCGGCAATCCGCAGCTGAGTTTTGCCAAGCTTCGCCAGGTAGGCCCCTAAAGTGTTCGCGAGGTTCTGCGGCCCGAAGGCAAAAGGTACGTCCAGCGCCGCATCGTATTGAGTCATGGTCGCGTAGAAAACATCGGGCCTTGGGCCCCGCTCGAAACCTGTGAAATCCTCGTTGTTAAAAGCCCAGGTTAATTCCCGGGCCCGATCTGCACGGAAATTAAAGAAGAAAACACTGTCTCCGGCCCGGATTGGCCCGACAGGTGTCCCCTGAGGCGCAATTACAGTGGGGATGACAAACTCATCCGTCTCCCCTCCTTCGTAAGCTCGGGAAATTGCCGCCTCGGCAGTGGCCGCCTGGCGGCCTTTACCAAAAAGGGCTTCGTAGGCCAAAGCTACCCGATCCCAGCGCCGATCCCGATCCATAGCATAAAACCGGCCCGCGATCGTGGCTATTTGGCCAACACCCAGTTCTTTAATCTCAGCCGCAAGTTCCGCCAGATACCCTGCGGCGCTTTTCGGGGGTACGTCCCGCCCGTCCAAAAACGCATGGATATAAACTCTGCTTAAGCCTTTTTCTTTTGCCAGCCGAAGCAGGGCAGAGAGGTGATCAGTGTGGCTGTGCACCCCACCGGGCGAGACTAAGCCCATTAAATGGAGGGCTTTTTCATTTTCCAGGGCGCGGCTAAAAGCCTTTAAGATCGTGGCATTTTTGAAAAACTCGCCGCTCCCCACTGCTTTGGAAATGCGCACAACGTCTTGGTAAACAATGCGGCCGGCGCCAATGTTTAAATGGCCCACATTGGAATCGCCCATTTGGCCGGCCATAAGCCCCACATTTTCGCCCGATGCGGCCAGTACACTTTTGGGAACGTTGGCATTCAGCCAATCGACCGTGGGGGTCTGCGCGGCTGAAACGGCGTTAAATTCGCCGTCTTCAGCAAGCCCGAAGCCATCCAGGATAATTAGTGCAGCCGGTTTCTTCATTCAAATCCCCCTAATATTTAACAATCGCGGCAAAATCCTCTGCCTTCAGGCTGGCGCCGCCCACAAGCGCACCGTCGATCTGGGGCTGCGACATAAATTCATTAATGTTGGCGCCTTTAACGCTGCCGCCGTACTGAATGCGGACCTGTTCCGCCGCTTTTTCATCGTAAAGATCGGCTAAAGCCCCTCTGATGGCGCCGATTACTTGATTGGCATCTTCTCCGTCTGAGGTTTCACCTGTGCCGATAGCCCAAATCGGTTCGTAAGCCACAACTACTTCTGTAATTTTGGCAAGGGGGACATCTTTTAACCCCTCTTTGATTTGATTAATTACGACCGCTTCCGTCCGGCCGGCCTGCCTCTGCTCTAAGGTTTCGCCAACGCAGAGGATCGGCTTTAAATCGACCTCCAGGGCCTTAAGTACTTTTTTGTTGATCAAATCGTCTTTTTCACCGAATATTTCCCGCCGCTCCGAGTGGCCTAAAATTACATATTCGCAGCCTACATCAACGAGCATGCCCGGGGATATTTCACCCGTGAAAGCGCCTTCATCGGCGAAATACATGTTTTGAGCGCCCATTTTCACTTTTTCCAGGCCTAGTGCGCTGACGGCGGAAAGAGCAGTGAAGGGTGGGCAGACGACTACTTCAACGTCGCTGTCCGCCACCAGTTCTTCCAAGCGGCGGCACAGTTCAACTGCTTCACCGACAATTTTGTGCATTTTCCAGTTGCCTGCAATAATTGGAGTTCGCATTATTTCACCTCTATTTTTCATTTAAGGCGGCTACACCCGGTAAGACTTTCCCTTCCAAAAAGGCTAAGGATGCGCCTCCGCCTGTAGAGACATGATCAATTTTATCAGCCAAGCCGAATTGTTCCGCGGCAGCAGCGGAGTCGCCGCCGCCAATAATGGTCACAGCCGGCGAGTCGGCCAACGCCTCGGCAACGCCTAAAGTACCCCGTGAAAAGGCGGGAAACTCAAAGACGCCCATGGGGCCGTTCCAAACTACCGTGCCCGCTTTTTTAACGACTTCGCTGAAAAGCTCAATTGTTTTCGGCCCGATATCCAAGCCTTCCCAATCGGCTGGGATTTCGGAAACGGGAACAACTTTCCGCTCCGTGTCGGGATCAAATTCCTTGCCGACGGCAATATCCACGGGCAGCAGGATTTCCACGCCCATTTTTTCCGCTTCGGCCAGGATTTTTTGGGCAAAGCCCAAGCGATCCGCATCCAAAAGCGAATTGCCGATTTCATAGCCTTGGGATTTCAAAAATGTGTAAGCCATGCCACCGCCTAAGATCAAATGATCGGTTTTCTGCAGCAGCGCTTCGATAACGCCGATTTTATCCTGTACCTTGGCACCGCCTAAGATGGCGACAAACGGGCGTTTCGGATTATCCACGGCACCGCCTAAAAACTCCAGCTCTTTTTCCATTAAAAAGCCGCCGACCGCCGGTAGATACTGAGTAACGCCGACTGTTGAGGCGTGAGCTCTGTGGGCTGTGCCGAAAGCGTCATTGACGAACAGATCGCCCAGTTTTGCCAGCTGTTTGGCAAAAGCGGGATCATTGGCTTCTTCTTCCGCATGGAAGCGGACGTTTTCTAAAAGCATGACCTGGCCCGGCTGAAGTGCAGCCGCTTTTTTTTCAACTTCCAGGCCGATGCAGTCAGCCGTTTTTATAACGGGGAGGCCTAAAAGTTCACTTAAGCGTTCGGCAACGGGATCTAAGCGTAATTCCTCCACAACCTTCCCCTTCGGCCGGCCGAAATGCGACATTATAATAACGGAACTGCCCTGCTCTAAAAGATATTTGATGCTGGGCAGAGCGGCCCGAATTCTTTTGTCATCGGTAATCTGCCCATCCTGCAGCGGTACGTTGAGATCCTGCCGCATCAGGACTTTTTTTCCTCTGACATTGACATCGCGCATTGATTTTTTGCTCATCCCAAACCCTCCTTCTCGGAAAGAGGATCCCTTGAGGGATCCTCTCGGCCTTAACTATTTACGGGATTCCATATAAACAATCAGGTCAGTAACGCGCATGGCATAACCATATTCGTTATCGTACCAGGAGACAACCTTCAACATGTTATCGCCGATAACTTTGGTCAAAGCAGCGTCTATTATGGAAGAATGGGGGTTGCTGCGGAAGTCGGAAGATACTAAGGGGGCTTCCTCATAGGCAAGGATACCCTTCAGCTCGCCTTCCGCCGCTTTTTTGAAAGCCGCGTTGACTTCTTCTGCAGTGACCGCTTTTTCCGTTTCCACTACTAAGTCCACAACGCTGACCGTAGCAACGGGGACGCGCATGGCGAAACCGTCAAGTTTACCGTCCAGTTCAGGCAGGACTAGGCCGACAGCTGCCGCTGCACCGGTTGTCGTCGGTACAATGTTTTCCGCCGCGGCACGGGCCCTGCGCAGATCCCTGTGAGGCAAATCCAACAGGCGCTGATCGGAAGTGTAGGCGTGTACGGTGGTCATTAAACCTTTTTTAATGCCGAATTCATCATGGACTACTTTGGCAAACGGTGCCAAGCAGTTTGTCGTGCAGGAAGCGTTGGAAATGATGTTGTGTTTTTCCGGATCATAGTCTTTTTCGTTAACGCCCATAACTATAGTTATGTCATCGTTGCTGGCAGGCGCGGAAATAATAACTTTTTTGGCCCCCGCATCGATATGCCACTGGGCCTGCTCCCGCTTGCGGAAAATGCCTGTAGCTTCAACGACGTATTCTACACCAAGATCGCCCCAAGGGATGTTTTTAGGATCCCGTTCGGACATAACCTTAATGCGTCTGCCGTTAACGACGATGTAGTCCCCGTCCACACTGACGTCTGCGTCGAAAACACCGTGATTGGTGTCATACTTAAGCAGGTGAGCCAAGGTGGCGGCATCCGTCAGATCATTGACTGCAACGATCTCTACCTCAGGGTTAGCCACGGCCCCCCGGAGTACGAGACGCCCAATTCTGCCAAAGCCGTTAATTCCAATTTTAATGCTCATGTAAATCCTCCTTATATTTTTCTATCCCCTCTAAAGACATCAGCCTCCGGGCAACCCCTTCATCGGTGATGCAGACATCACAATAACCTCTGGCCAAGACTGCTTGCACCGCCCAAGCCTTGCTGCGGCCGCCCCCCACTGTAATCACCAGGGGGATCTTTTCTAAATCAGCCAAGCGTAACCCGACAGAAGTAGTACTATATATGATATTTCCCTTTGCATCGAAGTAATAACCAAACGCTTCGCCCACGGCACCGCTGGCGATTAACTCCATAATGGCGGCTTCATCAAAACCGCGCCTTTTAGCCATCTCTTCGGCAGTCCCGATACCGTGGAGTAAAATATCCGCCCGGCGCCCTAAGGCGATTACATCCCTAATGCGCGGTTCATTGAGCATTTGGTTGAGATGGCCCGGCAGGACATCTTCCGGCGCATGCAAGAGCCTGTAGCGACCGCCTAAACCGCCGGCCAGGCGGGCCGCCACTGTGTTGGCCTGGATTTTTACATCCTCGCCCAAACCGCCCCTGACCGGTACGACCGTCACCTGCCTCGAATCACTTCCCTCGGGGAAAAAATCAGCCACCTGAGCCAAGGTAGTGCCGCCCGTAACCGCCAGAATATCCCCATCCCGCAAAACGTGGCGCAGATAGCGGGCTGTGGCAACGCCCAAATCCTGTTTAACCCCGGGCTCCGTATCGGAATCACCGGGTACGATAATCATCCGGCCGACGCCTAAGGCGTGGGCAAGTTTGTTTTCCAAAAACTCCAAATCGCGAAAGTCGCGCACCATTTTCTGCAGTTTCGCCAAAACCGCTTCGCCCCGCTCGGTCAAACGAACGCCGGCGGAACTGCTTAAAATTAAGCCCTGTTCCCGCAGAAGATGCAGTTCACCTCGGATTGTCCGCTCGGAACATGTTATTTGAGAAGCCAGAAGCCTGCGGCCCACCGGGGCCTGATTGCCGATAGCCCTTAAAAGGCTGTAGCGTCGTTCTAAAAGGTCCTCCAGTTCCGGAACAATCTGCTGCAGTGTCAGGAGAAAATCCACCCTCACAGCCCCCTCTATGGGATCACCAACGTCCCGCCAGGATAAATAATGTCCCGCTTGGGACACTACTTCTCTCTCCGGAAAACGTTCCCTCCCATATTTCTTGTTAAAACTTTTGATCTAAATCCCTAAGCCGGGCAGCTTCCTCTTTAAGCCGGCGGATACGATAGTTTATGCCCGATTTACTCAGTTGTGGTTCCATTAAGCCGCCTAATTCCTGCAGTGAGGCATAGGGGTTTTCCAAACGGGCCCGCGCCACCTCCCTTAACTTGGGCGGCAGTTTCTCCAAACCGACAACTTGTTCGATTAAGCGGATGTCCTCTATCTGCTCCAAAGCAGCTTTAATGGTCTTGTCCACATTGGCTGTTTCGCAATTTACCAGCCTGTTCACTTGGTTGCGCATGTCTTTCAAAACCCGCACATTTTCAAAACGTAAAAGCGCGTTATGGGCGCCGCTTAAATTTAAGAAATCGACAATCTGCTGGCCGTCTTTGAGGTAAACTACAAAGGAACCTTTGCGCTGGGTAAGGCCCGGGGAAAGGCCCAGTGACCGCATCGTTTCCACTATTTTCACCGCAGTTTGGGCCCGCTCGGCGGAAATCTCCAAATGGTAGGTTTTTTCCGGGTTAGTAATCGAGCCCCGGCTTAAAAACGTCCCCCGCAAAAAAGCCCGCCGGCAGCATTTCTTGCGCAAAACCCCCGTCTTCTGCACAACGCTTTGTTCTTTAAAATCGCTGTAAACCCGCGCCGCCCACCTGTGGCCCAAAACCCGGACCGTACAGGTTTGGCTGCGTTTGGCCCGCGGTTTTACCACCAAAATCTGCGTCGGCAGATCAGGATAAAGGCCCCGTAAAAGATGCAGTATCTTCCTGGCCACGACGGGAGAAGCGTGGTTGAAATCCAAGAATTGATTCTTGTCCCCAAGCAAAAAGCCGTCTAATTCGTAGATCGCACTTAATTCCGCTGTTTTGCAGCAGCGGGCGGTGGGAATAACCCGCGCCAATTCCTGGCGCGTTTCATCGGAAAAAGACATATTAAGTTCCTCCTTCCTCCCCCAAAATCCACACCTGCACCCGCCATTGTTGGATCTCCGCTTTGACGATCACCGGTGTTTTTGAACTGTTTAAAAACTTAAAATCGGTGTGCGGCCAAGCCACCGCGGCATCCCGGCCGTGTTGAATATAGCTGGGGGCGATTGAATGAATGCGCCTTTCCACTATTTCAAGGCCCGCCTGCCGCACCGCGTTGTAAAGTGTGCTGGAAGTCTGGCAGATGCCGCCCCCAACTCCGGGGGCAACCGTTTCGCCTAAGATAATGGGAGCGCTGCGGTAACCTCTGTCCCTGGTGCGCTCCCCGACAATTTCGTTGAAAGAAAACGTTTCACCCGGTAAAAGCAGGGTGTTGTTGATCGCCCTAAGTGATAAACGAATGTTTCCCACCCTGTCCGGGCTGCCCATTAAAGGCGTGGAAAAACTCCCGATAACGGCCGTCAGTTTCTCCAAATGTTCGCTGCGCCAAGAAGGCACAACCTCAATACCGGCCAGCGGCACTTTTTTTGCAGCCGGCGCAGCCACAATTTGGTGCACAATTTCATCAACATCGAAGTAAAGGCCGTTTTGGTGGGGAATTATTTCACCCGTATCCTTGTGGATCGCGGCGTTTTTCGGGGCACGGGCGGCCCTAAGCGCCATCTGCTCCACAATGACGCGCACTTCCCCCTCATAGTAATACTCCATGGCCCGCTCTTCCAAAAAGACGCCCGCACGCACGCCGAACCAGCGGCGGTGAGCTGTCCTGTAAATAGTGGGGACACCCCAGCCCAAGGTGGATAAAAGCAGTACAAAAGCAACAATTCTGCGCAATTAGATCGCCCTCCCCAGTAGTTTATTCTACTTGGGGAAGAATTAAAACCCCCGGCAACCTTCAGCCGACGCGCTCCTCCGGGCGCTCTTCCGCATGCTCTGCGGCAAGGGCCATAATCTCAGCGGCCAGCCGGCCGCTGTCGTGGCGGGCTAAGTCCGTTTTATCCATAAAATCACCCTGCCGCACCGCCACGCCTAATTTTTCTAAAACCCCTAAATCCGCCCGGACGGGATGGGCACCTTCCGCAGCATATTTTTCCGCCTCAGCAGTTGAAATGTGGGTTTGGTTGACCAACACGTAATCCAGAATGGGTTTGTGCTGCACGTGTTTGAAAAGGGCCCGCACATGATCACCCGCGCTTAAGCCATCCGTCTCGCCGGGCTGTGTCATTACATTGCAGACATAAACCCGCAGCGCTTTGGTGTTAACTAAGGCATCGGCGAGGGGGGCCACCAAAAGATTGGGAATAATGCTGGTGTATAAACTGCCGGGCCCTAAAACGACAACATCCGCCTCTTCTATAGCCGCTAAAGCCTCAGGCAGCGCCCGGGCATCTTTGGGCACTAAAAACACCTCTTTGATTTTACCCCCCTGCAGGGGGATGCGGCTTTCGCCCATCACCAAAGAGCCGTCGGCAAAGTGTGCCCCCAGCCTGACGGTTTCTAAAGTTGACGGCAGCACTTTTCCCCGCACTGCCAAAACTTGGCTCACTTTGCGCACCGTTTCTTCGAAATCGCCGGTGATTTCATTCATAGCCGCAATAAATAGGTTGCCAAAACTGTGGCCGCCTAATTCGCCCGCCGAAAAACGGTGTTGGAAAAGCTTTTCCATCAAAGGCTCCGTATCTGCCAGGGCAATGATTGTGTTGCGGATATCGCCGGGCGGCAGCATACCGAAATCATCCCTCAACCGGCCGGAACTGCCCCCATCATCCGCCATTGTCACGATTGCAGTTAAATTGCTCGAGTATTCTTTTAAACCCCTCAGCATGGTGGCAAGCCCCGTGCCCCCTCCTAAAGCCACAATACTGGGGCCCCTTTGTAAATTACGCGTTTTATAGACGTGATCGACTAACTTGGCTACATCTTCCGCAGGCTTAATAGCACTTACTAAAGAGCGGATACCGAAGCGGATGGCCAAAGAGATCCAAAGCAGGCCCGTAAGGATTAAAGCAGCGCCCAAAACCCAAGTATTCCAAGTTAAGTTTTCAACCAAGTCTAAAAGCCTTTGTTCCAGCAGGGAAAGAAAAGGGGAATTCAGCAAAACCGCTGCACCTACCGCAACGCAGAGAACACCAAAAAGAAGCAGCGCCAACCACCGTTTAACCCCCATCCCCGGGTAAAGCCATTTGATTCTTTCCAAGAAACCACCCCTAAGATTTTAGAAGCCTGGCATTCAGAATTTCTCTCGGCGTCAACCCGGCGCGTTTCGCCAAAGCGAGCCCTGTTTGAAAATCACCGACGCGATCGGGGCTGTGAGCATCGCTGTTGATGACAAACTTTGCCCCTTCGGAAGCGGTGATTTCTAAAATTTCCGGCGTAAGGTAATTCTTGCTTGTATTAATTTCAAAGGCCGTGTTTCGCCTGGCGCAGGCCTTCGCAACTTCTTTGTAATCGATTGCAAAGCGCTGGCCCGGATGGGTGAGGATTTTAATCTCATTTTTATAAAGCGCGTTAATGGTTGCTTCGGTATTGATCAAAAGAGAACGCTGCCTTAAAGACGGCCAGAATTTTTTGCCGTAATGGCTACCCCAAATGGCAAAGAAGTCGCGGCCCGCCTTCGGCCACACGGCCAGGTGAATGTTGGCTAAAATCAAATCCACCAGATCAATTTTATCCGCGGGCAGATCCAAATCACCGGCCGTGCTGATAATGTTGGCTTCTATCCCCACCAACCCCCTTAGGCCTGCGTGCTCCCGGCAGGCCTCTTCTAATTCCCTGCGGATTGTCTGCAGGACATTTAAATTTCGGATGCCGTAGTGGAAAAGATGGTTAGGGCCGTGGTCGCTGATTGCAATTACTTCCAAACCAAGCTTCGCTGCCGCTGCCACGTTTTCCGCCACCGTACCCCTGCCGTGGCTGTGTTTGGTATGAGTGTGATAATCAGCAAAGCAGTACATTACAACCCGCCGGCCGCGGCTTGATCCACAACAATTGTTACATCCGGGTGCAGCTGTAAAACGGAGGCGGGCAGTTTTTCGGTGACAGGCCCTTTGACCGCCCGGGCAATCGCTTGGGCTTTACTGCCGCCATTGGCCACAAGCAGGATGCTGCGGGCCCGCATAATGGTTTTGATCCCCATGGAAACGGCCTTCGTCGGCACATCCGCTTTCGACGCAAAGAAGCGGCTGTTGGCCCTGATTGTACTTTCCGCCAATTCCACAACTCGCGTTTGGGCACCGAAAGGGCTCCCCGGTTCGTTAAAACCGATGTGGCCGTTTTCGCCGATGCCTAAAAGCTGCAGGTCTATGCCGCCGGCCCGCTTAATGGCCTCTTCGTAGCGCCTGCATTCCGCGGCTGTATCGTCCGCCGCCCCGTTTGGTATAAATATTCTGGCGGGATCAATGTTCACCTTGGAAAACAGCTCTTTCTCCATATAGTGATGGTAGCTGGCCGGGTGATCGGCGGGCAGCCCCACGTATTCATCGAGGTTAAATGTGGTTAAGCCGCTGAAATCCAAGCCTTTTTGGTGGAATTCGGCCAAAAGCCCGTAGATGCCCACAGGCGAACTGCCCGTGGCTAAACCGAGAACGCTGGCGGGCTTTTTAACTATCTGGGCCCTGATAATTTTAGCTGCTTCTTCACTCATTCGATCATAATTATTCACTACAATTACATTCATGCAAACCACCTTCCCTTAGACTGCATAGGCGACTCTGCCGGCCACGATAGTTTTCAGTACTTCATAGTCGGGAGAAAACAAGACAAAATCGGCGCGGTTGCCTTCCCTAATCCACCCCCGGTTCTCTAAGCCCAAAGAGCGGGCCGGATTGAGGCTTGCCATTTGAAACGCATGGGACAAGGAGACGTCTAATGATTCCACCATGTTTTTCACTGCCTGCATCATATTCAAAGTACTGCCGGCTAAATTGCCTTCAGGCAGCCTTGCCGAACCGCCTTCGACCACGATGTCCAGATCACCTAAAACATACTCGCCGTCCGGCAGGCCCGCTGCCTGGACCGCATCGGTAATCAATACTATTTTATCCACGCCTTTGCTCTCCAGCAAAACCCTGATAGCACCGGGATGGACGTGGACCAAATCCGCAATCAACTGGGCCCAGATCTCGGGGCTGGCTAAAACTGCCCCCACTACCCCCGGATCCCGATGGTGCAGCCCCCGCATGCCGTTGAAGACATGGGTGGCTTGGCTGATCCCTTCCGCAAAGCCCGCTACTGCCTCTTCGTAACTGGCATCGGAGTGGCCGATCGCTGTCCTGACGCCTTTTTCTTTCAGCCAAGCGATTGCGGCAAGGCCCCCCTCAATTTCCGGGGCTATGGTAATTAACCGCATCTTAGGGCCGAGAATTTCATAAAGATCCGCCAGTTCCGCCAGATCAGCGGCGCGGATAGCCGGCCCGTATTGGGCCCCTTTTCTTTTCTCATTGATGTAAGGGCCTTCTAAATGGAGGCCTAAAACCTCGGCTTCGTTGGGGCCCCCTACATAGTCCGCCACAAGGCGGCTCACTTTGCGGGTGTTTTCCCGTGACGCGGTCACGGTAGTCGGTAAAAAAGCCACAGTGCCAAATTTTACGGCGTAACGGGCCATCGTCTGCAAAGACTCTTTCCTGCCGTCCATTAAATCGACTCCGTCGGAGCCGTGAATATGGATATCAATTAACCCGGGCCCAATCAGCGCACCTTGGGCATCGATAATTTCAAAAACGCTGCTTTGGGCGGCCTTTTTAATTTTTTCACCTTCTTCTTCCTCACCTACATAGATAATTCGATCACCAATGCATACGACTGTCCCTTGGGGGATTAATTCATCGGCGATAATAGTGCCGTTCGTGATAATCAAGTTTTTCAAACTTCCCACCTCCTAGGGGGAGAATTCTCGTTCTCCGAAAAGGGTTCCTGCTGAGTTAACGCAGAATAAATATTAATATTACTTGCATATTTTTACACACCTGTTATAATAAGCCTTAAAATGTACCGGAAAGGATGTTTGTTTTGAAAAAGCAACTAGTCGTCTTGACCACCCTCTTTTTACTCCTCGCCGCCCCGGGGGCTTTTGCCCAACCTACCCTTAAAGTGGCGACAGAAGCAGGTTTCATGCCCTTTGAATTTGTCGATGAAAAGACAGGTGAGCTTTTGGGTTTCGACATGGATTTAATCCGGGCCGTAGGCAGCGCCTTAGATCGCAAGGTGGAAATTGACAACATCAGCTGGGATGGTTTAATCCCCGCTTTGTTGAACAAAAACTATGATTTGCTGATCGCGGGCATCACTATCACAGAAGAGCGCGCCGCCAGTGTCAATTTTTCCACCCCCTATTTCGAATCTGTCCTGACCGTCGTTACCAAAGATGATGTAACCGATGTGGCGGGTTTAGATGATCTGGCGGGCAAAATAGCTGCCGTCCAGATTAATACGACCGGTGATTTTGCTGCCACCGATTTAGTTGAGGCCGGCGGGCTGAAAAGCATCTCCCGCTTCGATACCGTGCCTGATGCCATGCAGGCCGTAATTATCGGCGCCGCCGATATTGTCATCATCGATCTGCCCGTGGCCGCAAGCTACCTGGCGGCAAATCCCCAGGCACCCTTGGCACACGTGGGCCCCGTTTCCGAAAACGAATTTTACGGCATTGCAGTTCACCAAGATAACGAAGAATTATTGGCTGAAATCAACGCTGCCCTGGCCCGGCTGAAGGACGACGGCACCTACGATCAAATTTATGAAAAATGGTTCGGCACAAAATAATGCAGTCTTAAAGTCTAAGATGCGAAGTGACGGCGCACCTGCCTTGAGGAGGAAGAAATTTGCAATTTCGTTGGGATCTGGTTTTAAGTTCGCTGCCAATGCTGCTGAGCGGAGCCAAATTGACCGTTCAGCTTACTTCGATCGCTGTTTTCTTTGGCATAATCATCGGGACCTTGACGGGGATTTTGCGGATCTCTAAGGGTCCCCTGCGCTTTTTAGCCGCAGGCTACATCGATGTAATCAGAGGCACGCCCCTTTTGGTGCAGACTTTTATTGTCTTCTACGGCCTGCCTTCTTTAATCCAAAGGCCCATCCCCGCTTATTTTGCCGCCATCTTAGCCCTCAGTATCAACAGTGGCGCCTATGTGGGTGAAATAGTGAGGGCCGGCATTCAATCAATTGAGCCGGGCCAATGGGAGGCCGCGGCCTGCCTCGGTTTGACCAATTTTCAAACAATGAGCCGCATTATCTTACCCCAAGCCTATAAAAGGATTATACCACCTTTGGGCAATGAATTTATCGCCCTTTTAAAAGATTCCTCCTTGGTCTCCGTTATAGCTTTGGAAGAGTTGGTTCGCAAAGGCCAAATCATTATCGGCCGTACTTTCCGGCCCTTTGAGGTTTGGCTCGCCGTGGCGGTTATCTTTTTTGTTATGACTTTTACCGTTTCCCGCTTCATCGATCTAATCGAAAGGAGGCTGGCCGCCAATGCCTGAGACACCAATCGTACAGGTTTTAGGCCTGCATAAATCATTTGGGAAACTGGCGGTTTTAAACGGCATCTCCCTAGAAATAAACAAAGGCGAAGTGGTTGTAATCATCGGGCCCTCCGGCAGCGGTAAAAGCACTCTTCTGCGCTGTTTAAATCATTTAGAGAAACCGAGCCAAGGCGAAATTTATTTTCGGGGCGATTTAGTCGCTGCCGCCAACTTACAAAAAGTGCGCAGGCAGATGGGCATGGTTTTTCAAAGTTTCAACCTTTTCCCCCATCTTTCCGTTTTAGAAAACATTACCTTAGCCCCCCGCCTGGTGAATAAAAAGTCGGCGGCTTTGGCGGAAAACGAAGCTTTGAAGCTGTTGGCAAAAGTGGGCCTGGCCGATAAGGCAAAATCCCACCCCCCGCAACTGTCAGGCGGGCAGCAGCAGAGGGTTGCCATTGCCCGGGCTCTGGCCATGGATCCGGAGCTGCTTCTTTTCGACGAACCTACTTCCGCCTTAGATCCGGAGATGATCGGTGAGGTGCTGGCAGTCATGAAAGAATTGGCCTTAGAAGGGCGCACCATGGTCGTGGTCACCCACGAGATGGGCTTTGCCAGGGAAGTGGGAGATAGGGTTGTTTTCATGGCCGAAGGCCGGATCGTGGAAGAGGGTCCGCCGCGGCAGCTCTTTGCCGCCCCCCAAGAAGCCAGGACGCGAAGATTTTTAAGCAAAATTTTATAACCCGCGCCAATCGGGCCCCAGCATGCGGACTGCCAGGTTATTGCCCCTGATGCGAGATGCGAGCCTGGCACCTACCCTTTTTTCCAAAGCACGCAGATCAAAGTTGGAAGTAAAAATGGTCGGTTTAAAAGTGTTCAAACGCCCATCGTAAATTGTCAACAGATGTTCTATATCCCAATCGGACTCCGCCCCGTTGCCGATATCGTCAAAAACCAGAAGATCGAAGGCAAGGTATTTTTCCAAAACAATGCGGGTCCGCCGCGCTTTCTGCAGAAATGACGGCACATAAACGAAAGCCACCGAATGTTCCGCCGCAAGGCTGTTGACAACAGCTGCGGCTAAATGGGTTTTACCCGTTCCCGGCGATCCGTATAATAAGATGCCTTGGCCCCGCTTAACCTGGGCGAAGTTGCGGACAAAATCAGAACATGCCTTATAGGGCTCCTCATTATAAGGCGTTACTTTAAAATTAGAAAAGCAGTGGCCTCGCAGCCTGGGTGCCAGTGGGTTGTCTTTTATTACCGCCTGCATTTGATTTAACCTGCTCCGCTTGTAGCTGACCTCTTTTTTAACGCAGGAGCAGTCGGATAACAGCCATTCGCCCCGGGGGTGCGGTTTGGGCAGGGGAAAGGGGTGGAGCACATATTTTCTCCGGCGCAGATCGCCGCAGTGGGGGCAGGGCTCTTTTTCAAAAAAACTGCGCTGCAGCCCGTAATCAATCATCCAACCAGGGAAAGAGGCTGCGGTTTTGCTTAGGCGGCTCTTCATATGTGAAATCTTCCCGCGTAAGCGGCCTTTGCTTCTTCGCATCCCACTTCACCTCCCGGCTTTCTTCTTCCTCTTTGAGCGGCGTCCAGTAAGCATGAAAGCGTTCCTCAGTGGTAATACCATGATTTAACCAATCTTCGATGATACTGTTGATATAGTTAAAGGTGATGCGCTTGTCCTCACCCCGCAGCCGGCAGCGCCTTTGTTCCTGTTTGGCCCTTAAGATGGCACAGCCGATGACAAAAGGGCTCATCCCTTCATCATAGGCTCTGTATAACGTATCTTTTTGGGCGCTGGATAAAATTGCTATTTTACTTTGATATAACTTAAAGACATCTTCCATGTCAGGCTCCATGAATCCACCTCCAGAGAAAAAATCCCAGGCCTAATCCCAGAGGGATTAAGAAAAAAGCCGGCCGGACAAGACGCGGGCTTACCGGCTGCAGTATTTTTGATCGCAACTGGCGTTTTTGGCTCTTTAAGCCAAACCGGGGTGCCAAGATGTCCAAAACGGGAATTTCTTCCCCCTGCAGCTGCCAGAGGGGATCATCACCCACATCCCGCCACAATCCCAAGCCCGGGCCGTGAAAGGCCCCGACTAAAACATAATAATTCCAAGCCCCCTGAGGTTTAGGCAAAAGCTGTTTTTCCACTGCAATGCGGATGGTTTGGCCGTCTTCCCGCAAAAAAGACTTTATTCCTTTTTCAATTTGCTCAACTTTCGCGGGGCTCCATAAAAAAAGCCGCGTCTCGCCAAAAGGGGCGGCCAAAATCCGTATCTGCCAGCCCAGCCCGGGCGGGGTTTTTAGCTTATGCCCGCCCACTAAGATACTTTCCAAACCGGCACTTGACCCCGTATTGATATACACTTCCATACGCTGATGAAAATATCCTTCCGGTGCGCCAAAAGGATTGGTCACCAGAGAAAACTTAAGATCAAAAAAAATCATGCTCTCATCGAGAGATACCCGAAACTCTCTTAGATCAAAAAGCCCGGGCAAAAAGACATCGTGCGCGGGGTACCTTAAGCCCCCCGCCCCCTTGTCATCCCCGGCAGGATCTTTCATTTGAAAGACAACCTCTGCTTTAACATTAACAAATGCACTGCTGCCCACAACAAGCAGGGACAAAACAAACCAGACAAGTTTTCGCAAGGCAGATCCCCTTGAAAAGACTATGCTTGAGCCGGGCTTTTTATGTTAAATGTAAATGCGCTCGATGCGATTGCTGAGCATGCAGGTTACTTCATAGTTAAGCGTGCCCATTAACTGTGCCCAGTCATCTGCCGTAATTTCTTGCTTGCCGTTAGAGCCGATTAGAATGACATCATCGCCGATTTTCGCCGGCAGATCTCCCAAGTCGACTAAAGTGTGGTCCATGGTAACTTGGCCCACAATCGGGCAGAAAGTGCCGTTAATTAAAACCCGCCCTTTATCGCTCAGCCGCCGGGAAACCCCGTCGGCATAGCCGATGGGCAAGACGGCAATGGAAGTTTCCTTCCAGGTCACATAGGTGCTGCCGTAACTGATGGCGCTGCCTGCCGGCACCCGCTTCACAAAGGCCACTTTTGTCTTTAAGCTTAAAGCGGGCTTCAGCTGCAGGGGCCGCCTCTCATCAGGGTACATCCCGTATAAAGCTAAACCGACCCGCACCATATCCAAATGGGATGCGGGAAAAAAGAGGGTTGCCGCGGTATTGGCCGCATGAAAATAAGGAACGGTGACTTGATTGGCCTTCAGCATGGCCATCACTTTTTGAAAACGCCCCCACTGCCAGCGGGTGTATTCCAAATCCTTTTTTTCCGCCAGTGCAAAGTGGGTAAAAACCCCTTGGATCACCAAGCCGGGCAGCCGTTTCACAAGTTCAACCAAATCGCCGAATTCCCCCGGTAAAAGCCCGAGCCGCCCCATACCCGTATCTACTTTGATATGGACTTTGGCCGGGATCTGCAGTTTCACCGCTGCCCGGGAAAGCAGGCGGGCAATGTGCGGTTCAAAGACCGTCACCACCAGATCCTGCGCCACACAAATTTCCAGCTCATCGGCGCCAACCGCGCCTAAAACCAAGATGGGGGCAGTAATCCCGGCACGGCGCAGCCGCACGCCTTCCTCCGGCAGTGCAACCGCCAGCCAATTAGTGCCGTTAGCCAACATTGTATAAGCTAATTCCAAGGCGCCGTGCCCGTAGCCGTTGGCCTTCACAACCGCCATTAATTGGCAGTTGGGGCCAAGCAGGCTGCGCACCTGCCGCACATTAAAAGCGACCCGATCCAGGCTTACCTCGGCCCAGACTGATCTAGTGGCCTTACTCATAAACTAACACTCCATCCTTAAAGTAAGATCTCTTGAATCTTTTTAAGGCAATCACTAGCAATCAGCCCTCGCCTGCCGCCTGCGCCGGCCAGATCGCCGGCCAAGCCGTGCACATAAACTCCCAGCACTGCCGCGGCGGGGGGGTTTACCCCTTGCGCAAGCAGAGCACCAACCAGCCCCGCTAAAACGTCACCGGTGCCACCCGTTGCCAAGCCGTGATTTCCCGTAGTATTAATATAAGTCTTCTCCCCATTAAATGTAATCGTGGGGGCACCTTTTAAGACCAAAACCACTCCCCATTTTTTGACGAATTCCCCGCCAACGCCTAACCTGTCGGCATTGACCTTGGCGGGCGGTAGATTTAAAAGCCTGCCCATTTCGCCCGGGTGGGGCGTCAGGATCCACTGTTTCCTCTTCTTCTCCCCTACGCCCGTCATAAACTCATCAGTTAAAGCGCCGAGAGCATCGGCGTCAATTACCGCGGGCCCGGGCCAAGCCTTTAAAAGCTCCTGCACCACTTCAATCGTTTCTAAGTTACGGGATAAACCGGGCCCGATAACTAAGGCGTTCTTTTTAAAAAGAAGCTTGAGCAAATGGGGCAGGCTGGCTTTGCCAAAGCTGCCTTCCTTCGTTTCGGGCAGAGGCACAACCATGCTTTCCTCAGGCAAAAAGCGCCCACTGATGCCCGCGGGAACCGCCGCCGTAACAAGCCCTGCGCCGGCCCTTAAAGCCGCCTTGGCGCTTAAAGCCGCGGCACCGGCCATGTTCTTTGAGCCGGCCACAACTAAAACATGCCCGAAGGTGCCTTTATGGCCCCAGGCCGGCCGCGGCGGCAGAAGATCCATTACTTCCCCGCCGGCTAAAAAACGCCTGCCGGCTTCTTCGCCCGCTAAAGGCAGGCCTAAATCCAAAACCACATTTTCCCCCGCGTACTCCCGGCCGGGATAAAGGAAATTGCCCACTTTGGCCGCGCCTAGGTTAACCGTATAATCAGCCCTGACAGCGCTGCTGCCAACCTGCCCGTTAGCGGAATCAACCCCCGTGGGAATATCCACGCTGACAACGGGCCGCTTAATCTCGTTAACCAATTCAGCCAAAGCGGCCAGCTCCTTAGAGAGGCTGCCTCTAAAGCCCGTGCCCAAAATTGCATCAATAATCAGATCAGCCAAGCCCAAGGCAAATTTGAACTGGGGCAGCTGTTTGTTTTCCAGGGTGCTTATCGTTACACCCAACTTCTTTAAAATCTCCAGGTTTTGGCCTGCCAGCGGGCTGAGCTTGGCCCCGTCACCGATTAAACTGACGCGGGGCTTGGCACCCACAGCCAACAGCTGGCGGGCCACAACCAGCCCATCACCGCCGTTATTGCCCGGGCCGGCCAGGATATGGACTCTTTTGTTTTTAAGGGGCCCGAATTTTCCTTTTAAAAATTCAAGAATTCTGCTGCCCGCATTTTCCATTAGAAGCAGCGGGGGGATTTCCAAATCCCTCAGCAGTTTTTGTTCTAATTCTTGCATTTCCCCGCCGGTTAAAACCAACACAAATTTCACTCCTCACCCAGGGCAATCACATATGCTATGGCCAAATCTTTGGTGTGGGAGAGACTTAAAAAGAGTTGTCCAACACCCAGGGTTTCGGCCAGTTTTAAAGTCCGGCCCTGTAAATGCACTTGGGGCTTACCCCATTCGTCTTGGCTGATTTCTATGTCTAAAAAAGACACCCCTTGGCCAAAACCGCGCCCTAAAGCCTTCATCACAGCTTCTTTCGCCGCAAAGCGGGCGGCCCAGGATTCCGCCCTTTTCGTTTTCAATTCATGCCTCTCCCGCGCCGTATAAACCCTCTGCCGGAATTTCTCCTTTTTGATGGCACCGGCGATCCTGGCAACTTCGATCAAATCAACGCCGCAGCCTTTAATTTGCACGGGCGATCTCTTTCTGTTCGGCGCGGATAACATCTGCCAGGTAATCAACTGCCGCCCGGACGATTTTTTCATCCGGGTGTTCACCGAGAATTCTAATCAGTGGTTCCGTCCCGGAAGCGCGCACGAAAATGCGTCCCAGAGGCTGCATCTTTTTCTCCGCTTTAAAAAGAGCCTGCTTAATCTCTTCGTTTTCCAGCCATTGTGCCGGGTTTTCGGCGGGGACGTTCACCAAAACCTGGGGAAAAGTCTCCAGCCGCGAGGCTAACCGGCTGAAAGGCATTTTTTCATGCAGATAAACTTCCAGAAGTTTCAGGGCCGTCAGCATACCGTCGCCTGTGGTGGAGTCTTTTAAGAAAATTATGTGGCCCGACTGCTCCCCGCCTAAAATAAGGCCTTGTTCCTGCATAACCTGGACAACATAGCGATCGCCCACCGGGGCATAAACCACATCACCGGCGCGCTTTAAAAAAGCCTGCTTTAAACCGCCGTTGGAATAAGCTGTAGCAACTATTTTTCTGCCCGGCAGCTTTTCACGGCTCAATAAGTGCAGGCCGATTATTGCCAGGATATGGTCGCCGTCCAAAAGATTGCCCAGCTCATCGACTGCCAAAACCCGATCGCCATCGCCGTCAAAGGAAAAACCCACAGCGGCCCCTATTTCCTTCGTGAAGCTTTGAATCTTGGCGGGATAAGTAGAACCGCAGTACTCGTTAATATTCAGCCCGTTCGGCTGATTAGAAGCAACGCTGACCTGGGCGCCGAGGCTTCTAAAGAGCTTGGGGGCGTATTGGGCCGTCGCCCCGTGGGCACAATCCAAGGCAATTTTCAAACCTCGCAGGTTTAAAGGAAGGCGTTTTCTTAAGTCTCCTAAGTATAAATTCACGGCTTCCGGTTTGAAATGAATGCGGCCCACACCACCGGCGGTTGGCCTGGGGTGGTTGTCTTGGGGGATTAAAGCTTCTATCTCGGCCTCACGGCTGTCGGCCAATTTATGGCCGTCCGCCCCAAAAAACTTGATACCGTTATCCTGCAGGGGATTGTGGGAGGCGGAAATCATGGCCCCGCCGCAGCAGTCCAGCTTTTGCGTTAAATAAGCTACCGCGGGCGTAGGCACTACCCCGACCGAAATTACATCAACGCCGGCGGAAGCAATGCCCGCCGCCAAAGCCCCCTCCAGCATCTGGCCTGAAATACGGGGATCCCGGCCGATTAAAAGCCGGCACCTGCTGCCCTTTCCCAAAACCAGTGCCCCTGCCCGGCCAATGCGCAAAGCCAGCTCGGGTGTTAATTCTTGGTTCGCAACACCTCTAATACCGTCAGTCCCAAACAATTTATTCATTCTCCGTCTCTCTCCCCTCCCCACGGACATTTACTTCCGAAGGTTCAATCTGCACTAATGCCAAAGCCCTTCCCGCGGCATCCAAAGCCTGCACGGGAAAGCTCTCCTCCAGCCCAAGCAGGCGGCCGTTACTGATATAAACGGCGACGCGATCCACCTTATTCAGTATACTGCCGGGGCCCGTAACGGTTACCACTTGGGGGTTGGTTTTAAAACCTCTCAAACCGCCGCCGTGGTCTAAGCCCAAGAGGGCAACTGACACGGGGAAGACTTTGGATTCAATCATTTCCGTGTAAACACTGACCCAGCGCGGGGTAACACTTACTATGTCCACGCCGGCGGGAGCCTCGATGCTGACAAAATGCGTTTCCGCCCCCGGGGCGGCATCTTTTAAATCAATGGCGGCAGTCAGCGAATCTTCCTGCCTGTTTAAAAGGGGAGCCAGCCCCCTGATCCTTACTTTGACGGGCTCGGGCCGCTCTAATAGGGCTAAGTCCCGGGGCAGGTTGCGCACCTCCACGTTTAAATCCACGACCCGCTCAGTGCCGACCAAATCACCGTTGCCCGCGGCCAAAAGCCACAAAATTACTGCAAGAACGAGGGAAAACAAACGCCAATACACGCCCGGCCTAGTTAAAAAACCCCAAAGCTGCCTAAGCTTTCTCACTGTCCGCCGCCCCCCGCCTCTGCCAATAAAAGTTAAGCTGCTCCCGCAGCCGTGTTTCATTTAAGTAGCGCCTTAAACGGCCGTCCACGGCCAGTGAAATCGTCCCTGTTTCTTCTGAAACCACGATGACAATGGCGTCGGCCTGTTCCGACATGCCGACGGCGGCGCGGTGCCGCGTACCTAAATGGCTGCCGATGCGGCTGTCCGTCAGGGGTAAAACACTGCCCGCGCTCAAGATGCGCCCTTCCCTGATTATGGCTGCACCGTCGTGGAGAGGGCTGTTTGGTTCAAAAATATTAAGCAGTAATTCCCTGCTCAGTTTGGCATCCAAATCAATACCTGTTTCCACGTATTCAGACAGGCCTGTCTGCCTTTCTAAAACCAGCAGTGCTCCTTTTTTCTCCTCACTCAACCTGGTGACGGCTGCCGCAATGATCTCCACCCAGGCCTGCTTTTCTTCCCCGTCCCGGCCCAACCGGGCAAAAAGCCTGCCCCGGCCGATCTGCTCCAAACCGCGCCGCAGCTCGGGGTAAAAAACAACGGGTAAAGCCACTAAGACAATTGTGGTAGCCTGCTCCAAAAGCCAACTCATGGTGCGCAGGTTGAGAAAACGAGCCACTACACTGCTGGTAAAAATTACCGCCAGCCCTTTGACCAAAGTGGTGGCCCGTGTGCCCTCAATTAAGTTGATGATCCGGTAGATGACGTAGGCTGCGATTAGAATATCGATGGCGTCACGCAGTGTAAAACTCATCGGGCCCTCCCCCAAGCCTTATTTTCCCCCCGGGCTCAGCCGGCCAACACCGTTTCGGCCGCCTTGACCGCCTGCCCAAATTTACCTAATTCGATCTCCAGCACCGCCAGAGCAGTCAAAACATCCAGGGGAGTTGCATAACCCATATGGCCGATCCGGATAATTTTCCCCGCATGCACGCCCTGGCCGCCGGCAAATTCAACGCCGAAGCGTTGATTGATCCGGGCCCTGAAAGCATCCGCCTGCTCAATTTTAACGGCGGTAACGGTTGGCGAGGCATCCTGTTTCGTTGTTAAAAGTTCCAAACCCAAAGCCTTAATGCCCGACCTTAACATATCGCGCATCAAGTTGTGGCGGGCATAGACATTGTCTAAACCTTCCGCTTCTATCATGTCCAAGGCCGCCTCTAAAGCAAAGACGTTATTGATATTGGGTGTAAAAGGAGTTTCGCCCCGCTCTAAATACTCGGCGTATTTCCTTAAATCGAAATAATAGCGGCCTTGGGGATTGTCCTTTAAGTATTCAAAAGCCCTGGCTGAGACACTGATAAAGGCCGTACCCGGCGGCGCCATGAGGCATTTTTGCGATGCACTGACAACCACATCCACACCCCACTCATCCATCTTGAAAGGTACGCCGCCCAGAGAGCTGACCGCATCCACGACCAGCAGGGCTTGGTGGCCCTCCCGCGCCTTGGCAATCTTTTCAACATCATTTAAAACCGCCGTTGAAGATTCATTATGGACAACAAAGATCAATTCGATTTCCGGGTGCTGTTTTAAATAATCCCCCACTGCGGGCGGCTTGATGCCGCTGCCCCAAGAAAATTCCAAGGTGTGCACATCTGCCCCGTAAGCTTGGCAGAGTTCCTGCCAGCGCCGGCCAAAAAACCCGCCCACCAGGCATAAAACAGGTACTTGCGGCCTCAGCAGATTGCTGACGGCTGTTTCCATGCCCGCGGTACCGGAGCCCGTGATCATATAAATCGTCCTCTCCGTACCGAATAAGGGCTGGAGGCGCCGCATAATTTCTGGAAATTTAGTTTGGAAAGTTCTCCCCCTGTGATTAATCATGGGCCGGGCCATTTGTAAAGAAACTTCTGCAGGTACAGGTGCAGGCCCGGGAATTCGCAGTTCCCGTTTGTAGCGTTGCATAGAAAGTCCCCCTTTGTTTTTAAAATTTCGGCAGTTATGTTTAACGCGACTTTTCTTAAATTTCCGCTGCGAGTTTTAGGGATCAGAAAAAACCGGCCCTGCAGACAGGCGGTTTTTTAAACCAAGCGTTTTAAGCGTTCAGCAATGACGGCCATTTCCTCTCCGCCGCCTAAAGTCCCGAAGTCTTCCACGAATACACCCTGCCGCTCCATATCAGCCATTAAGGCCCGCAGGGCTTTGCCCGAGCCGAGCTTAGCTTGTACAAAAGCGCCCGCTCTTTTACCGGCCAAGCGGCTGGCCCGCTCCAGCATATTCTTCATCTCACTGGGTATTTTCGGCCGAAACCAACCCTTAAAACCGCTGATAACACAGATTAAGCGATAAGGAGCGGTACTAACCGGTGCGCTGCCTAAATCACCGGAGGAAACAAGATCGACCCGCAGGCCTTCTTTTTCCAAAGCTTTTTGCAGTGCCGCCGCGGATCCTTCAATTTTTTTATCTGCTTGGTGCATAATCAATACGCGCATAATGAGATCGCCCCTCCGTTCGTCTTCTCCGCTTCCTTTTTTAATTCGCTTAAAAAGGGTTAAATCCTGTTTCTAAACAGGATTATCCCAAATGCGAACACCGGGGGTTACGATTCATTATAGTAGCGGATTATTCCCGCTAAAATTGCCGCGGCAATTCGTTTCTGGTAGCTTTTTTTCCCTAAAAGGGCAGCCTCCTGCGGATTCGATAAAAAACCCACCTCGACTAAAGCCGCGGGCATGCTCGTATCCCTCAAAACCCTATACTCACCGGGGCGGGCCAAGCGGTGGTTGGGCCCCAAATAGCGCACCAATTCTGCCTGCAGGCAGCGGGCCAACTGCATCCCTTCCTCCTGCCCCTCGTAATAGAAGGTTTGCGCGCCGGACCAGATGGGCGAGGGGAAATAATTGGCATGGATGGAAATATATAAATCCGCCCCCGCCTCTTCCGCAATGGCCACCCGCCTGGCCAGATCCTGGCGTTTTCGGTTTAAAAGATTCCTTTCGCTGGAATCGGCCAAATCATAATCGCCGTGCCTGACCATGACTGTGAAAACGGCGGCCCGCTTTAAAAGATACTCCAACTCTTTGGCCACATTCAAAGTGATTTCTTTTTCCAAAGCCCCCCGGGCGCTGACAGCACCGGGATCCGGGCCGCCGTGGCCCGCATCGATGACAATGGTTTTCCCCGCAACGCTGAAAGCCTGCGTGCCAAAAACGGGAAGCACCGCCGGGGAAGCCGTGCCCAGGTAAATACCTACGGTTAGGCAGATAAAAAACCACCATAAAACCTGTTTGGCGGAAAAAAACCAAACGCGCATGCAAACACCCCCATACCTAAAAGATTATTCAGGCGGAGGGGTGTTTACAACTTGGAGGATGCGATAGCCGCTTTTTCGTTTCAGTGTTTCACAATTTCCCGCAAGTTCCTCTAAATAGCGGGCAAGGCTCTTGGCGCCTTGTTTAGTGCGGATGACTACCAAAAGGCGGCCGCCCGGGCGAAGCGCCTCGTAGCCTTCCCTTAAAATCCTGTAAACTACCTTTTTACCTGCCCTGATGGGAGGATTGGAGGCGATCAAATCGAAGGAAAGGCCGGGCAGGGCCCGCAGGCCGTCGCTTTTTAAGGCGGTGGCATTTAAAATCCCGTTTGCCTTAATGTTTTGGGCAGCTAATTCCACGGCCCGCTCATTGACATCAACTAAGTAGGCATGGCCCGCCGGGCCTACCAAATCCGCGGCGGCAATGCCTAAGGCACCGTAACCGCAGCCTAAATCAAGCACGACATCGCCCGGCCTGCCGGGCAGCATCTCAATTAAAATTTCCGTCCCCAAATCCAGCCCGGTCCGGGAAAACACTCCCGCGTCGGTGTGGAAAGTGTAGCTGCGGCCCCTTAATTCAACCGTAAACTGCCCAGGCTTGGCTTTGGAACGGGGCCGATCCGTGAAATAATGCTCGCTCATGACCTAATCCTCGGCCTTTCTTAACGCCTCTTGGACTAAACGAAGATGTGCTTCTATTTCGCTTTGTTCCTTCTCGTCCGCCAAACTCAAGGCCTCCCGCAGGGTTTTTTCCGCTTCCCTATAGCTGCCGACCAAGTAATAACCGTAGCCTAAGGTGTCCAGGTTTGTTGCTTTTCTGTCTTGGGCGACAGCCCTTTTTGCCAAAGCCAAAGCTTCGTTGAGATTGACCTCCTGCAGCATATAAGTATAGGCTAAATTATTTAAAACGCCGGGCTGATCCGGCATGAGCATCAGCGACTGTTGGTAGCTTTCCACCGCGCCCAAGTAATTGCCCATGCGGCCGTAAGCATAGCCCAGATAGAAATAACCCTGCCAGTATTGGGGATCGATGGCAACTGCCTTCTTCATGACATCTAAAACCGTACTCCAGCGGTTTTCCGCCAGCGCCGCCTGGGCCTCTTTAATATAAACACCGAGATTTTTCAGTGCACTGACATCACCGATTTCATCTGTCCCCACCTGCCAGGACCTGAATTCAACGACTTTAGGGCCGGCCGGCAGTGCTGCCTCAATTTTCGCCGCCACCCAGTGGCCGTCTTTGTAATTCAGCGTCAGCTTGCCCGCTTCTGCCGTAAAGTTAATGTTTAGTTCTATGGAAGTATAATGTTCAGTAAAACCATATTCAAACGTGTAGTTAGCGACTGACACGACGGGCTTATCGCCCTGGCGGGCAAAAAGAGGTATTTTAGTCTGCCGATCTATCCAATAGACATTGTCGGGGTTATCTGCATCGACAAAGCGATCCACTTCTCTTTGCGCCAGCGTTTCCCTGCCTTCGTATTCTAAAGCCAGCTCGGAAAGGGCCGCAAGGCCGTAAACGTAATCGCGGTACAGATCGAAAAGCCAGAAATTATCCGTGACATATTCACTTGTACCCAAGCCAAAAAGCTGCAGTAAATCGCGGTAGCCGATAATTTTGCGCCAGCTGCCGTCAACTACATAAGTTAAGGAAAAACTGTGGGGGTAATTTAAAGAAAAGCTCCCTTCTAAAACGGCCTGTTCTTCACCCCCGAGAAAACCGGTTATATCAGCCCTGGCTTTAGTGTAATCAAGCCACCTCCCGGGCTCGGCCGCTTCTGTTAAACCGCCGAAGAGTACTGAGACGAGTACCAAGGCCAAAAGTACTTTTAATTTTTTCAAAATCCCCCTCTCCCCTCAACCATGCACGATGTCAATGCCTGCACTGGCCCCGATGCGATTGGCCCCGGCGCGCAGCATGGCCACCGCCGTATCATAATCCCTGATGCCGCCGGCGGCTTTCACTCCAAAGCCGACACCCACAACTTCCCGCATTAAAGTCACATCCTCCACTGTAGCGCCGCCTGGCCCAAACCCGGTAGAGGTTTTAACGAAATCAGCACCGGCCATTTTGGTTAAAATGGAGCCCCGCACGATCTGCTCTTTGGTAAGCAGGCCCGTTTCTAAGATGACCTTTAAGACCTTTTCCGCCGCTGCTTCCCGCACCGCCGTCAAATCGGCATAAACTCGTGCGTAATCGCCCTCAACTAAGCTGCCGATATTAATGACCATGTCAATTTCCCCGGCACCGGCCGCCAGAGCGTCCCTTGTTTCCCACACTTTCGTCAAAGTAGTGGCGGCGCCCAGGGGAAAGCCCACAACCGTACACACCTTGACGTCGCTGCCCCTAAGAAGTTCAGCGGCCAAAGCAACATGCACCGGGTTAATGCAGACGGTGGCAAAGCCGTACCGGCGCGCCTCTTGGCAGAGCTTTTCAATATCCCGCCTGCTGGCGGCAGGTTTAAGCAGCGTATGATCTATCACGGCGGCTAACCGCTTGGCGTCCGGTTTTTCCCGAAAGGCGTACTCCCGCTTGTCTCCGCCCACAGGCACCGCCAAGCGGATCCCCTGGGCAGCCAAGGCGGAACCGACCGCTTCGGTTTGTTCCTCCAACCATTTTTTATCCATCTCTGAACACCTCCAAAATACCTGCGTTACTCGGGATTAATCCAGTTTTTGGCACGTCCCAAAGCTTTCTGCCAGCCCGCAAAAAGGCGTTCCTGCTCCGCTTTGGTAAATGCGGGCGCGTAAATGCGTTCCGCCTGCCAGGTTTTCTTGAGATCTTCTTGGCTCCGCCAAACGCCCACTGCCAGCCCGGCTAAAAAAGCCGCCCCCAGGGCAGTTGTTTCAAAAACCCGCGGCCTCTGCACCCTTACACCCGCCATATCGGCTAAGAATTGGCAGATAAAATTATTGACTGAGACGCCGCCGTCCACCCGCAATTCGGTAATGGGCAGTTTCGCTTCAGCCGCCATCACATCTAAAACCTCTTTTGTCTGGTAAACTACGGCCTCCAGGGCGGCCCGCACCACATGGTTGCGGTTGACCCCCCGGGAGATGCCCACAATTGCGCCCCTGGCGTAAGGATCCCAGTGAGGTGCCCCTAAGCCCACAAAGGCCGGCACAAAGTAGATGCCGTTTGTATCGGGGACCGCCTGGGCCATGGCTTCCGTTTGTGCCGCATACTCCACGATCTGCATTTCATCCCGCAGCCACTGGACGGCGGCTCCGGCAACGAAGACGCTTCCTTCCAGCGCGTATTCTATCTTTCCATCCAAACCCCAGGCGATGGTAGTCAAAAGCCCCTTTTTTGATCGGATCAAATCGGGCCCCGTATTCATCAGCATAAAGGCACCTGTACCGAAGGTGGCTTTAGCCATGCCCGATTGAAAACAGGCCTGCCCGAATAAAGCTGCCTGCTGATCACCTGCGGCCGCCGCCACGGGTATGCCCGCGGGCAGGTTCTCACAGCGAGCGGTCTCGCCGTAAACTTCGCTGGATGAAACAACTTCCGGTAAGATTTCCGCAGGCACTGCCAGTATTTCCAGAAGTTCCTCATCCCATTTTAATTCAGCGATATTAAAAAGCAGGGTGCGGGAAGCATTCGTATAATCCGTGACGTGCCTTTTGCCTCCCGTCAGCTTATAAATCAACCAAGAGTCAATGGTGCCGAAGGCCAGCTCACCTTGTTGAGCCCGTTTTTTTAAATCGGGGCGCTGATCGAAAAGCCACTTTAATTTCGTGCCGGAGAAGTAAGGATCTAAGACTAAGCCGGTTTTTTCTTGAAATAAAGGTTCCAACCCGCCCGCTTTCAGCTCATCGCATAAAGAGGCGGTGCGCCTGCACTGCCAAACGATGGCCTTGGTCACGGGCAGGCCCGTTTTTCTATCCCACAAGACAACTGTTTCCCGCTGGTTTGTGATACCTATTGCGGCAAGCTGCGCGGGCTTGGGAAGTTCCGCCAAAGCCAAGCTGATTAAGCTTGTGGTTCCTTCCCAGATCTCCAGGGCATCGTGTTCCACCCAGCCGGGTTGCGGGTAATATTGGCGGAACTCCTGGTACATCCTGCTTTTAATCCCACCCTGTTCGTCAAAAACAATTACTGTAGTGCCTGTCGTTCCCTGATCAATAGCCAGAATGTATCTGCGGGGCATTTTGGTCAACTCCTTTTGCACCAAAACTTCTGCAAGTTAAAGGCTATTTCCTGCTCAAGATGCCTTCTTCCGTGGCGATAAAATGCACGGCCTGATCCCAAGGATCCAGGGGCAGTTTCGGCAGGAGAAATTGGCTGTAACAAAGCCCCACCCTGCAAGCCTCGGTGGTTTGTAAAAAGCGATCGTAATACCCCCCGCCGTAACCGATGCGGTAGCCCTCTTCGGTAAAAGCCAGGCCGGGCACCAAAACCAGATCTAAGGCGGCGGGATCGATTGTTTTGGAACCGACCGGTTCTAAAATGCCGAAAGCGGCGGGAGCCAGCACAGTCTCCTTTGTATAAACCGTGGTAAGGAGAGCACCTGTCCGCTTGTCCACCACCGGTACAAAGACCTGGCTACCGCGCTGCCACAAATCGGCCACAATATTTTCCGTACTTATTTCCCAACCGAAGGCAAGATAAACCATGACCTTTTCTGCCCGGCGGTACCTATCCCACCCCTTAAGGTATTCACTGATCAAGTTATCCCACTGCCGGCGCCTTTCTTCCGGAACCGCCGCTCTTTCTTGCTGCAAACGTCTGCGCAGTTTAAGTTTAGCCATTACCTGTCACCGGCCTTAAAATTGCTACTGTTGAATTATCGTAATCCAAAAGCTCGTTGAGTGCCTCACCTATATCGCTTACCGTCACGGACTGCAGCAGGGGGATGAAATCGTAAAACGGCGTCCCGGAGAAGTGATGGGAAATAAAGCGGTTGGCCGCATATTCAAAGGAATCATAGGAAGCCAAATGCTTGCCGTAAAGCTGCCTTTTCAAGCGCTCCAGATCCGTTGGGGAAACCTCTGTTTTCTGCAGGCGTTCGATGATCTTTTTTAGCTCTTCATGCAGCTTTTCCGGCGCGTCCGTTTCCGAGCCGATGACGGAATAGGCAAAGCAGGGCCCGCTGTTAAAAGCCGCGCCCAAAGAATCATCGACTAAATCCGCCCCGTATAAATCGGCGTAAACCTGCGAGCTGCGGCCCACCAACATCCCCCAGATTAAAGACATGATGATCTGCTGCTTCAAAAGTGCGGCACCTTCCCAGCGCGGCTCGTGTTTAAAACCCAGCAGGTAGTGGGGCCGAGAGACGCTCAGTTCCTCTTCCGACCAAGAATCGACTACTTCTTGCGGCTCTTTTGGGTAAAATCGTTCGATTGCAAAGGTGCTGTTTTGACTTTGCCCGGGGAAATTATCTGCAATAATCCTTAAGGTTTCCTCGCTGTCAACATCGCCGACCACCGCTAGAGCCATATTCGGCGGCTGGTAGAAAGTATGGTAGCAGGTTAAAAGTTCCGCCACGGTAATTTTGTAAATCGATTCAACCGTACCGCCGATATCCAAGCGGACCGGGTTTTCATGGTAGAGATTCCTTAAAAGGTTTGAATAAAGCCTGTGGTACGGGTGATCTTCATACATGCGCAGCTCCTGTTCGATAATGCCTTTTTCCTTTTCCACATTTTCCGCCGTTAAGTAAGGGTGGCTCACAAAGCCGATTAAGTGGGCTAAAGACTCCCCCCAGTGATCGATGGTGGAAAAAAGGTAGCTGGTTTGAGCATAGCTTGTGAAGGCATTTGCCGAAGCGCCCCACTCCGCGAAGCGGTCGAAGGCACTGCCCGTTTCTTCTTCAAAAAGCTTGTGCTCCAAAAAATGGGCAATACCCGCGGGCACCTCTGTAAGCTCGCCGCCCGCTTTGAATTTGGAGTCCAAGGAGCCGTACTTGGTCGACAGCACGGCATATTTTTTTAAATAACCGGGCTTAACTAAGATAAAGACCGTCAAGCCGTTGGCCATTTTCTTAACCCGGAGTTTTTCCCCCGTCGGTAGTTTAATTTGTTCCATTTAGTTCACCTTCCCGCCTCGGGCGCAGTAAATAAGTTGTGTCCAGGGTAATTTTGTTCATGGCCGCCACTACGTCTTCTTTCTGCACTTTTTCGATGGCGCCGGTTACTTCCGCGATACTCCTCAAATCCCTGTTCACAACGCCAATTATATTGCGGTCGATCAGTGCTGCCGGGTTATCCTTCATGGCCGTAATCCCCGCAATCAGCGCCCGTTTGGTCTGGGCCAGCTCCTGGGGGCTGATTTGGCCCTGCTGGATTTCCCTCACCTGCTTTTCGATTATTGCCACCGCTTCCTGCCGCTTGGCCGCAGCCAGGCCCGCGTTAATGGTCAAAATCCCCTTGGTCCCTTCCACGTTGGAATCGACGTAATAAGCGAGGCTTGCTTTTTCCCGCACATTGACAAACAGCTTGGAGTGGGGGAAGCCGCCTAAGATGCCGTTGCCCACAAGTAAGGCGTAGTAGTTGTCGGCAAGGTAATTGCAGTTCGTGCGGTACCCCATAACCAAAATCGCCTGGTTTACATCCATCGCCTCTTCCACCGTCCGCGGCTTACCGCCGCCGCCGCTTTGCGGCCCCTTTAGGCTTTTTAGATCTTTCCGGCTGCGGACAAGTTGCCCAAACAGGTTGGCCAGCACATCGAGATTGCTGCCCACTAAGAAAATGTCCATGGGATGATTTTCAAACAAATTGCGGTAGTGGCTGTGCACTTTTTCGTTTTCCAAGCTCCGGGCCGACTTTTCATCACCGTATTTATAGATCCCGAAGGGTTCATCGGCACACATTTCAGCCATGGCCCGGGCAAAGGCGTAAGCCCGCTTGTTGTTCACCAAGCTTGTGATTTCCTGCCTCAGTTTGTTCTTTTCCTGGACGAAAAAATCGGCCACAAATGAATTATCAGACCCGGCGGGGTTGGAGGCAATATCCCAAAAGGTGCGCAGTCCCCGCTCTATGTTCCGCTCGCCGTTGGGCAGAAGCGATGGATCGATTAAACGGCAGGCAAACTCCAGAATTTGGCGCTCACCGATTTTTAAAACATCGGAATTAAATTCCGCAGCATATAAGTATTCCAGTTCCCGGGCAATCTGCAGCGTTGAGGGGAATTTCTGCGAACCGCGCCGCAAAAGCAGAGGTATGATGGCAGTGGCCGCCGCATTCTTTTCATCTAAGTCCTGTTGGATAAACACCTTGCATGTTATCGATTTAAATTTGTCCGTCTCACATAAATGCAGCCGCACGCCTTTGCCTAAATTACATTGAGTAAAATTCAAAACGTTTCCTCCTCCCAATCAAGGTGCCGGATTTCATGCGTATTTTCCCCAAAAAGCCCACTTTTACCACGGGCAGCAGCCGGTGCACAATTTAAACAGCCCTGCCCCGGGGGGAATGCTCCAATTCCAACCTCAGCACCGGCAATAATTTTTCTGCAGGTGGCGGCAATCCACTGCTCGGTGGCGGCCGCGGCCAAAAATTCTTCCCCGAGAGCATAGACCTCATTGGGAATGAGAAAATATGCCAGGGACTTCCGGACCGTGGTTTGGAATTCTTCCGCCATGGCCCAGGCATAAAGGCGCAGCTGTACCTGGTAGCCGGCACCAACTAAGGCTACCTGCTCTTTTTTGATCCAGTTAGACTTAAAGTCAACTACCTCAATGCCCGTTTTCCCCACAAACACCTGATCAACAAGGCCGTTTATAATAAAGTTTTCCACCGGCAGGGCAAATTCTTTTTCTTTGTAGATTTTCCAATTACCCTGCGGTTCAACCGACCGGGCGAAAAATTCGCTTTTTAAATAAGGGGCGATAATCCTTTTTAACTGTGCCTCTTCCCTATTATTTAATTCCACGCCTTCCATTAACGCCGCGTAGCGGACCAAGTCCTCAAGCTGGCCCGGCTCCGTAATTTGCTCGCAGACACGGTGCACGATGTTGCCGCGCCGAAGGGCGGACAGCCCCGGCGTCGATTTCGTACTGTCCGCGGGTTTTTCGCGCCGAGCCTCTTCCGGAACCCGCAGAATATAATTGAGGAAGTAACAGCGCGGGCAGCGGGCGTAAGCCATTAAAGCCGTGACAGAAAAAGATACCCGGCTGTAACTGGGGGCTAAGGGCTTCCATCCCCGGGCCGGGGGCAGAGCGGTTTCTGCTTCGGCGGGGGCTTTTGCCGCCTCCAACGTTCGATCCCCCAAAATTTCAGTGTAAAGTGAGGGAGGCAGCTCAGGTAAAATAGAGTTTAACCACGACCACCAGCTGGTTTGAGACTTAGGCCCATCGAGACCGCAGAAAAATATTTCCTCTTCCGCCCGCGTTAAGGCAACGTATAAAAGGCGCTTTGCTTCGCTTTCTTCTTCTGCCGCATTCTTTTGCCGCAGCGCTTCGTAAGCGTCACTCCCCTTAAAAGTTAAGCCAAAATCGGGATGGTAAAGCACCGGTCCGTGCTGCCTGCGCAAAATGCGCCCATTAGTATCGGGGAGAAAGACCACGGGAAATTCCAAGCCCTTGGCACCGTGTACTGTACGTAAGGTTACCACATCCGCCTGCTCCGCATCAAGGCTGGCTTCCCCTTCCCGCTCACCTTCGGCCACAGCCAAATGGATGTAGCGCAGCTGTTCCGGCAGGGAAATTATACCCCGGGCATATAATTCCCAGCTCTGTTCTAAAAACTTCTCAACATTGGCGGCCTTTTGTGCCCCAAAAAGCAGCCGCCGAGTTTTCGCCACGTAATCTGTTCTGTCTAAAATGGCTTTGATTACCTCAGGTGCGCCTTTTTGCAGGCTTAAAGACTTTAAGGCGGCATAATCCCCTGCCGCTTTTTCACAAGCCGCCTGCTCCTTTTGGGAAAGCTTGGCCGCTTTACCCTGCCGCAGCCAATACAAACCTTCGTCTGATAAAAGATAGAAAGGCGAGCGTAAAACGGCGAAACGGGCCGTTTGATCACCTTCATCCTCCAACCAGGCGAGGTAATTTAGAATATCCTGAATCTCCTGGCGGGAATAAAAGCCCCGCCCGCTTAAATTGACATACGGGACGTCCGCGGCCTGCAGCGCCTGTTCATAAAGGCGCACATTGCTCATCACCCGAAAAAGCATTGAGATATCTTCGTAGCGGTAACGGCCCGCCTCCACAAGCTCTTTAATTTTCCAGGCCACCTGCTCCGCCTCGCGAGCCCTTGCTTCCTGCAGGTTTAAATCGGGAGCGGGCGTACGCAGGATATTGACGCAGGGCTTTTCGGCAGGTTCTTTAGCCCAGCGGCTGGCCTGAAAAGGTATTTCTTCCGCCTGCATCAGTTGGGCAAAAAAGGAATTGGCGAATTGAATGAGTTCGGGCCGGGAGCGGAAGTTTTCGGCCAAAAAAACATTTTTGCCGTTTTTCTCCATTTCTTCCTGCACGGCCATGAATACTTCCACTTCAGCACCGCGGAAGCGGTAAACTGATTGTTTCGGATCACCGACGACAAATAAAGTGGCGCCGTCTGCCGTTAAGGAGTCGACCAGCTTTTTTTGTAAAGAGTTCGTATCTTGGAATTCATCGACCATGATGTGTTTGAAATTGTAATGGGCCCGCACCCGCTCCTTTTGCAGAAGTTCCAAGGCCTTCTGTTCCAGATCATTATAATCTAAAAGGCCCAAAGACGTTTTTTTCGCCTGGAAGTTCCAATGGATGCGCTCCAAAAGCCGGCCTAGTTCTTCCGTAATCTCCCCGCCCCGATTTCTTGCAATAATTTCTTTAATTTTTCTAACAGACGCTTTAATGCCGGCCAAATTGGCGGCAAAATTGCCCCGGATGCCCCTGACGTAATCATCTAAGATGTCTAAGCCTTCTGACTGGAATTCAACGTCTCGGGACAGAAGAGTACTTTCTAAAACGGGCCATTCTTCCCGCCACTTGCGGACAATATTTTTCTGCACATCGGTATCAGGTGTGAGCCGGAGAAATTGAGCCACATCCGCTGCGAGCCGCTTTAGATCGCTCTCGTAATCCAGCATGGGCTCAGCTTTACTCCAAAAGCGCAGATCGCTTTTGGTCAGCATCTCATCGTATAACGACTCACAAAGCCCGGCCAGGTAAGTTTTAGAACCGAGTTCTTTCAGGACGGCCGGTGCCTGCATTACTTCTTCCGCCACCGCCTGTTTTAGAAGATCTGCATTTTCCCACTCTTCGCCTAAGCGGAAGCGGGGGTCGATCCCCGCCTCTAAGGGGTGTTCGGCGATAATGCGCTGGCATAAGCTGTGAATGGTGGAAATTTGAGCCCTTTCTATCCTGTGGGCCAGATCCTTATGCTTCCGCAGCCGCTCCTTCATTTCTTGGGCGGCTTTTCTGGTGAAGGTGATGGCGGCAATCTCTTCCACTGCAGCACCCATCTCTATGAGGTTGAGGTATCTTTCCACTAACACGCGCGTTTTACCTGAACCGGCACCGGCTGTAACTGCCAGGTCCCGCCCAACCGTGTAAATTGCTTCTCTTTGACTGGCAGTCGGCTTAAAATCCATAGCCAAAAACCTCCTTACGGCAGATACCCCGGTAAGGGCAGTAAGAGCACAGCCTGCTGTTTACGGGATCTATGGGGAAATAACCGCTGAAGATCTGCATCAGCAGCTCCTGCAGCTTCTTCTCAAAAAACTCCAGCTGCTCTTGAAATTCCTCTTGGGCCAAACAGTTTTTTCCCCTGTGGATCAAAAGCTGCCTGTGAAAGTCCGCATGAAAGATGCCGACCCGCTTTTTCTCACCCGTGAGGTAATAAGCCATGCCTACGTTGCGTCCTTGGGGAATCAGCTTTTTTGCCGCTAAAAGATAAGCGGCAATCTGCACATCGCGGCCGTTTAAAATCTCCGCCGGCTTGGGCGCCCCCCCTGTTTTGTAATCATATAGTACGTATTCGCCCCCCGGGCTTTGATCGATGCGGTCAATGAAGCCGCTGATCTGCACGGGGCCCGCATCGGTCTCCAAGCTGAAATTGGGCAGCCGGCGTTCGAGATAGCGGGGCCTGAAACCCTGCTCCGTCAAAAAGAGATCCTCCCGGATAAACTCGCGAAAAGTACGCAGCGTACCGGCGGGCAGCTCCTCGCCGGCCTTTTCGTATTCTTCCCGTAAAAGCCCCTCGATAACTGCTTGGGCTGCGGCCAAAGCAGGTAAGGGCCCTTCTAAATGTTCCTGCCAAAACCTTTTCAAGACCTCATGGAGAATGATTCCTTCCTGCCTGGGATCTAAATCCAAACTCACTTCTTCCAGAGGCTTCAGCTGTAAGACATAGGAGCAGTAAAACTGGTAAGGGCAGTTGGCATAGACGTTTAACTGGCTGACGGAAAGCCCTTCTTTTAAGATGCGCTTTTTAAGATTTTCAGTCAGCTCCGCATCTTTTAAAATCCCCTCGCCTAAAAACAAATCGGGCTTTGGTTTATAAAATTCCCCCTTGAGAGAAACCGCGTCTTCCCAAGCAATCAAAGTGGTGGGCAGGTTTAATTTACCGGCCCGATCCGTTTCCGGATAGTAAAGATAGAGGTTCGCGGCAGCACCCAGCAAGCGTTCGGTAAGTTTTCCCTCATCTGCCTTTGTTTTCTCCTTCGTCAGCCAGTGTGCATGCCTCTGCGGCGGGAAACTCCCGGCCACAAGCCCCCCTACGTATAATTCTTCGTAAGAGTGAGCGCCTAACTGTTCAATGCTTAAAACCTGAATCTGTTCGGCGAAGGTGCGTTTTTTAGGAATTTGATAACCGGCGAAAAGCCTGGCTAAAAGCGCAGCGAACTGATTGGGCGTTAAAACCCATTCGTATTTTTTCAAAGCCTCAATTACAGTTTCAAAACCAAGCCAAGCTTTCATGTGCCAAGCCCAGTCTTCCACAGAGTTTTCTTCCGGCGGCCCCGCCTGCGGTTTAAGTTTTTGCCCCAAAGCTTCCAGCCAAAGCGCGTATTGGCGCCCGGTTTGAGCGGTAAAGTCAGCCCCCGCTTCGCTGATAAAATCTAAAACCTGCCGCCAACCGGGAAGCTCCTCCAAATACCCGCGCCAAGCGGGCAGGCCCCTTAAAGGCGGCCCCCAGCGCAGCCTGCGCCTTTCCGCCGCGGTTAATTCAAAGGGGAAACCCCAACCGGGTGCGGTTAAAAGCAGCAGGTGGTGTTTTTCCCAACCGGCCAGTTCGCCGGCGAGCAAGGCAAGCAGAGCCTTGCCTAAAGGGGCATCCGCCAAACTTAGGGCAGGAGTAAGCCACGGCAGGTTTACCTTCTCAAATTCCGCCAATAAGATGGGCAAATATTGTGAGTGGTTGGGAAAAGCACAGGCGATGTCCCCCGGCGAAACCCCCGCCTCTAACCGGCTGCGGATGGCAGCGGCCATTTCCGCCACTTCTTCGTAAGGATCCTTGGCTTTAAACAGCTTTATTGCAGGCTCTTTTGCCCCTATTAAAATGTTTTCCCTGGGCCTGCCCTGCACAAAGGCTGAAATAAAGTTCTCCTCCAAAGGCGACAATTCCCCCAGCCCCACTAAACTAATTTTGCTCACTTCCGGCAGGAACAGGTGCTTTTTGGCCAAGGCACCCGCTTTGGCCAGCTGGCCCGGCCGATCTAAGATGCCCTTTTCCCGCAGGATTTCTCTGTAAGCAGAGTAAAAACGCTCCAGCTCCCAACGGCCCCGCTGCGGAAGGGCCGAAAGAATATCCTCCCCCGCCGCCAGCTGGCCAAACAAAAGTTTTAACTCCTCCATAAAGCCGGGAAAATCTACAATTGGCGCAAAGAATTCCACCCCGCCGCTGTTTTGCCAAACCGCCTGCCATAAAGCTAATTCCTCTGCCAGGCGGTCTTCCCTGTAAGGGATCTGTGCCTCTTTTAAAATGCGGGCGGCTAATCCGGGCAGCGTCATATAAAGGGCTTGTCCCCCCTTTTTGCGCCACCGGAGCAGATATCTTTGGGGTACTAAGTGTAGAGTTGTCACAATCCCACCTCATTTTGCTAATAGAAGTTCCGATAAAAACAAAGCCGCCCCGTCACTGTCAAAATCGGGAGCAATAAGATCCGCGGCCCGCTTTAAAGCGGGGGCCCCGTTTGCCATGGCGGCACCGAGCCCTGCCCAAGTAATCATCTCCAGATCATTCACATTATCACCGATAGCAACTACCTGCGGGGCTTGGATACCTAAACGCTCGGCCAAAAAAGCCAGGGCGGCTCCTTTTGAACAGCGGCCGCAGATAATCTCGATCCCCCGCCACCTTTTCTTTGTGGTAAAGAGCATGGGGTTAATTTGGCCGGCAAAGTCCGCCTTAAGGTATTCATAAAAGGGCAGCACCTTATCTTTAGCATCGATGACAGAGAGGCGGACGGGCTGCTTGGCAAGGCGGATCTTGCCTGTTTTATCGGGCACCTCCCCCATATAAGTGAGCATAAGGTTTTCAGCCTCCTGCCAGGCATAACTTGGGGCTAAAATCAGATCGCCCCCTCCCTCGCCCGCATAGACCGCGTAGTTGATGCGGTTTTTTTCTAAACGGGCCATTATTTCCGCCGCAATTTTCAGATCTATCCCCCGCTTTAAAAGAGGCCGTTCCCTACCCGGCTCAATAATCACCGCTCCGTTATGGGTAATTAAAGGCAGTTTTAAATTCAACTCCTCGGCCAGAGTGGTTGTGCGCAGCGGGCGCCTGCCCGTTGCTAATACGATCCCGATCCCTTTTTCTTTGATACTGGCGATCACAGCACGTGTTTTGGGGGTAAGCTCACCTTGGCTGTTTAAAAGTGTGCCGTCAATATCTAAAGCTACAAGCTTAATTTTCATGCCTCACACACCTCTGAAACTAGAGCCAAATTGAGACTTCGTCCCGATCCATCAGCTCAATGCATTCCCTAAGCTTGGCGTTTAAAATAGGGTCTTCCAGGGTAGCGTTGCGTACCTGGCGCAATAGATCAATCCCCCGGCGGAAGGCAAAGACCAAGTCCCCTTCATCCACTGTTGTGTCGGCTAATAAATCAGAAAAGCTTTCTTCCCTGCTCCAGCGAAAAGCTAAGGCGGCCACATGGTCGTTAAACTGCGTTGTGGAAAACCCTAAGATTCTGTTTTCCATCTGCTTTAAAAATTTTAGGACCCGGATAATGGGTGAAAAATCCAGGCGGTGCTTCAAGCGGAACTCGTTTTTTCTCGGCTCGTAACCGACTGAGACTAAAACGGCGTTTAATTCCGCCGGCGGATAAGCATGGAAGAGCCCTTCCATGAACATTTCCGTCACTAAAAGCTCGTGGCCGTGGATTTGGCTGGCCAACTGCCCGGCGGTTGTCAGTTGATCTTCTTCTAAGTAGCCTAAGGCTTCCAAGAGGGCTTTTTTAGCCAAAAACTCTTGAATATATTTTTCGTGGGGATCTAAAGCCTGTTCCCTGAACATTAAGCGCTCGTAGCGCCTTAACATGCGCTGGTACTGCCTGTTTTGCCGGCGCAGGGCTGAACGCTGCTGCTGGGGAAAACTGCGGTAAAAAGCACTGTTCAGGCGCTGGTTGATGGCGCGCAAGTCCTTTTTCAAACGGCGCTTCAGCCGCTTATTGGGCCGTTGGTGCAGGCGCCTGCTCAATTCTCGCCTTTCGGTCAAATTAGCCCGCAGGGCCTGAAACCCACCCCTTAAATTCTCCATATAAGGGGAGAGATCCCGCTCCAAGGCATCCAGCTGGCCTAAAACTACGGTCCGCTCCGCGGAGGCCTGGTAAGTGGCGAAGTTTTGGCCTAAAATGCGGTAAATCGCATCTTCGTCGTAGTTTTTAACCAAATTAAGGATGGAGTTATAGGTCAGGGCAAATTGGCTCTGCAGCGGTTCGATCTCATCTTCTTTCATTGTGGGAAACTGATCTTTATCAAAATAGCCCAGGTCGACTAAAGTAAACACAAAACCTTCTGTGTCAATGCCCCGGCGGCCCGCCCGGCCCGCCATTTGGAAGTATTCCCTGTTGGTAATAGCCCGAAAGGAGACCCCATCCCATTTGGTACTGGAATCAAAGCAGACCGTTTTACAGGGGAAGTTTAAACCAACGGCGAAAGTTTCCGTACAGTAAAGCACGGAAATAAGGCGGTGGGTAAACAACTCCTCCACAATATCCTTAAGGACAGGCAGCATGCCCGCGTGATGATAGGCGATGCCTCTTAAAAGCAGGCGCCTTAAATGGGGCCAGCGCTCACTTTCAATACCGGGGTAGCGCGCCAGGACCGTTTCGATTAAAGCCCGCACCCGGGCTTTTTCCTCTTTGTTTAAAAAGTCGTGATGCTCGCCCAGTTCCAAGGCATTCCTTTCCGCCTTGCGCCGGCTGAAGGTGAAAAAAAGCGTCGGCAGGTACTTAGCCTTAATGGCATCGATTAACTCCAAGTGAGTTGTTTCTTCGGCCACCCGGCCCCTTTGGGGCCGGCGCCCCGCTAAGCTGCGGTGTTTGTTTTCGACCGCCCCTAAATTGGTAAACCCCAAAGAGCGTTCATACAAAGAATGCTTGAGGGGAACAATGCGCTGATCATGGCTGACAATCTGTACCTTCCGCTGTTGGATATCCCCAATCCAGCCGGCCAGCTGTTCCACATTAGGTATGGTAGCGCTTAAACCGAGAAAACGCATCGTATCGGGCATAAAAATGAGGCTTTCTTCCCAAACACTGCCCCGCTCCGGATCATCGATATAATGGATTTCATCGAAAATAACATAGCGCACGTCGCTGACGCGCTCCGGGCTTTCCTGGAGCATATTGCGGAAGATCTCCGTGGTCATGATTAAAATCGGGGCGTCCGGGTTAATAACCACATCGCCGGTTAAAATGCCCACCGCCTCTTCTCCCACATGGGCTTTAAATTCTTTAAACTTTTGATTGCTTAAAGCTTTAATGGGGGCGGTGTAAACTACGCGGCCTTTAGCGCGATAAATCTTTTCTATCACATAATCCGCGATTAGGGTTTTGCCCACCCCTGTGGGGGCGGCCACCAAAACCGAATAATTTTTATTAATAAATTCAACTGCTTCCTTTTGAAACGGATCCAAGGTCAGTCCACGATAGGTGTGGATAGTAGGTTGTTGTGCCAAGAGAAGCCTCCTTATCTTCAATTGCCTGTCTTAGTATTTCGCTTATTGTTCACAATTACCTTGTTTAGTTTTCCCTAAGGCCGTCTCTTTGGGATATACTAAGCCGAGGAGGTTTCGCCCCATGACTAAAATCGGCTGGAACTTTGCCAACAGTTATAACGAGCTGCCCGGGTTGTTTTACACCTATACAGAACCAACCCCCGTCAGCGACCCCAAAATAGTTCTTTTAAACGAAGAATTGGCGGCTGCTTTAGGCTTAAATGCCGCAGGCCTGCGGACAAAAGAGGGAACCCTGATTTTAGCGGGCAACAAAAGCCCGGCTGATTCAAAGCCTTTGGCCCAAGCCTATGCCGGCCATCAATTCGGCCACTTTACCATGTTAGGCGACGGCCGCGCCTTATTAATCGGTGAGCAAATTACACCGCAAGGCCAACGGTACGATCTCCAGTTGAAAGGAGCCGGCCCCACCCCCTTTTCCAGAAGCGGTGACGGCAGGGCCACTTTAGGGCCCATGCTGAGAGAATACATCATCAGTGAAGCCATGCACGCTTTGAAAATACCCACAACCCGCGGTTTAGCCGTGGTAACGACGGGTGAAGCGGTGCGCCGGGAAGAAAATCTCCCCGGGGCAATTTTAACCAGAGCCGCCAAAAGCCACCTGCGCGTCGGCACTTTCCAATATGCGGCCGCCTGGGGTTCTAAAAAGGATTTGACGGCTTTAGCCGACTACGCCATTAACCGCCACTATCCGGACTTAAAAGGGGCCGATAAGTTTAGGCTCTTTTTCAGGCGGGTAATTCAAGCCCAGGCTTCTTTAGCCGCCAAGTGGATGTTAGTCGGTTTTATCCACGGCGTGATGAATACGGATAATATGGCGATCAGCGGGGAAACCATCGATTACGGCCCCTGCGCTTTTATGGACACATTTGATCCGACAACGGTCTTCAGCTCCATCGACCAAAACGGCCGCTACGCCTACAACCGCCAGCCCAAGATTACCGCCTGGAATTTAGCCCGCTTAGCGGAAGCACTACTACCGCTTTTCAGCGACGATACGGAGGAGGCGGTAGAAATCGCCCAAGCGGAGCTGGCCCGCTTCCCCGCCTATTACGGGGAGTTTTGGCTGAGCGGAATGAAAGGAAAATTAGGCCTAAAAGGCGAAGCCCCGGGGGATAGGCAGCTGATCGAAGATCTGCTTGAGCTTATGTATCAACACGAGGCCGACTACACCAATACATTTTTGGACCTTACTTTCGCAAAAGCCTCGCAAGAAGCACTGCACGCTGCCAAAGAGTTTCAAGCCTGGCTGGAACGCTGGCAAAAACGGCTCCAAAAGAATTCGAACGGCAAGCTGAGCCAAGAAATGATGAAAAGGCATAACCCCGCTTTAATCCCCCGCAACCACCGAGTGGAAAAAGCCCTGCGCCGAGCGGTCCGGTCCGGCGATTTGAGCGGTGTGAAAAATCTTTTGGCTGTTTTAAAAGACCCGTTTGCCCACAGCGAAGCGCAAAAGGAATACGCTAAACCGCCCCCGCCTTCCGCCGTCCCCTACCGCACCTTCTGCGGCACTTGAGGCGGAACATTTGGGCGTGGACTTTCTTAAATAAAAGGTGTATACTTATAATTAACAGTGCCGAGGAGGTGTGGAAGTGAAAGAAAGAGTGGAAGCTGTTTTGAATAGAATTCGCCCGTCCATTCAAGCAGACGGCGGTGACGTGGAATTGGTCGAAATCAGCGAAGACAACGTAGTCACGGTTAAACTTACCGGTGCTTGCGTTGGCTGCCCCATGTCTCAGTTGACTTTAAAGGGCGGCATTGAAAGAATCCTCAAGCACGAAATTCCGGAAGTTGCTTCGGTTGAGGCGGCCTTATAAAATTTCGGGAGGAGCGTTTGCTCCTCTTTTCATTATCTCAAGGAAAGGGTTATTTTTGTGGCCAAACTTGCTGCGATCATTAAAGACGCGGGGTTTGATGCTTACGCCATTATGCCCGCGGCCCCGCTTACCGGAATGCTGCCGATTCTAAAAGAGGCACAAAAAGAGGGGCGCTATCCCGCTTTTGTGGAAAAAGACATAAATAAGCGCATCGACCCGGCTGCCCTGCAAAAAAGTGCTCAAAGCATTATCTCCCTCGCCGTTTCTTACTACACAAAAGATCCGGGCCCCACGCCCCCGCTCCATGGGGTTGTCTCCCGCTACGCCTGGGGATTAGATTACCACCGCGTTTTACACACCAGAATGGATTTGGTGATCGCCGCTTTACAAAAACACTTTTCGGCAAAAGAATGCACAAAAGCAGTCGATACCACTTTTCTCGTTGATCGGGCCATCGCCATTGAATCAGGGCTTGGTTTTCCCGGGGCCAACTGCGCCGTGTACGTACCGCCTTTCGGCTCGTGGGTCTTTTTGGGCGCCATCTTAGTCGATGTCAAACTGCCTGTTACCGGAAACGGACATAATTGGGCAAAGCCCGTTGAGTGCGCTGCCTGTGTCAAAGCCTGCCCGACCAATGCTTTATTCGCCCCGGGGAAAATTGACCCGGGCCGCTGCATTTCACACCTGACTCAAATGCCCGGCCCCATTCCCTTGGAGCTCAGGGAAAAACTGGGCAGCAGGCTGTGGGGCTGTGATACCTGCCAGCAGGCAAGCCTCAAAAACCGCCGCGCCCAAAAAAGCCCCCACCAAGAATTCCAACCGATTAAAGGCCCCCATATCCCTCTGCTGCCACTGCTTTCTCTTACTAACAGGGAATTCAAAAAAGAATTCGGCTCGACGGCCATGGCCTGGCGGGGTAAAAACACGCTGCAGCGCAACGCCTGCATAGTCCTGGGCAATCAAAAAAACCCGCAAGCCCTGCCAACTTTAAAAGAAGTAGCTTTAAACCACCCCAGCGAAACGGTCCGGGAAGCGGCCCGCTGGGCTGTAGATAAAATTAATTCCCCTTAGCTGATTTTAAGACAGCCTGCAGGCCCCGCTTATACTCTTCTTGGCAGCTGTTGGCCAGGGCTTCTTCTAAGCAGGCAACTGCCTCTGCACCGCCGAGCATCGCGATGCGGCGGGCTAACCCCATTTTGATTTCATCTTCCTTCGGGTATGATTCAAAAATTTCCCGCAGCAAGTTCCATTTGCGCCTGCCGGGCCTGCCCTGTGTGAGAAAATCAGCCAGCTCGACTAAAAAAGGCGAGAGGCGGTTGGCGCGCGCAAAGCGGCGCACCGCGGGCAGGGCTTTTGTGTCAAAACCCCATAAAAGTGCTTTACAGCCGTGAAAGAGCGCTTCGTTGGAATCAAGAATCGTTAAAAGCTCTATAATGACATAACTCAGCTGGCTGAGGCCCCAAAAGTCGCAGTAAATCAGGGCTTTTAAAAGCAGCTGTTCGTCAATTTCAGGATTCACTAAGCGGGCCTCAAAAGCGGCACCGATCAGCCCCACAACTTGTTCGTCGGGCCGGAAATTGAGAAAATCGGGGTTTAAAAAAAGCTGTTCCAAGAAATAATCGTATTCATCCTTCGCTATGTTTATGTTCAAATCGGTGTAGCCCGTCCCGCCCCGCCTGAGGTTCCTGAAAGCACCCAAATCCAGGACCACATTACCCCTGATCTTTTTCCGTTTCTGCCGCTCCGTCTTGATGTTTTCCAGGGGGAAGGTGAAATAAGGGGTGACGCGAAAATTGTTCATTAAAGTTTGCAGGCCGCCCAAGATGACATAAATATGGCTGTGGCAGATCTCCAGCCAAAGCGGGCGCAGGTGGGCACCCTGCAGCATCAGTGCGCCAACTCGGCCCAAAACGAGGTTTAAGCCCCCTTGATCCGTTAAACCGTGCCGGTAGATTAAGCGGTGTGCTTTTTTCAAAAGTTCATCTATTTCACTTTTTTCATCTGACGCGGCGTAACTTTCCATCATGGCCAGGTAAATTGGTAAACGAAGCCTTGTTTTGTAACCGGCATCCTGCAGGTAATTTTCCGCGATATGCTGGATATCCAAAGGAAGCTGGTACTCTTCCAGCTCCGCCAAAAGCCTGTCAATGTATTTTGTAATTCTGTCCGCGGCACTCCCCAGTTTGGCCTGGCTTTTTAAGGCGGCGCTGAAAAAAGCCGCTGCCGTCAATAATTCCAAAGAGGCGCTGTAGGCCGCCAACATGAGATCGCGCTCGTAAAAAAACATGCTCTCTTTGATTTCCAAGCATGCTCCAACAAAACCGTCCACTGTCGTAATGCCTGCAATTTCTTCAATTAACTCGTCGCAATCTACCTGCACGATCCCACTCCGTTCCCGCTTGCTTGAATGGCTTGGCGGGCCAAGGCATCGCAGCGGTTGTTAAGCTCGTCGTCGCTGTGCCCTTTCACCTTAATCCATTCAATTTCGTGTTTTTGGCTTAATTCGAGCAGCTTCTGCCACAGATCCTTGTTCTTGACCGGATCCTTTCTCGCATTCAGCCAGCCGTTCCGCTGCCAATTTTCCAGCCAGCCCAGGGTAAAGGCGTTGATTAAATAAGCGCTGTCGGAATAAAGTTTTACCCGGCAGGGCCGCTTTAACTCTCTTAAAGCCCGCACCGCGGCGTACATTTCCATTCTTTGATTGGTGGTTTTTGCAGCAGAGCCGGAAATTTCTTTTTCGTGGCCCCCGAAAAGCAGTACAGCACCCCAACCGCCCGGCCCGGGATTGCCGCTGCAGGCGCCGTCCGTATAAATTGCCACTTCCGGTTTCATAGAATAACAACCCTTTCTCCCAAAAGATTGGCACTGCTTAAGGAATGTGTTATTGTATCTATGGTACCACATTATTATTTGCTAATGCCGGAGATGATTTCATGCAAAAAAATTTGGAGAAAATTACCTCAGGGGTGGATTACCCCGAACAAAGCTGCATCATCTGCCAAGAGCGAATTAAAGCGGGGGATGAAGTTGTCCGCTGCCCCAGGTGCCACAGCATTCATCATGCCGACTGCTGGAAAAACAAAGGCGGCTGCGGCAAAACGGGCTGCCCTCAAATCGCCAAAGCTGTCGTGGGGCCGCCGCCTCAAGGGGACGGGCCGCCGCCGCCCCTGCCCCGAAAATATATCTGGGGTGGCATTGCCTTGGCAGCGGTTTTAATTTTAATTGCAGTCTTTTGGCCTAAACCGCCCGACCCCGCCTTGGGCCGGGACAAAGTTGTGGTTTTAGGCGAATCTTATTTTGAACTAAGTAATATTATGAG
>JBHGWS010000144.1:0-37782 GCA_041936745.1 Candidatus Darwinibacter acetoxidans
GTTCGAATCCTGCCGGGCGTACCATTAAGTGCAGCAAGCCCCGAAACAGTGGGCTTGTTGTTTTTTTGCAGCGGCCCGGAAAGTATTTCAAACTAAAGGTACAATAGCCCCGCAGTCGCAGTTATCGACGGTCACGCCGGCCGCGTTCTCCCTTCATAGAGCACGCCCTCTTTGAATAGTTTAGAGTAAAACGATTTGCGGGGGTTTCGTTATGCTCAGCGTCATTAGTTTCATCGGTTATCTTTTATTACTCAGCCGGACCTACAACATTTTGAAAAGAAATCGCTCGAATGTTCAAGTTGCTGCCAATAAACGATTGACGATCGGCGGTTCTCTGGCGGCTTTGGCGGCACTTCTCCATGCGGCACCGGTTTTTTTGCCGGCAATAGGCCTTGTTTTATCTCCCCTAAGCACTCTGCCCGTTTTGCTGGCAGCACTGCTTTTAGCGGACCAAGCCTTTGCAGTGTTTCTTGCCGCTGCCGCTTTGCTCTTTTTCATTAATGTCAAGGAAGCGGCCATCTTTTTTCTGGCAACCGGGCCCTTGGGGCTGAGCGCCGCTTTGGCGGCCGTCTCAAACAAGCCGCTTTGGCGGAGCCTGCCTCTCGCCGCATCACTTTTGATCTGCGGTATTCTTTTGCTTGTTTTTTCTTTGGGCCTGCCCGGCCTGCAGAATATTGTTGGTGCATTTAATGCGGCCAATTTTTTGATTATAGCGTTATTTAGCCTGGCCTACAGTTCTTTGTTTGCCGCTGCCGCCTCTTTTCTGCAAAAACGCCTCGCTTCATTGTTTGCGGCGGTACTAACAGAAACAGATTTTAATGTGGATCGGCCTAGGCACCCTCGTAAGTGATCTTCCATAAAACGCCCGTTTCGGGAATTGGGTTCGGCGCCATATCCGCAAACTCCCACGTTCCGTAGTCAAGCACATACAGATCTTTGCCGTCGTCACTGAACTTTACATCTATAACCCGCTTTAAACCATCACCGAGCCGGCCGGCCCTTTCTTCATCCTTCGATTTCACAAACCACTCAAAATCGCCGGTTTTGGGGTCCACTACTATAACTCCGCTGGGGACCTGCCTTTTAAGATCTTCCGTTAAGGGCTGCCCATCGCCGAAGATAGCTGTAAAAATGCCCTGTTTAGGGAACTGTTCGGGAGCAAAAGCTATCTTCATGGGTGAATAGTGAGGGGGTAAAGACGCCAGGGGTGCCGTTACCTTTGGCGGATCTTGGATAATGGGATTGCGGTTAACCCCGCGGTCTGAGGCAAACTTAGGATCACTCAAGGGGGTTTCCCCGGCAAAATCCGGCCAGCCGTACCAAGCCCCTTCCTCCACGAGCATAATCCAGTCAGGGGATTTGGTGGAGGCCCTAACCCCCCGATCATCGTAACCTAGGACGCTGACATAAATGTTTCCTTCCCGGTCCATCGTAAGCCCGTAAGGGTTTCTCAGCCCATCCGCATATATGGAAAGTTCCCCCGTTTCTAGATCGAAGCGGTGCAGTGCGCCGCTTGCCGGCACCTTACCTTGAACCGTTTCACCTTCTTGCCGTGTCTGCCCGAAAGGGGCAAAGGCCCCGGTCGTGCTCTTGGCGGTAGGATCCGTTTCTTTCAGGTCCAAAGAGGTGTAATTCTCACCCGTTAAGGTAAAATCCCGGGAGGGGATATCGTGAAAATCCGGGTAGCGGTCGGCCCAGGCGTAAACGAAGTTGTCCGAACCGACAACCCCGGCATTAGTCGCCGTACCTTGGCCGAAATAAAGGGCGCCGTCTTTGCCGAGCAAGAGATCGTTATTGTGGTGATCGCCCAGAGAGGGTAAATTGGTGACAAGGTCCTGCCTGTCCTTTGTTCTTAAATCGAATTCGGTAATTTTACCCCGGTGGGAGATATAAAGTTTATTATCCTTAAGCAAAAGGCCGTTGATTGGCCCCTCAAAACCGTCCGCAACGTCTTCCAGGCTGCCGTTGGCGTTAAGTTTCAAGATTTTGGCCGCCGTCGTCTTAGGGCCGTAGGAGAAACCCGATTCCGCAATATAGATCACGCCCTCTTCCGCCACAACCAGGCTGGAAGGATAGGTCAAGTCCTTCACAACCACTTCTGCCCGGTACCCCCGGGGTAAAACCAGCTGTTTGGGGTCCGTGCTGACGGCTCCCCGCAGTAAAAGCGGAGTTGCCACGACAGCAAGCAGAATCAGGCCAAAACCAAGGCCCAGGCTTTTTGCCGAACCCCGAGCGGCAATCCTTTCATATATGTTGGCCAGGGCGATCCCGTAGAGTACAAATACGGCCAGGGTAAAGATGTGATCGTTAAAGCCTTTCAAGGCGGGAGAAAATCCGAGCATCACGGGTATTAAAAGCAAAACACCGCCTAACCAAAAGGCGAAACCCAAAAGCGAACCGGCTAAAACTCTTTTTCCCGCGCTTAATTTGCGCTCTCTTACAAACAAACTGTAGATGATCCCACCAACGACACCTAAAATTGTGACGACTATGGCGCCGTTTAGAAGATTGACGCGCCTTAAAAGCATACCCAGGGCCGGCAGCAGCCAGATGCCCCAAAAAGAAAATAACAAGATGAGGCTGGCAAAAAGGCCTGAGATAAGCCCACCGAAAAGAAATTTTTTGCTGGACATTTGCTATCCCCTTCCAATTTGAATCCTGTTATTAATTTTCCCGATTCAAAATATTCCATACTTAAGGGATAGGTAAAGGGGGGCGCAAGTGGCGCTTGGCGCAAGTCTTCAGGCAGTTTCCGAACAGCAAAAAGGCCGCGCTTGGCGGCCTTTTTTGTGCAGCACCGCGGTGCTGCTAAATCTTCAGTAGCTGCTTTATCTCATCTTTGTTTTTCTTAAAACCGAAAAACTGTTTACCCTGCACAAGAATTATTGGTGGATTTTCTGAGCCGAATTTATTCCTAACTTCTTGTTTGATCTCAGGTTCAGCAAAGTCCTTAGTTGTAACCTCGATCCGATGTTCGGCAAAAAAACTTTTTGCCCGCTGGCAGTCGGCTCAAGTGTCCAAAGAATAAATTGTGACGCCGGGGTTATTCAACTTTTTATCTTGTGTGCCCATTCAATACACCTCCGTGATTAAGTCAGCCGGTTTAGAGTTCTCGGCCGGCCTGGAAAATCTAGTAGTAAAGCGGCACGGGCGAACACCATGCTTTAGAGCAGTTGCTGCGCCGGCTTAATGCTGCTTGCAGGCAAAATTCTGTTTGCTTAACGATAATTTAAAACCGGGCCACCGACTCACATTAAATGGGTTTGATGTTAGTATACTAGAGGGAAGAAGAAAATCCTGCCAAGTTGTGTAAATAAAGTAATAAGAATAGTTATATTTATGTGATGTCCGATCCCCGCGTCCTCAAACGCCCTTGAGTTCGGCTCTAACAGGGGCCGGTATTAGGCAGGCTCTTAATGGGCGGGACAATCAGATGCAGTTGAAATGCGGCGTAACGGCAAGCCCGCCCGGGGCACGGCCCACAAATTGCGCCCGCCCGCTCAAAAATAAGATGACTTTGGCGCTATCGCAGGTGTGCCGGTGTTTTAAACGGTGGTATGCCGTTTGCGGTGATCTTTGGCGATCGATATTCCGGTGGAAAAGTCCCGGGTGCCGTAGATTGAAACAGGGTAGAATACAAGGAATTCCTTTTAGCAAACGGGATTGGATTTGATGCTGCGGAAACGGGCTGGGAATATACCGGCCCTGCTGCTACGGACAGTTATGTAGTTCAATTTCCGCTGATGCCTACTTGCCTAAAAATGCTTGACGCGGTCGGCCCGTTTTCTGCTTTCTTTGTGGCGGAACAATTGCTGATCGGCTTTTGTGATTGCTTCATCAATGTTTAAAACCGCACTATCGTAGAAGGCATGGCCGAAGGAAACCCAAGGTATGCGGGGATCAGAACTGCGGGCCTGCGCCATTTTTTCCAAAAAGTCGGCCTCAGCCCGGAGCAGATTCTTTTCCGCCATGCAGCTGCTCAGCACGGAAAATTCATCGCCGCCGATGCGGTAAGCAAGCCCGACCGGGGCGAAAGAATCGCGAATGTGGCCTGCTATCAGCTGCAGGCAGTTGTCGCCGTACAGATGCCCGTAGCCGTCATTTACCTGCTTGAAATCATCTACGTCAAAGAGAATGATTGCGCCGCGCCCGCCTTTTACAAAACGCAGTAGATGCTGGGCATATGCTCTGCGGTTATATACATTGGTCATCACATCATGCACTTCTAAGAGCTCATTGTAATATGTATAGCTTAAAATAATGACCAAGGTGACGGTGGGCCAAGTGGAGAGAATCCCCGGCCAGACAATTTGGAAACCGGTGCCCACCAAAGTCAGCAAAACCAGCCCCAGCAGGACTGCTTTATTTTTATTTTGATAAACGTTTAACTGTCGTAGCGTGCCGATTAAAAAACTGCCGATACCGAACAAGTAAGAAAAAACGTAGTAAGAAAAGAAGGGGCCGCGGAAATACTCGTTGACGGCTGAATAATGATAAATGAAGCCATAAGCAGGGGATAAGGAAGCTAAAATCAGGTTTATCGCCGCGGGGAAATAATAAAGTAATTCAGCTCTGGATTTTTGCCTCTCGAAAGCCTTCGCCATCAATAGGGGGACAAAAGGGGAAATTCCAAACCCAACGGCATTGAAAACAAGGTTTACTGTCCGATGCGTTCTGATTGGCTTAATAAAGCTTAAGGTAATTGCCTCGGCGATAATAACTATTGCAACTGCAAGGACAACGCGCAGCAGGGGTTTTCTCTGCTTGTCGTCAAATAAATCGTTTTTCTTGATCATATAGTCGAGAATTGCAATGGCCAACAAATTAATTACAGCCCGCGCCAGGTGTTCGTTCAATTACCTCCCCATCCTTCTGTCCGGCGGAATTTGTTTTTAAGGCGATTTCAATCTAATTATACCTTAGAATCGCCGTTTTGAAACAAAAAGATGGGGGCTTCAGCAGAAAAAGCTTCCGGCGTTCAACGGCCTTGTTTACCTGCCGGGACTTAAGGTATAATAGTTGTCAATTATTCTTATCTTAGGGGCAGTAAATATGGCTGATACTACATTTAACGATTATCTTAAGGCGTTTCGGGCCGCCCTGCCTTTAACCATGCCGGTGCTGGCGGGATTTTCCGTTTTAGGTATGGCCTACGGCGTTTTGATGCAGAGCATGGGCTTGGGTGCGGGCTGGTCTTTTCTCACAAGCGCTTTGGTTTATGCCGGCTCCATGCAGTATGTTGCACTCACGCTGTTTGCGGCTGCCTTCAATCCTCTGACAGCTTTTGTGGTTGCCCTAACGGTCAATGCCAGGCACTTTTTCTACGGGTTGTCTCTTTTCGAGAAAATAAATCAAAGCGGCCGCTATAAACCTTATCTCATCTTTACTCTTTCCGATGAGGCGTTTTCCCTGCTTTCGGCAAGCCAAGCGCCTGCCGGTGTGGAACCGGACATTTTCATGTTCGCCATTGCTTTTTTGTGTCAACTTTATTGGGTTCTTGCCTCGGCTGCCGGAGCATTTATGGGGCAGGCCATCTTTTTTAATACAGAGGGTTTAGACTTTGCCTTAACTGCACTGTTTATAGTAATATTTCTGGACCGGTGGCGCCAAAAAGAAAACAGGCGCGGCTTATCTTTCGGCCTTGCCCTTTCCGGTTTAGCTTTATTAATTTTTGGGGCCGATCAGTTTGTTATTCCGGCGATGGTTTTAATTACTGCCACTTTTGCCTTAAAAGAAGGTGTTTTTTAAGATGACCGTCATGCTGACGCGCTTCGAATTGATTATTACCATCGCGGTTATCGCTTTGGCTACCATGCTGACCCGTTTTTTACCGTTCCTTGTCTTTGGCGGCAAAAAAGAAACGCCGCCGTTTATCCAAAAGCTGCAGGGGTTTTTACCCCAGGCGGCCAGTGGGCTGCTTGTCGTTTACTGCTTCCGCCACGTAGATTTTCTTGCGGGAAGGCGGGGCTTGCCGGAAATTATCGCGGCACTCGCCGTTATCCTTTTGCACCGAGGCTTTAAAAACCCGCTTATAAGCATTGGCGGCGGGACCGCAGTATATATGGTGTTGGTTCAAAAGTATTTTTAGCTGATCCCACCTTTTAAACTGGAATCTTTAGATGCCAATCATTTATTGAGGATGAGCTTTTCTAAAGCCAAAGGATCGAGGTATTTATCTCCTTGGTAGGCCCGCATATTGCCGCCCGAGACTTCGTCGATCAAGGCAATCTGCTTTTTCCTGCCGATGCGGCCGAATTCAAGCTTGATATCATATAACTCAATTCCCCTCCCGGCTAATTCTTCTTTAATAATTCCACAGATTGTCCGTGTCAGATCCACTAAGTGTTCATATTCTTCCTCTTTTAAGATGTTCAGCATAAGTAAGGCGTCTTTGCTGATCGGCGGGTCCTTTCTTTCATCATCTTTAATTGTAATTTCTACAAACGCCTCCAGCGGTGCACCTTCCGCAATATATTTGCCGTAGCGGCGGTAAAAACTTCCCACTGCCCGATAGCGGCAGATGAATTCCAATCCCTGCCCGAACGGTTCGGCCTTCTCCACAGTCATAGTTAAATCAGCCGGTTCAGCCTCGATGTAATGGGTGGGGATACCTTTTTCCGCCAGCAGCTCAAAGAAGAATTTGCTCAAACGCAGGGCCGCTCTTCCCGCCCCGGCAAGCTGCAGCCCCACTTGGTCAGCCCCGGGGTCAAACTTGCCGGCCGCGCCGGTAACATCGTCTTTAAACTTAAGCAGGTACCTGCCGTCTTTTAACTCGTAAACGTCCTTGGTTTTTCCCTGCACGATGAGGTTCATGTGCCATCTCCTCCGTCATTTAATTGCCCGCCATTATTGTACAAAACCTCCGGTAAATAAGCAATGTATGTCCCAAATTAAAGGAATTTTGCTAAAGTTGGGCGAAGAGATGACCATTACCAACTGGGCGGGTGAAAGACATGCGTGTTTTGCGAACGACTGGGGCAGCTGCCCAGCCGCATTTGACCGGCGCCGAAGGCGAACTTGGAATTTCTGGGACAGGCAGAGTTGAGCAAACTGATGCTTATTACAACGAAGACGGTGACAGCGTGAGCCTTTCTCCCGAAGGTTTAAAAAAGCAAATGGCGGCGGGGATGATACGGCTGAGCTTGATTTGCGCCGGCAGGCCGCAGTGGCAAAACTGCAGCAGCAGGATCGTGAAATCCGCCAACATGAGCAGGCTCACTTGGCCGCTATCGGGCGTATTCCTACCTCGGGGCCCATTTACCGGCTTGCAAAGGGGCCCGATGGCCGCCTATATGTGATAGGCGGCAGAGTTAATTTTCTAATGCCTCCCGCGCAGTCTGCCCAAGAAAAATTAGAGTTAGCCCGGCAATTGCGAAAAATGGCTTTGGCACCGGCCCAACCTTCAGCGAAAGACCGCAGTGTTGCTGCTCAGGCGGCCCAGCAGATTAACCAAGCCCGCCGGGAACTTGCGGCGGAGGAACGCCTTGCCGCAGAAAACGGCAAAGGGCCTTCGGCACATACGGGATTTGGCATTACCGCGGGGCAGTTGACGGGGGAAGCAAGATCTATCCTTGCTTAGCCAAATCCGATCAAGGCTTGCAAAGACTGCATTTGCGGTCTTTTTTTGTTAAATAACCAGTGGTTGCGGCTGTACATTTGTTTCGTTAGATTAGTTTTACAAAATTAGTTTGAAAGATCCGCATGAAGGCAGGCGGGTCTATCCGGGCTGGGAAAAGGGGCTAATTTTCCTCAAATTATGGTAAAGCCTACTTGAACAGGGAAATTCCTTGCATTATAATGGAAAAAGACCGGCCTAGCCGCCTGGGGGGCGCGAAATTCGCGATTAGGTGGGTGAATCAAAACAGGTTGGGGGAGAATGGACGTGGACAAAAGTGGTCCAAAGAGGCTGAAACTTACCAAAATGGGCGGCCTTTTAATTCTGGGGTGGACTTTGTTTTTGGCTTTATTGCTGACATGGAATCTTGTGCAGATTAAAAAAAGTGTGGAAAAAGAGGCTCTAACCGTTCTCAGGATGACAGTTGACAGGGATTTGGCCTTTAGGGCGTGGGCGACCAAGCACGGCGGCGTCTACGTCCCTGTGGGGCCGGCAGCGGAACCGAACCCTTATCTTGCGCACATTAAGGATAGGGATGTTACCACAACGGAAGCGGGGCAGTTAACGCTGTTCAACCCTGCCTATATTATGAGGCAGATTTACGCGGACGATTTTGCAACGGGCGGTATTTATGGCCGCTTGACAAGCTTACAGCCTTTAAATCCCATAAACAGCCCGGATGCTTGGGAAACAGCGGCCCTCCGTATGTTTGCAGAGCAGGAAAAAAGCGAAGATTACAGTGAAATAACTCTCTTTATGGGAGAGCCGTCGATCAGGCTGATTAGGCCCTTTTACGTGGAAGAGGGCTGTTTGAAATGCCATTACGAGCAGGGCTATCAGCCCGGCGATGTAGTGGGCGGTATCAGCACCTCCCGGCCTTTAAGCCCTTATTTGGCGGTTGCCCGTTCCAGGCAGATCTCGCTGCTTGGCGGCTACGGCGTTATTTGGCTGGTTGGTTTGGCGGGTATCGGGGCTTTTATCAGGCGGGTTAAGCTTACTACAAAAGGCCTGGAGGAAAACGAAATTCGCCAGCGGGCCATGGTGGAAGCCATCCCGGATATGCTCTTTCGCTACAGCAGTGAAGGGACCTATTTAGATGCAGAAATCAAAGATTATTCGCACTTCCGCCAATTGCTGGAAAAGCGGGGCGAACGCGGCGGCATCATCGGCCGCCGCATCACGGATATTTTACCGCAAGAGACGGCCGCGCGGCTTTTGGCGGCGATTGAAAAGGTGGTCAACACCGGTCGAATGGAAGTGCTGGAACACCAATACACGCTGGACGGCCAAGACCATCGTTTTGAGGAACGTTTAGTGTTGGAATCGGACGGGGACAAGGAAGTAGTCTCTATTGTCAGGGATATCACGGCGCAAAAAGAACTGGAAGAAAAGCTGCGCCGCTTAAGTTTCCGCGATGGGTTGACCGGCCTTTATAACAGGCATTATTTTCAAAACGAATTGGCGAGGTTAAACAAAAGCGGGGAGTATCCAATCAGCGTTATCTATGCCGATATCAACGGCCTAAAACAGATCAATGACAACTTGGGGCATTCAACAGGTGATCTGGTGCTGCAGGCCTGTGCCGATATTTTAAAGAAATCTCTGCGCGAACAGGATATTTTAGCCCGCGTGGGCGGCGATGAATTTGTAGCCCTTTTACCGAAGACTGACAAAGATGAGGCAGACAAAATTGTGGCCCGGATTAGGCACAACGTTGCCGATTACTTGAAAAAAGACGACTCTTTGCCATTAGGCTTAGCGGTAGGAGCCGCAGCGACAAAACAAGCCGGTGAAGATCTGCAGGACATTTATAAAAGGGCGGATCGGGAGATGTATAAGCGCAAGCCCACAGAGCCCCGCCTCTAAAACATCATTAAGATCTACACATTCAAAGAATAATTTCTGTTTCTTATGAACCCACCATCCTACTCGGTGGGTTTTATAATAATAGAGTCGGGCCGCGTTATTTTAAAAATCCATTTGCGAATATATTGGAAGAAACGTTGATTATTTGTTATAATACATAATGAGTTCTTTTTATTCATTTTTTGTGATAAAAAGGACCTACTGCCGTTAAGCTCATTTTTTTATACCTCAGATGCTGCAGTGATCTTAGAAAAGGCAAAAGTGGGACCAATTGAGGAGTGGTTTAATGTATGTGCAAGAGCGTCAAAGAGAGATCTGTTCAATACTGCAAGAGGAGAAGAGGGTTTCCGTCAAAGATCTGAGCAAGCGGTTTGGCGTTTCTGATGCCACCATCCGCCGGGACATCAATTCTCTCCACGAGAGGGGATTGCTTGTCCGCACGCACGGGGGGGCCATTCCTAGTGAGCGCATGGTTTTCCCCCAAGAATTTAAGGTTAGGAAGGACGAGCATCCCGAGGTTAAGGACAAGTTGGCGGCAACCGCCGCAGCGATGGTCAAGCCGTTTGACACCCTGATGATCGACAGCGGCACCACAACACTGCGGGTTGTCAATGCCATCATGAAACGGACGGATTTACGCGGTTTAACGATAATTACGAACTCGATCCGCATCAGCCTGGAATTGGCGAAATATCCGGAAGTTAAGGGAATTTTGATCGGCGGCAACTTGGCACCCCAAGAGTTGGCCACACAGGGGCCCCTTTCTCTCAATAATATTGAAAAGTTTAAAGCAACAAAGACGATTATCGGCATCTCAGGCATTGATCTGGAATTTGGGCTGACGGACGGAGATGAGTACTCCCGCGAACTTAAGGAGAAAATGCTCTATTTAGGTGAAGAAAAGATCGTTGTCGCTGATTCCTCTAAATTCGGTCGGATTGCCAGTTACAGCCTAGCCGGCTTAAACGAAGTTGATACGATCATTACGGATAACTCCCTTGATGAAAGGCACCGCAAGGGTGTCCTGGCGAAGGGAGTCAACCTGATTACTGTTTAGCAAGCCTAAGAGGCCCGCCGAAGCGAGCGGGCCTTTTTTCTTCCGTCCGGGCTTTAGTCACCGAAATAAATCTTAGGCGAAAAAGAGGAAAGGATTTTCATTTTTATTGTGGAAGGCTTAGAAACACGGCTGTTGCTCTTCAATAAAAAACAGGTTGTTTCGGAATGGAATTTTTTAAACCATGAAAAAGCCCTATTTTGGCCGGGAATTTCCTGGGGAAACCCCCGGGGTAAATTAAGGCAAATAATGTGAAAATATTAACAGAACTTAATTGAGACGTTTTTGTAAACTGCATCTCCGGAAAGGATGACAAGATGGGGATCGTCCTGGTTTTGACCCTAGCTCTGCTGATACTTGGCTTACGGGAGAATATTTTACACCGGCGCCGGTTGAAAAAGATACCGCTTCGCATTCATGTTAATGGCACAAGGGGTAAGTCCACAACAACGCGCCTGATTGCAGGCATGCTGCGCCAGGCCGGTTACCGGGTAGTGGCAAAAACGACGGGTACAGCACCCCGCCTGATTTTGGAAGACGGGACGGAAGAGGAAATAAAGCGCGGGCGGCAGGCTTCTATTACAGAGCAGGTCAGAATTGTGGCCCGGGCGGCCGGCCGCGGTGCAGATGCTTTGGTGATTGAATGCATGGCCCTTGCGCCTGAGATGCAGTGGGTGGCGGAAAAAAGAATTATAAAATCCTCCATTGGTGTGATTACCAACGTCAGGGAAGATCACCTGGATGTTATGGGCCCGGCCCGGCGGGACGTTGCCGCCACCTTAGCCTTTGCAATCCCCCGCCAAGGCAGGCTTGTAGTTGGGGAAGAAGAGTTTTTGCCCCTTTTTCAAAAAGCGGCAGAATCAATAGGCACCACGACATATTTGGCGGACTGCCCCATCACCGCTGAGGAGATGAGCCGCTTTCCTTATTTAATGTTTAAAGAGAACGTGGCTTGTGCACTTAAGGTTGGAGAGCTGCTCGGCATTGCCCCAAACACGGCTTGGCAGGGCATGATTAAAGCGGCACCCGATTTAGGCTCTACGCAAATCTGCCGTTTGGAACGAGCCCAGTCATCTATTTATTTCGTGAATGCCTTAGCCGCCAATGATCTGGTTTCGACGGTATTGGTCTGGGAGCGCTGGCAAAGCCTGGCGGTAGAATTGGGCTTGGGGGATCTGCCGGTCATTGGACTTTTGCATAACCGGGCTGACAGAAGCTTTCGCCTGCCTGAATTGGCTGAAATGGCCTGTACCAAACTGCCGCTGGAGCATTTATACCTCACGGGTGGGCTGGCCCCGGTGACTAAACGCTGTTTAAAGAAGGGCGGCTTTGATCTTAAGGCCGTAACGGCACTGAGAAAACCTTCACCTCAACTACTCATCGCTGATATTTTTAAGAAATATAACGGCGGTGCTGTGTTATTTGCCTATGGGAACACGCAGGGGTTTGGGCAGCAGTTGGCTGACTTTTTCACGGAAAGCGGGGTGCAGTTGGCAGATGATCGCACAAGCGATAGGGTTGGGCTTGGTCATTAGTTTTTTCTTTATCGAAACAGTCGGTTTGTCTGCCGGCGGGCTGATTGTCCCCGGTTATTTAGCAGTTTACTGGAGCAGTCCCTTCCGTATTTTCGCAACGCTGATTGTAGCCTTGGCCAGTTACTTAATTATCCGCCTGCTCAGCAGCCATATCATTTTGTTCAGCAGAAGAAGGTTTCTGGCCACAATTTTAGTGGGCTTCATTGTCGGCTGGCTTTTTGATTTGGCCCTGCTTAGGGCACCGGCGGGTTTTGTTGACGTTCGTACAATTGGCTTTATAATCCCGGGCTTGATTGCCAACGATATGGTAAAGCAGGGGGTAATCAATACGCTGCTCAGTGTGGCGGCGGTAACGGCCATCGTCAGATTAATTCTTTTTGCAGTCAGTTGAAGTGGGTGTCAGAAATGGTTCAGTGGATAAAACCGGCAGTGCCCCGTAAATATATTGTGTTAGCGTGCTGTATGGCCGTTATCGGCTTGTTGGGCGTCCAAAGCGGGGCGACAAAAGTTGAGCATCCCCTTTATGAAAAGCAGGTGTTGGCGGCGCAAATTATGATGGAATCTCTTGAGGTGTTGCAAGAAGCCAGGCAGCAGCGGGGCATTTCTATAGACAGGGAATACGATCCAAATGAAACGGGCCTAATTGGCGGTGAGTTTACTATTATCACCACCTCTGTGGGCAGTTTAGAGGCAAAAAGGACAAGTACCAGCCCCGCATTCGCAGCTTTATTAGTCAGGCTCTTCCAAGAAGCGGGTTTGCAGGCAGGGGACAGCGCTGCAATCGGGGCGAGCGGCTCGTTTCCCGGGCTGATTATTGCCACTCTCGCCGCCTGCCGGGCGCTTGATTTGAAGCCTTTATTATTTTATTCCGTCGGCTCCTCCATGTATGGGGCGAACATACCCGAATTCACTTTCATCGTTATGCTGGAGATTCTGCGGGAGCACAATTTACTCCCCTATGAAATACTCGCGGTTTCCCTGGGCAGTGACAACGACCGGGGCGAAGGCATGTTTTTTGCCTCTGCGCAGGAGACAATGTTTGAGATCGCTGCTGCCGGTAATGCGCCCTTGATCTTTGCGGACAACAATGCAGAGAGCATCCAACAAAGGCAGGCAATGTATCTGGAGTACAATGACGGGCGGCTGCCGGACATCTTCGTCAATATTGGCGGGGCTTCGCCTAACAGCGGCAACACCAATGCCTCTCTGCATCTGCCGAATGGTTTGCTGACTGAAGTCCCGGTTAAAAGCGAGAGCCCCGAAAGGGGTTTAGTCTTAGAGTATTTGGAACAAGGCGTGCCCGTAATTCACTTATTGAACATTAAGGATTTGGCCCTAAAGTCCGGCATAGCTGTTGATCCGGTCCCCTTTCTCCCTGTTGGCACTGAAGAAGTGTATTTTATTACCGCCTACAACAAGTGGCTTATTTGGAGCAGCATTGTGGGGGCATTGGGGATTTTAGTATTCGTTAAAAGGCGAGTGGTTGGTCAGCGCAGTTGATTTGATTGTTATTTTTTTAGCAACATAAAAGGTTTTCTGTGTCAATCCAGAAATATAATATTATTAAGCCCTGCAGGCGGAGAAAAGATTTTAGAAAAAGGGAATGGTGCTCATGCTGAAAGTCATAGTTTTATGCCTTAGTTTGCTTTTGCTGCCCGGCCCGGATATTCAGGCGGCGGAAAACTGTTCTTTAGATTTAAAGCAGCCAGTCTTAATCACTTCAGTCGGCCAAAACCTCGATGCTTTAATCATCTCCTCAATGCTGGCCGAGATGGGGGCTGAAACAGTTTACCTGCCCTTGGCAAAAAAAGAAGATCTATATAATTACAAGCAGATCATCATTTCACCCGGCGTCAGCTATAAGGGCTTAGCCGCCGCGGGGTTAAAGTTTGAAGACGAAACTAAGCGGGTTCAAGAACTTGTAGAAGCGGCGGGCGAACACTCCTGCCAACTTATACTGATCTACCTGGGTGGTTTTATCCAAGGTGACGCCAGGTCGCAAAAACTGATTGATCTTCTGGCACCAAATGTTGATGTAATGGTGATCTACCAAGGCAGCGGCGGACCAATAGACTATTTTTTGGCGACAGCGGCCGAAAAAGGTATTCCCGTCCACTTCCTTCAACATTTAGGCAATCTCTGTGAAGAATTGGCACCGATCTTTTCAATCGAGGTCGAATAGGAGTGGAGGCCATTGCTGCGCGTAAAACGCACCCCCTTATTTGGCAGAATTAAAAATTTCATCCGTGATCGGATCATGAATGTTGAATCGCCGATGCCCGATAACCGCAAGATAGTTTTGGGCTTGGGCTTTATCGGCATAGGTTTGCTTCTGCCCAATCTAATCAAGCCTTCAATCAGCGCTTTACTCAATGATCTGCAGCGGAGCATCGTTGCCGCCGATCCGGTCATGCTGCTCTTGGCAACAAATAAACTTGTCTTTTTAAACACCCTGCGCCATTCCCCCATCATTATCGGCTCATTTCTTTTCGGTGAGGCCCTTGCTTCTAAATTTAGGCTGAACCGCCTCGTCTTCTTTTTGACGCTGCTTTTAATTCCCGTGCTTTTTAGGCTGATCAGTGCAATTTACGACATTCAATTTCTCTTTACCAGATCGAATTTCATTACTGTCCTCGTTGTTTTAGGCCTCTATTTCTTAACCTTTAAGATTAGGACCGTTGTAATTAAAGTAATAATCATCTTTTTATTTCTCTCCGGTTTTGATTGGCTTGAAGTAATGCCGGTTTTGGGGAAATACGGTTTCGGCGGCGGCGATGTGGCCAGGACTATCCGCATTGTTTCGGAATATCTCAATGCTGACTACATTTTAAATTATTTGGGTACGGTCTTTTCTTTAATGTTGATCATCAATGCCCTGATCTTGACTCGGGTTGTTGTGGAATATTACAACAAAATGGCTTTGGTGGACAAGCTTGGGAAAATTGAAATTGAGGCGTTAAGGTCCCGCTCTTTTCAGGAAGTTAAACATCTCGTGCACGATTTAAAGACCCCTTTGGTGACAATTCAGGGTTTAAATGAAGTAATCGGTTTGAAAGTAGCCGATCCTCAAATTAAAGAATATACGGTGAAGATTTCCGATTCTGTTGAAAAAGTATCTTCTATGATTTCGGAAATTCTGCACGAAAGCAGCCTAAAGCCCATTTACGTCAAGGAAATCCTGGACTTTTTAAGGATCCATCTTTCCTTGGAAGAACTGCACGCCAGGGTCATAATCGGCTCGCACCCCGACGCCATTATTTTAGCCAATAAACACCTTTTGGCGAGGGCTTTGATCAATGTTATTGATAACGGCCTGCAGGCAACAGAGGCGGCGGGCGGCGGTTGCGTCAAAGTGAGTGCTTTAGAGGAAGAAGGCAATATTGTTTTTATAATTAGGGATAACGGGCGCGGCATCCCCAAGGATTCGTTATACAGGATTTGGGAACTGGGTTACTCGGAGGAGAAAAGTACCGGTTTGGGCCTAAACTTTGTCAGAAAAGTTGTCAACGATCACCACGGTGAAATTTATGTGACGAGCAAAGTTGGCGTTGGAACTATAGTAAAAATAAGCCTGCCGGGGGGTGAGATGGATGAAGGGCAAAATTCTGGCGGTAGATGACGATCATGACGTTTTATTTACCCTGCAGGCAATTGCCGAAGTGGGAAATTTTCAGATGACAACCTTAGACGATGGTTTGGCGGCAGTTGAGCTTTTAAAAAAGCAGCCTTTTGATTTAGTTATCGTCGATTATTATATGCCGCAGATGAACGGCATGGAGTTAGTAAAAGAGATTCGAGCTTTCGATCAGAGGATCCCGATCTTAGTTTTGACCGTCGACGAATCCCTGGCTATAGCTAATCGGTTTTTAGAGATTGGAGCAACGGATTTCGCCACTAAGCCGATCAGGGTGGCTGATTTAATCTCTCGGATCAACGTGCATCTGGATTTAAATTCATCGCAAGAAACGGCTTGGCCGGCGGCTCAGGAAATCCCGAAAGGAATGAGCCCTACTACTCTGCGCCTGATTGTAACCTATCTTCAAAAGGCCAAGGGCCCGGAAGATATCGATACAATCTCCGAGGGGACGGGCCTGGCTTATCAGACAGTACACAGGTACGTAAGTTTTTTAGATCAAGAAGGCGTGGTCGAGGTTGATTTGGTCTATGGGAAAGTCGGCAGGCCGCTGAAGCGGTTCTTTATAGCCACGTAATCATCAGTTGATGTTTTCTATCGGTCAAGGGCACAGGTGTGGTGCCCTTGGCTTTTTTAATATTTGTAAGAGAACAAAGAGAAAAAATAGGAAACCGGTCGCGGTGTAGATAAATTATTAAGCGTCGCAAGATATGCCGGCTGGCAAGTAAGCTAATTTACATCGCGAGGGGAGGTTAAAACGAAAACTGGTTAAGTGTTTTTCGGCTTTAGTTAGTGGAATCCAGATTAAGGAAGGGGACTTAATAATGAGGAAAACTACCAGAAGAATCTCTACAGTGTTGCTTGCGGTTATGCTTATTGTTGTTTTTCAAATAGGCGCTAGTGCTTGTACGGACATTCTCGTAGGTAAAGATGCAACTACCGACGGTTCTGTCATCACGTCCCACACAGTCGATGGCAGGTACGACTCGAGAATTTTGATTTACCCGGCAGAAGACCATGAACCGGGCTCAATGGTTCCTGTTTACCAGAATATTGTTTACGGCGACCGGGTCGAATTAATTGAACTGGGCCAAATCCCCCAAGTTGAACATACCTATAAATATTTCCACGGCGGCTACCCTTATGCCAACGAACACCAAGTAATTATCGGGGAATCGACAATTTACGGCAATCGCGCAACAACTAACAGCCCGGAAGCAATTATGACTGTTGAGCAGCTGTCAGCCTTTGGGCTGCAGAGAGCGAAGACGGCCCGCGAAGCCATTCAGGTCATGGGTGATTTAGCTGTAACCTGGGGTTTCCGCGAATCGTGCGTTTTAGGCGAATGCATGACCGTTTCTGATCCCAACGAAGTGTGGGTCTTTGAAGTGTTTGGGGTCGGGCCGTTCTGGACCAAAGACAGCGGCAAACCGGGTGCAGTTTGGGCAGCGCAGCGTGTTCCCGACGATCATATCGCTTGTGTGCCAAACTTCAGCAGGATTGCAGAAATTGATATCACTGACACAGATCACTTTATGGTTTGCGACAACTACATTGATACGGCAGTTGAATTAGGGCTTTATGATCCGGAAAGCGGCAAACCTTTTGTCTGGCGGGAAGCCTACGGCATGCTTTTACCCAGCCCAAGAATCTGGCAGGTTTACAATACCCTGCAGCCTTCGGGCAATTGGAAATACGAGGATTTGGCCAACTATCCCTTCTCCATTAAACCGGATGAAAAAGTATCCGTAGAACAAGTTATTGCCCTGTTTAGAGATGTATACGAAGGTGCGGGCGCTCCCTTTGACATGACGGATAACGATGCTTGGTATTACAAGGACAGAGATGGCAATCCCGTCTTAAGCCCTCTGGCTAATCCCCAGCCTTCAGCGGATGTGCGCAACCTCTTGGGTATTCCCGGCCAGCGCACAATCGCCGTTACAGGCTGCTCTTACTACTGGGTCTCCCAAGCAAGAAGCTGGCTGCCTGACGAAATCGGCGGCGTTGTCTGGTTTGGGCTCGACAACCCCCACAAAGGCGTTTTCATCCCCATGCGGGTAGGAACTGAAAGAGTTCCCGAATCTTGGACGGTAGTGGACCGCGACCGCTACGACCGCACCTGCTCTTACTGGGCATTTGATACGGTGGACCGTGTTTCCAGCCAAAACTACGGCCGCTTGATGCCTTTAGTGGCTGAGGTGCGCGACTCTTTACAAAACGATATGTTTGCCTTCCACGAGGCCATTGACAAAGTTGCCTTGGAGCTTTGGGAAAAGGATCCCGAGCTTGCCAAAAACTTCGTTACAGACTACACCTATAACATGATGCTCCGCTGTGAGCAGGAGTATTATGACCTGGCAGATCGTTTACTCTTTTCCCTGCCGCACTAAAATAGGCTGTAAAACTAAGTTGGTGGAGCCTTTTTGGCTCCACCGCCTTTAAGGAGGAAATAAGATGTTTCAAAAGACTAGGCCTTTAATCATTTTTCTTTTGGCCGCAGCAATCTTTTGTTTTAGTGCGGCGGCTTTTGGCGCTGAATTGGAATTGGCGGCACCTGTCGCAATTACGACGTGCGGCCAAAGCCCCGGTGCCTTAATGGCAAAACTGATCTTTACCAAAGCGGGTTTGGAAAATTACCATGACGATCTGTTGGATGCGGAATATCTGAAAGAACAAGCGGCCCAAAACAAGGGCTTTAAAACTTTAGTGATCACCACAGGCACCAGTATGAAGGGCATGGGTGCGGCAGGAACGGATATCAATGTGGAAATAGCGCGGATTGAAAAATTAATTGCCGAAGCAAAAAAACAAGGTATTGTAGTTATCGGCGCTCACATAGAAGGTATGGGGCGCAGGATGGATCACACCGATAAACTTTCTATTGAAACGGTCTGTCAAGAAGCCGATCTGCTGATGGTTATTGATGACAGTGACAGTGACGGCTATTTCACGGAGCTGGCTGCGAAGATGGAGGTTCCCCTGCTTAAGGTGGCGCAGGCATTAAACTTCGTTGACGATTTACAGGAACTATTCACCAAATAAAACGCGGCCGGGTCAAACCGCCCGGCCCACATTGGGACAGGGAGTGATTTGATGTTTCTCCATGCAGGATTGATTCTACTGATCATGGTGATAAGTTTTGCGGCTGCGAAATATTTTAAACTTACTACCGAGTTGGCCATGGCGGCAGCTGCTTTAATCGGTGGAATAGTTCATTCAAAAGGCATACCCGTCAGGCATCTTGTGGAAGGCACCTTTACTTATTTCGATGTCTGCCTTATTTTTATTACAGCAACCTTTTTTATGAACATAATTAAAGAGTCCGGTGGTATAGTTTTTTTAATACGCAAAATTATCACCAAGTTTGGCCAAAAACGGGTGATCTGCCTTCTGCTTTTGACTTTTGTTACTTTAATCCCCGGTGCCTTAACGGGTGCCGGTGCGGCGACGGTCTTAACTGTGGGAACATTGGTGGGAACAGTCCTTACTTACATGGGGGTTTCTTCCGATCGGGTAACGGCCATAATCTTTTTATGTGCGGCCATGGGAGCCGCGGCACCACCCATTAATTTATGGGCAATGATGGCGGCTGCCGGTTCTAACATGCCCTATGTGGGATTTTTCCGCCCCCTGCTTGTGCTCAGTGTAATCGGGGCCTTGCTGGCCATGTTTATTCTAGGTTACAAAGGGGAGCCGATTCAGCTGCAACAAGCCTTGGCAGAATTACCGAAACCGCATAAGAAAATGAATTGGGTTAGGGTGGGTTTGCCGTTCGCCGTCTTATTGGTTTTAATTCTTTTGGGGCGGATTTGGCCTTTCCACATGCCTATTTTAGGCCTGCCGTTAATTTTTGTTCTTTCTTCCCTGACCGCTTATTTGTTAAGCCCCGTCAAGCTTAATGTGATAGAAATTGCAGAGAACACCGTTCGGGGTTTAACCCCCTTAATCGGTATGATGATCGTTGTGGGCATGTTAATCCAAATCATGGCTTTAAGCGGTGCAAGGGGCTTAATTTCCTTGGCGATTGTCACCCTGCCTTTGGGAGTCCTTTTCGCCACTTTATTCTTAATCCTGCCGATTTCGGAAGGGCTTTTGCAGTATGCGGTGGCGCCCTTAATCGGTGTTCCTTTGGTGTTCTTGTTTAATATGAAGGGGCTCAATCCCATTATCTGTCTTTCCGCCATGTCGGTAATGTGGCCTTTGGGCGACTGCCTGCCGCCTACGGCGGTGGTCGGCAGGGCAACGGTGATGGAGCTTGGTTATAGCGGGCATTATTATAAAGGCTTTGTCAAATCGTGCCTTGTTCCTATGGCTTTGATTCTCTTTCTGTCTACTCTTTTTATGATTTACAGCAATAAACTTGGATTTTTGGTGGGCTAGATTTAATTGAAAGGCGTCTAAAATGTCCTAGGGGGGAAAGGCAAAATGATTGTGATGAACACCATAATAATGCTGCTTTATTATGTCCTGGCCTTTTTCATCGCTTTAACTCTGCTTAGAACAATAATAAAGACTGAAGATTGGCAGGAAGCAGTGCTTTACTGTCTTATTCTGATGCCGTTTTTGCTCAGGATATTTCGGATCAAGTAAGGGGTGAATGATTTGGACACACAACGTTTGAAAACAACAAAAATTGTGGCTGTAGCTCTTATGCTGATCAGCATCATCTACGCCGGCTATCAATTTCACGAGCACCGCAACTTTCAAGAAACGGTAGTGATCGGTAAAGGAGTTACTGCCGTCAAAAAACTCAGTGATTATTATGCCCCGCTGAAAGGCACCGCCAGCGACTGCAATATCTATATCTTCGAAGGAAAAAGGCCCGGAGGCACTATGCTGGCAATCGGCGGGTCTCACCCGGAGGAGCCGGCTGCTAATCTGGCCGCTGAACTTTTAGTGGAGACGGCCGAGGTTGAAGAAGGCAGGCTGATTGTCGCCGTGCGTGCCAACCGCAGTGCTTCTACAGTGACCAGGCCCGGTGAGGGCTACCCCAGGTTTTATCATATAGAAACAGCGTGGGGCGAGAAAAAGTACCGTATGGGCGATCGGGCATCTAATCCTTTGGATTCCTGGCCTGACCCGGAAGTATACATTCATTACCCAAGCAGGCAGCAGCTCGCTTATATGGATGTAAGGAATTTTAACAGAACCTGGCCCGGCAGGGCAAATGGTACGATTACGGAAAGAACGAACCATGCCTTTATGGAGTTAATTAAAGCAGAAGACGTGGATGTTTTCATAGATTATCATGAAGCGGAATTAGAGTATTCCGTGATCAGCACTATCGTTTCGCATCAGAAAGGTGTGGAGATTGCCGGCATGGCATCGATGATTTTAACCGCCTTTGAGTTTCCTATCGGCATGGAGTATTCGCCCAAAGAACTGCACGGCCTTTCCCACCGGGAAGTGGGAGATCACTCCCAAGCTGTTTCTTTCTTGTTCGAATCTCCGGAGCCTTTCATTGATCGGGTGCGGGGTATTACCGATGAGGCCCTGCTGTTGACAGGGAAAGATGAATTCGTGATGAAAGCGGGAGAACACGGCCTGCTCTATGAAAAGATTGATGAAACAGGCTGGCCGATTGAAAAACGCGTCGGCAGGCATGCTTCAACTACTCTGGAAATTGCCCAATCTTGGTCCGACCTAAACTTTGCTAAACCGATTACCCTGGTAAACGTGCCCAGGTATGCGGAAGTGATAGAAAACGGCATCGGTTATTATTTCCAAGATCCCAAAACAGTACCGGAAAGCAGAATATTCTTTGACTAGAGGATCCTAAATCCGTAAAAAGACAGGTTCTTGGCTGAGCTTGTCTTTTTCCCATTTTAAAGAAAATTATCAGGCGGCCTAAGTGGGAATTGAGTCTACTATTTCTGCAGTGGTTGTGTGATAATTAAAAGTGTGTGAACTGTGATTTGAAAAATTACGGGAAAGCAGGAGGTGGGCGGAGCTTTGATGAGCAAACTTTGGGGGCGCGGGCTGTTGTTTACCGGCTGCTTGCTGCTTTTTTCTCTTTGTTTGGGCACGGCTAAAGCAGCAAGCAGTGAAAATATGGATAACACAAGACTATACTTTGCCTACGGCTCCAACATGGATCGAAAGCAAATGGAAGAGCGCACCTTTACGGCGAAGTTTAAAGGCCCGGCCCGAATCCGCGGATACAAATTCATGATCAACCGCCGGGGGGTTGCTTCCATCGTGCCGGACCCGGCGCGCTTTGTGGAGGGTATCCTGTGGGAAATTTCGCCTGCCGATGAAAAAATGCTCGATTCGTTTGAAGGTGTAGCAGGAGGCTATTACACAAAAGAGACTATCCTGGTGCAGGAGCGGGCAACCGGGCTCATGCTGGCAGCCTTAGTTTATATAGGGGCGGAGTCGGAACCGGGCAGGCCGAGAGAAGGGTATCTCGAGAAAATTATTAAAGCAGCCGAAACTAACGGCTTCAATGACTGTTATCTCAAAGAACTGTCCCGTTGGCAGGAACCCCCAAAAAATAAAGAAGGTGTCTAGGAAGCTCAATCTTTCGAGCCCGCTTTAAAGGAGCGGGTTTTCTTTTTTCACGTTAGTAAAATAACTTTACTCAAAATATAATTATAGAGAGGAATTCTAGGTTAATTCTAGAAAGCTCTAGTGATCTTTGAAATGCGGAGGGGCGAAAAATGCACTTTATCGTTTGTATTAAACAAGTGCCTGAAGGCACCGAAGTGAAAATCGATGAGGAAAAAGGCATCTTGCAGCGAGAAGGCGTTGAGTCAAAGTTAAACATCTACGACGCTCATGCTTTAGAGGCCGCGGTTTTACTGAAGGAGAAGTACGGAGGTAAAGTCAGTGTGCTTTCCATGGGCCCGCCTCAAGCGGCAGCGGTGATTAAAGAAGCGTATACCTTAGGCGCCGATCAAGGTTATCTTTTATCAGACCGCCGCTTTGCCGGGGCCGATACACTGGCCACATCTTACACCCTCTCCGAGGCTATCCGTCAAATGGAGGACGCGGATCTGATCTTTTGCGGTATGCAGACAACTGACGGGGATACTGCGCAGGTAGGCCCGGGGATCGCGGAGCTTTTAGACCTACCCCACGTCTCTTACGTTACAAAAATTCATGAGATTGGGGCAGACTCTATCCGCATTGATACGGACATGGGTGATGGCATTGAAGAATTGCAGGTCAATTTCCCCTGCCTTTTAACTGTCACACAGGCTGTAAACAGGCCTAGGCTGCCGTCTTACAGATTAAAAAAAGCAACGGCGGCAAGAGAAATCATAACGTGGGATCGTGACGCTTTAAGTGATGCCAAGGATGCTTATTTTGGCTTATCGGGCTCGCCCACGCAGGTGGAGCGGATCTTTCCCCCGGCGGAGAAATCAGAAAAGGAAATTTGGCAGGGAGATCCCGAGGATCTCAGCAGGAAGTTTTATGATAAGCTGAAGGAGTTGAAATATGTATGAGCAGCATGCGTGTAAAGCAAGAACTTTGTACTCTCTGCGGCCAATGTGTCGCAGTCTGTCCCTTCGGCGGTGTTAAACTTTTGGCAGACTCTGTTGTGTTTACGGATTCCTGCCGTTTGTGCGGTATCTGTATCAGGGCCTGCCCCACAGAAGCAATTTGGCTTAAAAAGGCGGCAGAGGCAGAAGAAGTAGACAAATCCCAATACAAGAACGTCTTTATTTTCGCTGAACAGCGGGAGAACAAGATCCAACCGGTAACTTACGAACTGATCGGTAAGGGTTTGGAACTTGCTAAAAAACTTGGCCAAGAAGTGGAAGTAGGGCTTTTAGGCGCGGGGATTTCCCATTTGGCGGAGGAACTTTTAGAATACGGTGCGGCGAAGGTTTACTTTTACGATCATATCGAACTCAGCCGCTTCCGCATCGAACCTTATACCGCTTTGCTGGTTGAGTTAGTCGAGGAAATTAAGCCCAATATTATCTTAATGGGGGCAACTCCTGTCGGCCGTTCTCTGGCGCCGCGCCTGGCGGCCCGTTTAAGGACGGGCTTGACAGCAGACTGCACCTTCCTTTCGGTGAAGGAAAACGGCGATTTGGTACAAACCAGGCCCGCTTTTGGCGGCAACGTGATGGCGCAAATCGTTACACCGAAGCATCGGCCCCAAATGGCAACTGTCAGGCCGAAGGTAATGCCCCAGGCGGCAAGGGTAACACCTTTTGGACAGATAATCGAGAGAAAACCGGCAGAAGACATGCTGCACTCGGCTATAGAAGTCCTTAACTTTAGGCCCTATCAAGCGGTTGAATCCGTAGCTGACGCAGAAATAATTGTCTGCGCCGGCAGAGGGGTGGCGAAAGAGGAAGATTTAGGCCTTTTAGAAAAACTCGCCGCTTTGTTAGGCGGCGTATTGGGCGTTACGAGGCCTTTGGTAGAGCAGGGTTGGGCAGGCCAAGAGCGGCAGGTGGGCATGAGCGGGCGGACAGTCAGGCCTAAGCTGTTTATTGCCTGCGGTATCTCAGGTGCCATCCAGCATGTTGCCGGAATGCGCAGCTCAGATGTAATTTTTGCAATTAACACGGATCCCAAAGCACCTATCTTTGACGTAGCCCACTTTGGGTTGGTAGGGGATCTGTATGAAATAGTGCCAGGGCTTATCCGGGCCATTGAAGAAGGGGGAAGCCTCGATGCAGTATACGAAATTAGTTCCTAGAGACATCGCATACTTTGAAAAGCTGATCGGCGGGGAAAATGTCTTTGTGGGAGATGCCATCGTAGAAGATTACGCCCACGATGAATTGGGCGATGCACGGGCCTTTCCCGAGGTAGTACTGCTGCCGGGCAGTGCCCAAGAGGTGGCAGCCATTGTGCGTTATGCAAATGAAAAAAACATCCCCGTGACAACCAGGGGGTCAGGTACGGGGCTTTGCGGCGGCTGCGTTGCCATCCACGGCGGCATTCTCCTTTCCACCGCCAGGCTGAACCGCATTTTAGAAATCGATGCAGATAACTTAACGGCAACCGTTGAATCTGGCGTGGTGCTTTTGGACTTCCAAGAAGCAGTAGAAAAGATTGGTTTCTTTTATGCACCGGATCCCGGTGAAAAAAGTGCCGCCGTTGGCGGTACCGTTGCTACCAACGCAGGGGGCATGCGGGCTGTTAAATACGGAGTGACAAGAGATCACGTCATCGGTTTGGAAGTTGTTCTGCCCAACGGTGAGCTAGTAAACTTGGGCGGCAAGATCGCCAAGAACTCTTCCGGTTACAGCTTACTTCATTTAATGATCGGCTCAGAAGGCACTTTAGGCATAATTACCAAAATTACAGTAAAGCTGCTGCCCCTGCCCCAGAGGGTGCTCAGCCTTCTGGTACCCTTTCCATCGCTGGCACAGGCGATCGGTACCGTGCCTAAAATCATCAGAAGCCGCCTGATACCGCAGGCAGTTGAATTTATGGAAAGAGACGTTATCTTAAGCGCGGAAAAATATTTGGGGAGATCTTTCCCCCATAAAACAGCTCCCGCTTACCTTTTACTGCGCTTTGACGGGGCCGGTGCCCGGGAATTGGAAGAACTGTATCAAGTTGCCGCTGAGATCTGCCTGCAGGAGGGTGCGGAAGATGTTTTGATTGCCGATACCCCTGAAAGGCAGGAAGGCATTTGGGCTGCCCGCGATGCCTTTTTGGAAGCTTTAAAGGCAGAAAGCGATATGAATGAAGTCGATATTGTTGTACCCAGGGATAAAATTGCAGCTTTAGTTGAGTACACCAAGGAATTAGAAAAAGAGTACGGTGTTCGCACCTGCAGTTTCGGCCATGCCGGCGATGGCAACACCCACATTTACATTTTACGCGATGGGCTTGACAAAGAGCTTTGGCAGGGAAAGATGGAAGAAATGATGACTAAGCTTTATGTTAAGGGCAGTGAATTGGGCGGGCAGATTTCCGGTGAACACGGCATAGGTTTGTCCAAAAGGCAGTATTTAATCGATGATCTGGGCGAGACATTAATCGGACTGCAGAGGGGAATTAAAGAAGTCTTTGACCCCCACAATATTTTGAACCCGGGGAAGGTTTTCTAAATATGGTTAAGTATTTCAGCCGTAGGTAAATTTCCCCACCCCGTAAACTTTCCCATTGACAAGCGGCAGCCGGCGCCATATACTATTTTTAATTCAAACAAAACGAAAGACGTTGAAGGGGAAAAAGTAAGTTTCAGAAACAGCTCTAAGAGAGCAGGCGGTTGGTGCAAGCCTGCAGTTGCCTGAAGCCGAAGTTACACCCCGGAGTCTCCGGCTGAAATCAAAGTAGGCCGTGACGTGTGCCGGCGTTAACGGCTGCGGGAGTGATGGCTCCCTAGAGAGAATCCCCAGATGGATTAAATCAGGTGGTACCGCGGCCGCAGCCGTCCTGTTGCAGGACGGCTTTTTTGTTTGAAAAAATTAAGGAGTGGAGAAAATGACCGAAATCAAATTTTTCAACAACGAACAAATTCCACTGGAAATGCACAAAACAAAAATTGTGCAAAAGCTGGAGCTGGTACCCGTGGCGCGGCGCCTGGCCGCGATAGAGGAAGCGGGGTTTAATACCTTCCTTCTCAAAAATGTCGATATTTTCTTGGATTTATTGACGGACAGCGGTGTCAATGCCATGAGCGACAGGCAGCAGGCGGCAATGGACACGGCAGATGACAGCTATGCCGGGTCGGCTACCTTTACCAGGTTGGCAGCGGCCTGCCGCGATATTTTCAAGACAAAATATTTTCTCCCGGCCCACCAAGGCCGCGCCTGCGAAAACATTTTAAGCCGGATTTTAGTCAAGCCGAAAAGTCTGGTACCGACAAACTATCACTTCACCACAACTAAAGCCCACGTTGTGCTGAATGGGGGCGAAATGCCCGAGCTGTATATCGATGAAGCCTTGGAGACTGCCAGTACACATCCTTTCAAGGGGAATATGGATTTGGAAAAACTGGAGTCGTGCCTGGCGGAAAACAGCCGGGAGAAAATTGCCTTTGTGCGCATGGAAGCGGGCGCCAATCTTATTGGCGGCCAGCCGTTTTCTTTGGAAAATTTAGCGGCGGTCAGGGAGATTTGCGACCGCTTCAACGTTTTATTAATCCTGGATGCCAGCCTCTTGGCCGATAACCTCTATTTTATCAAAAAGCGGGAAAAAGCCTGCCATCATTTAAGCATCAGGGAGATCACCGCTGAAATCAGCGGCCTGGTAGACGCCCTCTATTTCTCCGCCCGTAAACTGGGCTGTGCCCGCGGCGGCGGGATCTGTACTAACAGCGAGGATCTTTACCTAAAACTTAGGGAATTGGTTCCTCTCTACGAAGGCTTTTTAACTTACGGCGGGATGTCCGTGCGGGAGATGGAGGCAATAGCTGTAGGTTTGGAAGAAACGATGGACGAAGATATGATCAGCCAAGGGCCTCAGTTCATTCATTATATGGTGGAAGAATTAGATAAACGGGGAATCCCCGTTGTCACACCGGCGGGGGGCTTAGGCTGCCATCTTGACGCCCGTAAGTTTTTAGACCACCTGCCGCAGAGAGAGTATCCCGCAGGCGCTTTGGCCGCCGCCCTTTACTTGGCGGGAGGCATACGGGGCATGGAGCGGGGCACTATGAGTGAACAAAGAGATGCCCAGGGCCGTGAGCCTTTAGCTGATTTGGAGCTTTTACGCTTGGCTCTGCCTCGGCGGGTTTACTCTCTTTCGCAGGTTAAATACACTATTGATCGGGTTACTTGGCTTTACGCCAACAGAAAACTGATCGGCGGTTTAAAATTTGTTGAGGAGCCCGCAAATTTGCGCTTTTTCTTCGGCCGCTTAAGGGCCCTCAGTGATTGGCCCCGGCGTTTAACGGAGAAATTCGAAAAAGATTTGGGGCCCCGCTGAACTTACCGCCGGCAGGAGTGGCCGCCGCTTTAGAGAATGCAGATTATAGGTGATTGTTGCAGGGGGGAAGCCGTGGACATTTTCAGTATTTTAAGATCAGCGTCTGATCCCAAAAAGGCCGCAGGTATGAGTGCCTACATGCGGCATCAATTTGCCTTTTTAGGCATCCAAACAGCAAGGCGGCGTAAGTTGAGCCGGGAGTTTTTGGCGGAAGTTGATAAAGATTCGGTGGATTGGGAGTTTGTTTTTAAGTGCTGGGAGCTGCCGGAAAGGGAGTTTCAGTATTTGGCTTCAGATTATCTACACCGCCTGAAGAAAATCTTAGAGCCCGGGGATATTCGCCACTTAAAAACCCTTATCACAAAAAAATCTTGGTGGGATACGTGTGATACCTTAAGCAAGCTGGTGGGCGAAATAGCGGTTGTTTATCCAAGTGTGACTGAAACGATCCTGGAATGGAGCACGGCAAAAAATATTTGGCTGAGGCGCGCGGCCATCATCCACCAGCTTCCCCGCGGGGAAAAGACGGACGAGAGGCTTTTAGAGAGGATTATTCTTAACAACGTCGGAGAAACAGAATTTTTTATAGCCAAAGCTATCGGCTGGAGTTTGCGGGAATACAGTAAACTTCGGCCCGATTGGGTGCGGGATTTTCTTATAGAGCACGGCTCCAAGATGGAGCGGCTCAGTGTTCGGGAAGGGGAGAAACATCTTAAAAAACGGGAGTGAGGTAATTGTTAACTATCATTGAAAATGTACGAATCTACGAACCGGCTGATCTGGGCGTAGGTGACATTGTTTTCTGCGGCGAAAAGATCATTGACGTGGGCGCGGGGCTCGCTAAATCTTACCCTACGGCCCGGCGGATCAGGGGCGAAGGCCTTTCAGCCGTCCCCGGGTATATCGATCAGCATGTCCATATCACGGGCGGCGGCGGGGAGGGCAGCTTTAAAACCCGCCTGCCCGAGCTGCAGTTAAGCCAATGCATTAAAGCGGGGGTAACAACTGTAGTTGGCCTTTTGGGCACAGACGGCCTGACCAGAAGCATTGAAAATTTGGTGGCGAAAACTAAGGGCTTAAACGAAGAAGGAATTACCGCTTACTGCTTGACCGGCTCCTATGCATACCCTTCGCTGACGCTGACGGGGGATCTCAAAAAAGACATAGCGTACATCCAAGAAGTGATCGGTGTCAAAATAGCCATTTCAGATCACCGCAGCTCCCACGTTACCAAGCAGGAACTCATTAGGCTGGCCAGTGATGTGCGTTTGGCTTCTTTAATGAGCGGCAAGCCGGGGATTATAACTTTCCATACGGGCAGGGGCAAAGAGCAGTTGGATCTCATTTTTGAAATCGTGCAAGAAACGGAGCTGCCCATTAAACATTTCCGGCCCACGCATGTGAGCAATCTGCGGGAGGCCGCTGTTAAATTCGCGAAAATGGGCGGTTATATTGACTTCACCGCAAGTGTTGATGCTGAGGCGGGCGCTGATACCGTGATTGAGGCAGTTAAAGCGGGGGCCCCTTTAGACAAGATTACGTTGAGTTCAGATTCTAACGGCAGTTTCCCCAAGTGGAATGAAAGAAACGAAATTATCGGCTTAGAAGCGGCTTCTATGGACACTTTGCATGGGCTTATCAAAGCCTTGGCGGCAAGAGAAGAAATGGGAATCACCAAGGCTCTCAGCTTGGTAACGGCGAATGCCGCGGCAGCCTTGGAACTAGAAAACAAAAAGGGCAGGCTGAAGGCCGGTTTAGATGCGGACATTCTTCTTTTGCGGCAAGACTTGTCGATCGAAGGAGTTATAGCCAGAGGGCAGGTCATGATGGAAAATGGCGAAGTTGTGGTTAAAGGAACCTTCGAATAGGTTAGCTCTGTCATCCGAAGCAAGTTTAACCGTCTAAGCAGGCAAAATGTGATATGATAGGAGATGTGTTTTAAAAAGATGTCTTTTAAAACATATCTCTTTGAAAAAGATGTCATGTAAAAATAGGTATAGGAGAACGAGATGGAAAGATCGCTTAACTTAACTGAGGGGAACATTTTAAATGCTTTAATTCGGCTGGCCATGCCGATTATTGGGACGTCGTTTGTGCAGATGGCTTATAACTTGACGGATATGATCTGGGTGGGCAGGGTTGGTTCCGAAGCAGTTGCCGCCGTGGGCACCGCGGGCTTTTTCACGTGGCTTGCCATGGCGGTAATCACGATCCCCAAAATCGGTGCTGAGGTTGGCGTAGCCCAATCCATCGGTCGGGAAGACAAGGCAGGCATTAAAGAATATGTGCGGCACAGCCTGCAGATGATTGTCTTTTTAGCGTTAGTTTACGGCGCCTTCTTAATTGCCTTCCGCCGGCCGCTCATGGGTTTTTACCGCTTGGGTGCCGAAATTGAAGGCAACGCAATTTCTTATTTGGTAATTGTCTCTTTGGGCATGGTCTTTTATACTGTCAACCCGGTTTTTACTGCTATCTTCAATGGTTCCGGTGACAGTAAAACGCCTTTTAGGATCAACGTGATTGGGCTGTTTTTAAACATTATTTTAGATCCGCTGCTGATTTTAGGCGTCGGTCCTTTTCCCCGCCTGGAAGTGGCGGGGGCAGCGATAGCAACGGTAATTGCTCAGCTGACGGTGACCTTGATCTTTGTTCGGGAGGCGAGGCGGCGGCCGGATCTTTTTGCCGATCTACAGCTTTTTAAAAGGCCCGCTTGGGCCCATTTAAAAAAGATTACGCAGATGGGCCTGCCCGTAGCCGTGCAGAGTGCAATCTTCACGACTATCGCCATGATTGTGGCCCGGATTATCGCTGAATGGGGCCCGGCGCCCATTGCGGTCCAAAAAGTCGGTTCGCAGATTGAGTCGATCTCCTGGATGACAGCGGGGGGCTTTCAGGCGGCCATGAGTGCTTTTGTGGGGCAAAATTTCGGGGCCAAAAAATGGGACAGAGTTTATAAAGGGTATTTTGTCGGTTTGGGCATTGTTGCCATCATTGGCATTTTCGCCACTCTGCTTTTAACCTTAGGTGCCGGGCCGGTCTTTTCTATCTTCATACCGGAAGAAGAAACGATCAAAATCGGCGTTGTTTACCTGAGGATCTTAGGTCTATCGCAGTTTTGGATGGCTGTGGAAATACTGACCGCCGGGGCATTTATCGGCAGGGGTAAAACTTTCCCCCCTTCCATTGTGGGCATTGTTTTTAACTTTTTAAGAATCCCCGGCGCCCTCTGGCTTTCTTCAACAAGCCTTGGTTTAAACGGGGTTTGGTGGGCGATCAGTATCTCCAGCATTTTAAAAGGCCTTGTTTTAAGTGCCTGGCACTTTTGGCTGCTGAAGACTGATCCCAATACGCGGGACTTGCGCCTTTCTGAATTGGCGGGTTAAATTACAAGGGCTCTTCTGGGAAGGGCCTTTTTTCTTGCGGCTTTTAACCTTCAATGAGTTTCTCCGTGATCCCTAAAGATAAGTTTCGGATTGCTCTTGCAGCCGTCAGATCTATGTTTAAGAACCTTAAACCGTAAAGATAGTACTTGTCCGCTGTTTGGGCCCAAACAATTTCCGCTAAAACTTCGAAATCCTGCTTTTGCAATTTAAAGTTGAGGGAAACGTGAAAGAGGTCTGATAATCTCAACTCCGAAAGGATTTGGGCGCCCGTTTCACTGATATCCCGAATTACAATGGGAATCGCCCGCTGCCTGATTTCCCGGGCTAAAATCTGTCCCGACCTGGAGACAATATGCAGGGAAGCGGGTATTTTGATCTTGTGCCGCTCGGCGGCGGGAAACAGGCGTGAATGGATGTTCTTCGGATAATTTATGTAAAGCGTGCTTATCCCCTTTAGTGGATCGACCCAGTGTTTGGTCACGATGGAGCTGAAACCGGCTATAATATCCGGCCCTTCGTAGACATCTACAAAGACCAAGTGCTGTTCGAAATTAATTCCTTTCACCAAAGAAGCAGATTCAGGGCCGCAGACAAGGCCTATAGAATCGGAATTCACAAACTGAATTTTAGCTTTGATTTTGACGAAATCATCCTGCCCAACAGCACTGTCCTCAGTTTCCGCCTCCGGCCCCGGTTCCCCGGTTTTTCCCCTTTGTTTCGCTTGCTGATCGCTTTCATCGGCCGATTCGGAGGTGCTCTCCTTTTCAGTGTCATCGGCCGGTTGTTTTTCTGCAAATTTTGACTGCTCGATCAAATGCAGCTCGACGAATTTGTTCAAAAATTGTAGTTTAGCCACAATCAACAGCCTCCCGAGGAAAATATATCATATTATCTTCACCTTCACAACAGATTTCAGTACAAGTTGAGCAGGTGATTTACATTAGAAGCTGAATAGTTGGGGAAAGGAGCTGGCTGATGTACCAGGGAGAAAAACATAACAGGGGGTAAGAACTTTGAAATTCGATGCTTATGATTGTCCCTATACCTGCATTAAATACCCGGTATACGGTAAATCAGGTATGGTTGCAACTTCGCAGGCTTTGGCCGCGGGAGCGGGGATGGAAATACTAAAAAAAGGCGGCAATGCCGTAGATGCGGCAATTGCTGCGGCTGCCTGCCTGACGGTCACCGAACCGACCTCAAATGGGATCGGCGGTGATGCTTTTGCCATCCTCTCAATGGGAGATGAGCTTTACGGCCTTAACGCCAGTGGGCCGGCGCCTTTGGGTATTTCCATCGATAAACTGAAAAAGCAGGGCTATGAGGAAATACCAAGGTTCGGCTTTGTGCCGGTGAATGTGCCAGGCGCGCCGCAAGGTTGGGCCGCCTTAGCAAAGCGCTTTGGGCGCCTGCCCTTAACGGAGATTTTGGCTCCCGCCATCAAATATGCTGAAGAAGGCTTTCCCGCTTCCGTAATCTTGGCAAAAAACTGGCAGCGGGCCTTCGATATTTACAAGAAAAATTTAAAAGGGGAAGAGTTTAAACCGTGGTTTGAAACTTTTGCACCTAAGGGCCGAGCCCCCAAGATCGGGGAAATGATCAGGCTGCCCGATCACGCCAAGACACTTCAGCTTATTGCTGAAACAAACGGGGCGGCATTTTACAGAGGTGTAATTGCAGAAAAACTCGATGCTTTTTCCAAAAAGCACGGCGGTTTTATCCGGCAGGAAGATTTGGCGGATTACCAAGCGGAGTGGGTCGAACCTATTTCCGTGAAATACCGCGACTTGGAAGTCTGGGAGATTCCCCCCAACGGCCAAGGCATTGTGGCTTTAATGGCTTTGAATATCCTAAAGGGCTTTGAATTTAAAGAAAAGGACTCTTTGGATACCTATCACAAGCAGATTGAAGCGGTGAAATTGGCCTTTGAAGATGCCCAAAGGTATGTTACCGATCCCAGGTATATGAAAGTTAAAGTTGAAGATCTGCTTTCAGATGCCTGGAGCGATGAGAAGAGGCAGAGAATCGGCAAAACGGCCTTAACACCGCTGCCTTCCCGAGAGCAGCCCGGCGGCACCGTCTATTTAGTGACAGCTGATGAGGAAGGGAACATGGTCTCTTTCATTCAAAGCAACTACATGGGCTTCGGCTCAGGTTTGGTTGTGCCGGGTACCGGTGTTGCACTGCAAAATCGGGGCCATAACTTCTCATTCAATCCCGAACACGACAACGCGCTTGCCCCGGGCAAAAAATCGTACCACACAATTATCCCGGGATTTTTGACGCGCAACAACAAGCCTCTGGGGCCCTTTGGCGTTATGGGCGGCTTTATGCAGCCGCAGGGCCATGTCCAGGTAGTCATGAATTTAGCCGATTTCAACCACAATCCGCAGGCCGCTTTGGATGCCCCGCGCTGGCAGTGGAAGAAAGGCAAAAAAGTGGACTTGGAAAACACCCTAAAGCAGGAAATTGCGGCCGGTTTAGAAAACAGGGGCCATGAAATTACCGTTACGGCAGATAACACAGGTTATGGGCGCGGGCAGATTATCCTGCGGAATAAAGAGGGGGTCTATGTCGGCGGGTCGGAGAGCAGAGTGGACGGAGCGATTTTGACCTGGTAGTCAGCGGCGGCCAAAGGGTGTTCTAAACCTACCCTTGCGCAAAAGCCTGGCGGGCGGCGAATAATAGCCCGCTTTCCTTTTCAGCCGGCGGCGCAAATTAGTTGGTGCCCGCAGGGGTTTTAAGGCTTTAGTTATACCAACTTTCTTTTTCAGCCGCTTCTTGGCTTTCGTCACGCCTATTGTGGTTTTTAAAGACGGTTTTCTGTAGCGGAAAAATCGCATGTAAGACCTCCTAAAAAAGCCCCCGGCTCGGCGGGGGCTTTGATTGCGTTTAGCGTGCTTTTGCCCAACGATCGTAAGCGGATTGGTAAGCACCGACGAACTCAGCAACCCCCAGGCTGTTCATAGTTTTCACATAGTTGTCCCAGCCTTTTTCAATGGATTCGGCACCTGTGATAAATTTAGCTTCCATCTGCTGGAAGAAGGTGTCAATATCCAGTTGATACATGTTAATGGTGTCGATTTCATCCTCGGTGAAGTAGACCAAAGGATAGGGCATTTTAGCATAGGGATGGAGTTCTTCGATGATCCATTCGTAAATGGCCAGAATGGTCGGGTTGTCCCCTTCTTTTTCGAAGAATTCCCGAGTTAATACCATAGGTACGTTCGTCCCCACGCCGATGGCGTGCTTGGCATTGGTTTGAGTTGTGCTTAAGCCTTCGTCAGCCAGAAGTACCCATTGGCCCTGCTCGTTCCAAATATAGGTTTTGCCTTCAATGCCCAGGCGGGCCAGCAAGGTGCCTTCTTCGGAGTAGGCATGGTCAATCCAGCGCATGGTCGCTTCGGGATATTTGTTGGCAACGGTGATAGCTGCCCTGCCGCGCCTGATATCGCTGATTTCAATCGTCATTTTCTTATCATTCGTTGCGCTTGTCATAGGCGGCAGCACGGGGTAATTCATTGCTTCGCTGGCATCGTGGAAACCTACCATAACGATGGGCCAGGTGGAAAGGACGCCTACCTGCCTGCCTTTGGCGATGAACTGCTCCCAAGTGTGAGAGAACATCTGGTTGTCCAAAAGTTCTTCTTCGTACAAGCGGTTCATGTATTTTAGATATTCTTTGTATTCTGGTTGGATCCAAGCAAGTTTAACTACGCCGTCATCTTCGTAGATGCCGCCATCCTGGACGATACCGAAATTGGCCAAAAGCCCTGTCCTTAATTCGGTGGCATTGGCTGCCGTCAAGGGAATGACTTCATCTACGTTGCCCGGGTTTTCTTCTTTAAAGGCTTTCAAAAGCTCGTAGAACTCATCCATTGTTGCCGGTTTATCCGCGCCCAATGCCTCAAGCCAGGCGCCGTTCAGCCACATGATCGGCGTTTTGGAGGTGATGTTGCGGTCAATGCCGGGAAGAGCGTAGATATGCCCGTCCGGTGCCGTAATAGATGCTCTGATTGCCGGTTCTTCCTCAATTATTTTCTTGAAATTCGGTGCATACTTCTCGATTAAATCTTCCAGGGGTATTAAAATCCCTTGGCTGCCGTAATCCGCTTCATCATTGGCGCTTAACTCGCCGCCGAAGAACAGATCGGGCAGGTCCATGCTGGCAAAGGCCAGCTGTTTGGCTTGGGTATAGTCGTCACCTGCTGCGGTGCGGAACTTGAATTTAATATTGGTCAATTTCTCCATCTCTTGGAAATAGCCCATGTCTTCCCACGCCGGTTGGATGGGTGAGCGGCGGCCCATCATTTCCAAGGTAATTGGTTCATCCACGATGGGATAGCCGGTTTCGTTGAAATAAGCGAAAATTGGCATGCTCCCAATCAGCATTACGGCCAATACAAGAGATAACATCCTTGCGAGTTTCATGAAATTGCCCCTTTCTTAAATTTTTTATCCTATTAACAGTGTCGCACAATATTAAGTTTTTGCTTTCGCCCCTTTCTTTTATTCTTTTATCGAGCCAATCAAGATACCTTTGACAAAGAAACGCTGTAGGAAGGGATAAATAATCAAAAGCGGCGCGGACGAGACAATCATAATCGCATACTTGATTATATCGGCGATGCGGGCATGCTCCTGCAGTGCTTCCACTGCGCCGCGCTGCTGCATCAGTTCCGTCATTACTTTCTGCTGAATCAAGATTTCCCTCAAAAACAGCTGTAAGGGCCAAAGTACCCGATCCTGCAGGTAAATCAAAGCGCCGAAGAATTGGTTCCAATGGCCGACGCCGTAAAACAGGGCCATAACCGCGATAATCGGTGCACTGAGAGGTATAATAATTTGGAAGAAGATCCTGATGTGCGAAGCCCCATCAATTTCCGCCGCTTCTTCCAACCCCGGCGGTATGTTAACCCTAAAAAACGTCATGGTGACAATAATGTTCCACATGGAAGCCGCTGCCGGTAAAACCATGGACCAGATGGTGTTAATCATGCCCAGATTCCGTACCAAAAGGTAAGTGGGGATCAGGCCGCCGTCAAAGAACATGGTGAATGTAAAGAGGCCCATAATAATGCCCCGGCCCACCAGGTCCGTGCGGGAAAGTGCGTAAGCTGCGGGCAGCGTTACGGCCAAGTTAATGAAAGTGCCCAATAAGGTATAAAAGATTGTGTTGCGGTAGCCGATCAGGATTTCCCTGCTTTGAAAAATCCGCCTGTAGCCTTCCGTCGTAAACCCTTTGGGAAAAAGCCACATCTGCCCCGAGTTGACGAAATAAGGGTCGCTGAATGAAGCGCTGACAATGTAAATTAAAGGGTAAAGGATAACTAGGATAAAAAACCAGACCAATATTTTGTTGCAGATATCGAAAACGCGGTCCGGATCCACTCTTGATGTGCCCATGCCACCACCTCCTACCACAAACTGGTTCCTGTCCGCCGGGCTAAGCGATTAAAGAAAAGCAGAATAACTAAATTAACAACGGAGTTGAAAAAGCCGATGGCCGTTGAGTAAGCGTACTGGCCGTGTAAAAGGCCCGCTTCGTAAACATAAGTTTGAATAACCTGGGAGGATTCCAAGTTTAAGGGATTCTGCATCAGCAGTATCTTTTCAAACCCAATGGAAAACATGCTGCCCATGCTTAAGATTAAAAGAATAATGACCGTCGGCAGGATGCTCGGGATATTAATATGCCAGATCCTCTGCAGGCGCGTCGCCCCGTCAATTTTTGCCGCCTCGTGCAGCTGGGGATCGACGCCTGCCAGGGCAGCCAGATAAATAATGGCGCTCCAACCGAGGTTCTGCCACTGGCCAGACCAGACGTAAATTGATTTAAACCAACCCGGCTCCGTCATAAAGCGGACGGGGCCTAAACCTATCATTTTAAGAAAATTATTGACGATGCCTTTGGCCGGATCCAAAAAGGCAATGATCATCCCCACAATGACAACGGTTGAAATAAAGTGGGGAGCGTAGGTAATGGTTTGGGCCATCTTCTTGAAAAACCCGTTTTTCAGCTCGTTGAGCGAGAGGGCTACAATAATGCTTAAGGGAAAAAGCGCCAAACCGTAAAGGTTGATTAAAAGAGTGTTGCGGATAAGGTCCCAGAAATAGTACGAGTTAAAAAAGCGTTGGAAATGGCGTAAACCGACCCATTTGCTGCCCCAAATCCCATCAACGGCCCGAAAATTTTTAAAGGCTATCTGCAGCCCATACATGGGGTAGTACTTAAAAACGGCGAAATAAATGATTGCCGGTGCCAAGAGCAGATACAGCTGCCAGTTAATTTTAATTTTCCGCCAATTGATGCGGCGTTGGATGGCTGTTTCGGGTACGCTTTGATCTTTCACCGAAGATCCACCCCTTTCGTCTTAATTATTGTTTCAATGCATTTGACGAAATTCCTTCCCCGAAAACATAATTTTAATAAAACAATTTTACCTAAGATAGATCAAACGGCACTGCAGCCCCTGCAGCAGGGAGTTTAGCAGAGAAAAATATTTTTACTAAAAAAGGTTTATGAAAAAGGATAATGCACTAAGACGGAGAAATATTAAGTTAGTAAACTACGGCAGAAGATGGGGGATAAAAATGATCACATATCGCACGTACACAGGTGGCGATGAGATTGAAATTGTACAGTTATGGAATGACACACTAACAGTTGATCCAATCAAGAGTGAGCGCTTCCGCAACTTGGTTTTACTGGACGGAAATTTTGATCCTAAGGGGCTGCACTTGGCCTTTGAAGCTGAAAAATTAGTGGGCTGCCTTTATGCCGTGCGCCGGCTGATGGCCTTAAGCGGCTCTGATTTAGAGCCGGAAAACGGCTGGATCCCGTTTTT
>JBHGWS010000145.1:0-4787 GCA_041936745.1 Candidatus Darwinibacter acetoxidans
TTTTCTTCGGGTACGGCTATCAAAAGGCCGCCGGAGGTCTGGGGATCGTGCATAATATCGCGGTACGCCTGCTCAACATCTTCCGCAAAGTGTACTTTCCCTTTGATAAAGCCCGCATTGTGGTAAGCGCCGCCCGGTATAATCCCCTCTTTGGCCAACCTTATGCTTTCATTTAAGATCGGTATTTCCCCCGCCCAAATTTCCAGCGAAACGCCGCTTGCTTCCGCCAGCTCCAAAGCGTGGCCCAAAAGGCCAAAGCCGGTTATATCGGTGCAGCCGACCACACCGACCTTTCGGGCGGCGGCAGCCGCGTCTTTGTTGAGATAAGCCATCGTGGCGACAGCTTCGTTAATTGCCTCAGTACTTAAAAGATCGGCCTTAATTGCCGTATTCAAAATTCCCAGGCCTAAAGGCTTGGTCAAAATTAAAAGATCGCCAACTTCGGCCCGCGAATTAGCAAACATTTTCTCGGGGTGGACAAGTCCCATCACGGCCAAGCCGTATTTCGGCTCCGGATCTTCCACGCTGTGGCCCCCTGCCAAAACAGCGCCCGCCTGGCGAACTTTAGCGGCGCCGCCTTTTAAGATCTGCTCCATAACCGCCAAAGGTAAATCGGCGGGGAAGCAGATTATGTTTAAGGCAACGGCCGGCGCAGCCCCCATGGCGTAAATATCGCTTAAGGAATTGGCCGCGGCCACCAGGCCGAAAGTATAGGGATCATCCACTACGGGCGTAAAGAAATCCGTAGTTAAAACAACCGCCTGCTCGTCATTTAACTTGTAAACGGCTGCATCATCCGAAGTGCCAAAACCGACAAGCAGATTTTCATTTGTAAAAACGGGTAACCGGCTCAGAACCTGAGCCAGAGCCTCAGGGCTTAGCTTCGCTGCTCAACCCGCGCTTTTGGTCATCTGCGTTAACCTGATTTTTTCCAAAGTCTGCCACCTCCGCCCCAACCGGCATCCCGCCTGCCGGCCGGCTTTTTTTAGCCCGCTTCAGGTTTCATTATAGCGGGGGCTTAGTTTATTGTTAAATAGAGTCTTCCTATGCAAAAATGTTTTCTATCGGCTCTACCTATCAAGCCCTTGCCTAACTGAAATATTGCCGGGTAAAATCTTTGAAAGCGCGGGAGATGGGATCTAAAACCCTGTTTTTATGGTTGAGAAAATAAAATTGGCGCACCAGATCTAAATCAGCCAGTTCAAAACCCTGCAGCAGGCCTAACTCTATTTCTTCCTCAACCACCCGGCGGGAGAGGACGGCTACACCCAAACCATGCCGCACGCACTGTTTAATGGTATTGGGGCTTTCAACCCTGGCCACGATATTTATCTCTTCCCAGTCAATGCCTTTGGCGGCCAACGCAGAAACGAACAGCTCCCGCGTGGCGGAGCCCCGCTCCCGGATGATAAATTTTTTATCCTTAATCTCATCCCAGGTCAGTCTTTTGGCAGCACCCCCCGCCAACGATTCCTGCGGTGAAGCAATCAAGACCAGTTCATCAGCGCAGAGCCTGGTCATTTCCAGTTCCGGGTAGGCAGCGCTTGTCCCCACAAAACCGAAATCCATGCTGCCTGAAATAATAGCGGCAATAACATCTTCGCTGTCAAAACGCCTTAATTCAAACGTGATCTCGGGATATTTTTTATTAAACTCCGTCAAAAGCCGCGGCAGCAGGTAGTTCTGCAAAACAGTGCTGGCGGCAATGGCTAACTCGCCCGCCAGCCTGCCTTGGTATTGGCCCAGGGAAAAATAGGCCTGCTCCCTCATATTAAGCATGTTGACGGCGTGGTTATAAAAAAGTTCACCTGCTTTAGTTAAGGTGATTTTCTTGCCCGCCCTGTTAAAAAGGGCCGTTCCCAACTTGTTTTCCAAAGCCTGGATATGCCCGGTGAGGGTGGGCTGTGAAAGAAATAAATGTTCTGCGGCTTTAGTGAAGCTGTTGCGCTTCGCTATTTCCACAAATGATTCTAGCTGCCTGAAATCCATAAGCACACCTGCTTTCTTGCGGCAGTCTATTCTTGGCCCTTGATCTTTTTGGCATCGGCTTTGAAATCGGGCGATAAGATTTCCGCTAAAAAAGCCCTGCCGCCTCTCTGCTTATTATAATATAAGCGGCGGGTGTTGGCTAAAGCCTGTTCCACCTCTTCTTTCAGTTCACCGGCGGAGACAAGCCTGCAGCCCGCGCCCCTAATGATGATCTGCTGTAAACCATCGGAAGTAGCAACACTTATATTATATTTCTCCCCTCGGCCGTAAGCAAACTTTTCAATATACTCGTCGGCAGTTTGAGCCTCTTTGGTGAAGACCACATGAATGTTATGATAATCCATGATCTCCTCCCGCCTGCCCGCCACCCGATAGGCATCGAAAACGACGATGATGGTGCCGCTGCTAACTCCTTTATAGCTGGCTAAGGCATCCAAAAGCTTCAGCCTGGCCACGTCAATACTCTCCCGGGCATACGCCTTAAGCTCGGGCCAAGCGTGGATGATGTTGTAGCCGTCGACTAACAGATATTCCTCTTTTGCTTCTTTGTTTTCTTCAATTTTTTCCGCTTCTGTTTTGCTTTTATGCTTTTTCCAACTCCGCTTTTTGCCCCGGTTGGCACTGACCGTCCTGGCCAAAAGGTCGTAGTCAATTTCCTCCGGTTCATGAAACCTTCTTTGAATGGGCGCGGGCGCGGGGCTTACCTCTTCTTTTTCGTCCAGGTAAGCCGGTATATGCATATGCTCTTTTACTTCATCCCAGGGTACGAAAAATCCTGAGCCTTGGGCAAAAAAGATCGATCCTGTGGGATTTTCTAAATCCTTTTCCGAATCGTAGCCAATTTCCCCTATTATTTTTTCTGCGTTGCGGCAGGGCCGATAGCCGGCGAAGTCACTAAAGAGCCTGCCCAACCCCTTGGTATAGGCCCGGACTTCCTGCTGGTAATTGCGCATGTTTGCCGCCGGCGCACTGCCCTTAAGCACCGCCAACTCACCGCTTGGGCCCGCAATTTGGCACTCCCCCTCCATATTGGCAACATCCGTCATGGCCCGGCCGATGGCATCTTCCGGAACTTCCAGCCGAAAATTGTAGTAGGGCTCCAAAAGAATGCTGCCCGCTTGTTTTAAGCCTTGGCGCAAAGCGCGAAAAGCGGCCTCCCGAAAATCTCCCCCCCGCGTATGGCTTTTATGGGCCCTGCCGCCCACTAAAGTTATTTCAATGTCGGTGATAGGCGCGCCGGTAAGGACTCCTTTATGAGTCCTTTCTTTCAGATTAGAGATGATTTGGTTCTGCCAATTCACCGCCAAAATGTCTTCACTTAAATTTTTAGAAAACTTAAGGCCGCTGCCCCGCTTTCCCGGCGTAAGCAGAAGGTGGACTTCGGCGTAATGCCCGTGCGGCTCAAAATGGCCCACTCCCTCCACTGTCTTGGTGATTGTCTCTTTGTAGAGTATCCGGCCTTCATCAAAAGAGAGTTTAACCCCAAAGCGCTTTAGCATCATGCTTTGGATAATTTCCAGCTGTACTTCGCCCATGATCTGAACCTGTATTTCCTGCAGTTCCTTCTGCCAAACGACATTCAATTCCGGTTGTTCTTCTTCAATTTCATTCAGCTTAGGTAAGATTTCCTGCGGATCGTAACCCTTTGGCGTAATCACCCTGTAAGAAAGGAGCGGTTCTAAAACCGGCGGGCCAAAACCGGCGCCAACGCCAAGGCCCTGGCCGGGCCGGGCCTTGGCCAAACCGGTGACGGCACAGACAGAACCTGCATCAACTTGGGGAACGGTTTCAAATTTGTTCCCGGAATAAACGCGGATCTGCGTAACTTTATCCTGCCAGGCGGGCCCCTTAAGTTCATCTCTGACAGTGAGGCTGCCGCCGACGATTTTCATGTGTGCCAAGCGGTTACCCTGTTCATCCCGTGAAACCTTGAAGATTTCCGCACCGAATTGGGCCGGGTAAGTTGGGCTTACAGTATATTGGGCCAAACCGCGCAAAAATTCCGCCACGCCGAAAGATTTCAAGGCGGAGCCGTAAAAACAGGGAAAGAGCCGCCGCTCTAAAATGGCGTTCTTAATCTGCTGCCCGCTGATGCTGCCCGTTGCTAAATAGGCGTCGGTGAGCTTTTCGTCGCGCAGGGCCAATTCTTCTAAAAAATCCTGCCGGCTTTCGTAATTAAAACTAGTGCAGCGGCTGCTGAGCTCAGCTTCCAAAGATGCCTGCAGCAGTGCCGGCTCAGCCCCCGGCTGGTCCATTTTATTGACAAAGATAAACACAGGTATTTTATGCAGCTGCAACAGGCGCCATAAAGTTTTGGTGTGGACCTGCACACCATCGGCGCCGCTGATCACTAAAATGGCGTAATCTAAGATATGCAGGACTCTTTCCATCTCGGCGGAAAAATCCACATGCCCCGGCGTATCTAAAAGGGTAACCTGTCTTTTGCCTAATTCAAAGACGGCCTGCTTAGAAAAAATAGTGATGCCTCTTTCCTTTTCCAAGGCGTGCGTATCTAAATAGGCGTCTTGTTTATCAACCCGGCCCATTCTTTGGATCCTGCCGCTTAAATAAAGCATGCTTTCCGATAAGGTGGTTTTGCCCGCATCCACATGGGCTAAGATGCCTACAACAAGTTTATTCATGATTTTCAAATCCTTATCTTGAAACTACTTAACCTCTATGGTATCAACTCCCGCCGCTTAATTCAATAAGTGCCGGTACACAAAAAGGGTGTGCACCCGCACACCCTTTTTGCAGCCTTAAATGTTAACGATCCCGAAAGTTGGGGCTGCGCTTTT